>JBQTHQ010000087.1:0-15072 GCA_052389695.1 Bacteroidota bacterium | reverse complement strand
CAAAAAATTGATATAATTTTATCTTGGGTTAGCATTGGTTTTGTTTTTTTAGTTGTGCAAAAACAAAATTACTTAACCTTTGGCTAACCCTTAATTTCAAAGAACTTTAACTAGCAACTTGAATTATATATAATAAAAAATCAGATTATGTGGAACGAAGAAAACAACCAGCTCACACGAAGTTTCCAGTTTGCAAATTTCATTGAAGCATTTGGATTTATGTCGAAAGTGGCACTAATAGCTGAAAAGATGAACCATCATCCCAATTGGAGCAATGTATACAATAAAGTAGACATTACATTATGCACACATGATGCAGGTAATATTGTAACTGAAAAGGACAAGAAGCTAGCTGCTGCAATTGATAAGATTTATAAATAACTCAATGGTCCGGAGATTCTTTGTTGTATTTGTTTTTGTAACTCAACAGTTTTTCATGTATTCACAAAATAAACTGAATACTGAAATTGAAAAGCTGAAAAATGATATTGCCTTAAAACATGCTATCTGGAGTGTTTGTGTGATGAATGCAAAAAAGGATAGTATTATAACTGAATACAATAGTAATTTAAGCATGGTACCTGCCAGTACATTAAAGATTGTTACTACAGGTGCTGCCTTATCTATATTAGGAAGCGATTTCACATTTGAAACCCAGTTACAATATGATGGGGTGCTAGATACTATAACAGGTATATTAAAAGGTAATTTATACATCATGGGAGGAGGCGACCCTACCTTGGATTCCGAATATTTTAAATCTAAAAAAGACAGTTTAAGCACTGTTGAAAAATGGGCATTGATATTAAAAGATAAAGGCATTAAAAAAATTGAAGGTGCAATAATTGGCGATGCAAGTATATTTGATGATAACATGGTTCCATCCCAATGGATATGGGCGGATATGGGCAATTACTTTGGTGCCGGGGCTTCCGGATTAAGTTATCACGATAATAAATACACATTGTACTTAAAATCAGGAGAAGTTAAAAGCCAAACCAGCATCAATAAGATCCAACCTGAAATAGAAGGACTGCAAATGGTCAATGCCGTTACCGCAGGAGGTAATGATGACAATGCGTTTATTTTTGGTTCCCCCTACTCCAATTACCGTATGGCACAAGGTACTATCCCGGCCAATAAAAATAACTATGAAGTGGAAGGTTCCATTCCCGACCCTCCATTGTTTTGCGCTCAGTCACTTGAACAGGCATTAAAAAATCTTAGTATTACTGTATCCGAAAAAGCCAGTACAACGCGGCTGCTAAAAGAAAACAATAAATACCAGGCAACAAACCGGAAAATACTTCACAAACACTACTCGCCTACCCTTGATAAAATTGTGTACTGGACTAATTTAAAAAGCAATAATCTGTACGCCGAGCATCTATTAAAATACATTGCCTATAAAAAAACCGGTATTGGAAAGGAATCGGAAGGCACTGATATTATTACTGCTTTTTGGAAAAATAAAGGAGTGGATATAAGCGGTTTTTTTATGAATGATGCCTGCGTATTATCACGAGCCAATGCGATCACTACTAAAACTGAAACACAGATCTTTCGTTTGATGGTAAAGGATAAAAATTTCAAAGCGTTTTATGATTCCTTCCCTATTGCAGGAAAATCGGGTTCACTCGGTAATTTATGCGAAGGCACTTGTGCTGAAAATAATTTACGCGCCAAAAGCGGCTACATTACGCGTGCCAGAGGTTATGCAGGATATGTAAAAAATAAAAAAGGAGAACAGCTTTGTTTTTCAATCTTAGCGAATAATTATGAATGCAGTCCTACCGAAATGAAGAAGAAACTGGAGAGAATATTGATTGCCATTGCGGAGATGGAATAATAAATTTAAAGTTTAAAGTTAAATTGATAACTTTAAATCTTGAACATTAGACTTTAAACTTCATATAAAGAGCACACAGATCCATTGTAATAGCAACAGTATAATGAATGGCCACTCCCAGCCAAATGCTCCTGCTTTTTAGGCTTAATATACCCAATACTATTCCCGCAATAATAGCTGAAATAGTTTCAGGGAAAGGCTTTCCGAAATGGATCATACAATAAGGAATGGTCATCACAAAAACGGAATAAAAACCGAAACGCTGTTTTGTACCATGCAGCATAAATCCACGAAAGAAAAATTCCAATGCAAAAAATTGTACAAAATAAAATAGCTCCCAGATCACCAAGTTAGGATACACTGATTCTCCTTCTTTCATATCATAAAAAGGGTAACGCGACTGAAAGCTCTCTGTACCTGAAAAGAACAGCACTAAGGGTGCCATCACACAAAGCATCAGCAAATACACTTTATAGTCGATAAAAGCACCTTTGAAACTTAAACCATATTCACTGAATTTCTCTTTAAAAACCCATTTGAGCAAAATAAAAGGTGGAATGCAGTAAAACAGGATAACAATAGAAACCCAATAGATCAGACGATAAAGCTGTGTTTCTTCGCGAATGGTCATCAGATTTTCAAAATAGGCTGCAAAACTGTCAAAACCGAGATCTTGTATGAAGGTTACTGCAAATTGCCAATTACCGAGATATTTGATCATACTGAGGCAACAAGCAACGGTAATACATACCCACATGACCTTATAATCAGGCTTGGAAGTCTTTTGTACTGAAGTTTCAGCCGAATGATAGGCTGTGTTAATTATGTTTCTTATCATAAACAAAAAAGTCCCGCAATTGCGGGACTTTAAGCGGACCGGACGGGACTCGAACCCGCGACCTCTGCCGTGACAGGGCAGCATTCTAACCAGCTGAACTACCGATCCATAATTGTTAGAATTGGAGTGCAAAAATAGGTTTATTTTCCATACCAGCAAAAAATATCCGAAAATAGGTATTAGGCAGAGTTTTAATCAAATCTGCAGATATTGGGTTTACAACTTCTATGGAAATAGCTACTTTCTAAAAATATTCTTCATCAATTTTATAATTGGAAATAACGATGATGGGTACATCCTTGAGTTTATAGGTATAATAATAATTCTTGTCTTTAGTGAACACCGTTATCTCGGTTTTATACTTCTTACTTTGAAAGGCTGGCAACTTGTTAAACATTGAATTCATTTGCCCATAAATATCACCGTAATTTTTTCCGTAGTCATGTTTGCTGCCTTTTAAAAAAGAAATTTCAGTTATTTTTTTTGCTCCGTTAATTACAGATAATACATCAATTTCAGCATTGCCTAACTCTCTTTCCTTTTCATTACAATAAAATATTGCACCTTCCATCAATTTATTATTTGTTTTTTTCACTGCTTCTTCAACAACATAAAAACGTTTTTTAGCTAGTTCTTCTGTAAAGTTTGATCTTTCATAGGACATGCAACTTTTAACAACTCCAAAGGTTATTATCTGGGCAAATGATTGATTATTTATCAAAATAGAAATAAGGGTGAAAAATAGAATTTTAGTTTTCATGGGTTGAGTATTTTATTTTCTAAAGATAATAATTATAGTACAATAAGTTATGAATGGAAAAAATTCTGTCCGCAAACAACACCTTCAGTACAATATGTTGCAGATTTCCCTGTTTTAACACAATCATCCCCTCCTTTTGAAAATATTTCATGAAGCTTTATGGAAAATGTCCGGCCCAGGCATCTTACTGTAAAAAATATTTTCAAAAACAATTTAAAACCTGGAAACCATGTTAAAAACAACATTTTTATCGCTGGCAATTGCAAGCTTATTAAGCTTAACAATTATTGCCTCCATGCCTACCGGCAACGATTGCTCCATTTATGGAAAAGTAGCTGACAAGACTACTAATAAAACAATACCATTCGCCAGTATTGTACTGTATGACAAAAACGCTGTGCCTGTTGGTACTACAACCTCAGATGCAAATGGCGAATACTGTTTTAAAAATATTAAGACCGGTATTTACAAATTATCAATCAGTTATAATGGATATAAAAAAGAAACGATAGCGAATATTTCCGTTTCAGAGAAATCGCACCCCCAGGTGGATCTTAAATTATTTGCCTCTAATGCAAAAGCAGATTCATCAGACGTTAAAAAAAATAAAGTTGATGAGCTTAATGCTCCTATGGATCGCATGGAAGTTGCAAAATGCGTTTCGTATAATATGGTTACCCGTTGTGGAACAGGAATTTCATACGAAAGCATGAATTTTAACACCGAAGAATATGACAAGATCAATGATAATGATTTTAAGGAAGCAACTAAAAATCCGCTTTCCACTTTCAGTATTGATGTTGACAGGGCTTCTTACAGTAATGTGCGCAGGTTTGTTACGCGCGGAAGTTTACCTCCTGCCGATGCGGTAAGAATAGAAGAAATGATCAATTATTTCAGCTATAATTACCCTCAACCAAAAGGCAGTGCTCCTTTTTCCATCAATACAGAATATACCGATTGCCCTTGGAATACCTCACATCAGTTAATTCATATCGGCCTGCAAGGGAAAGAAATAGAATTAGAAAATATGCCTGCCAACAATTTAGTCTTTTTAGTGGATGTTTCCGGTTCAATGGATTCTCCTGATAAACTTCCTTTATTAAAATCCGGGTTACGCTTATTGATCGATCAATTACGTCCGCAAGACCAGGTAGCAATTGTTGTTTATGCCGGTGCCGCCGGAACAGTATTGCCTTGTACGCCAGGTACTCACAAAGAAAAAATAATTGATGCTTTGGATAAGTTACAGGCCGGTGGTTCCACTGCAGGAGGCGAAGGAATTGTATTGGCGTACAAAACCGCGAAAGAACATTTCTTAAAAAATGGAAATAATCGTGTGATACTTGCCACGGATGGGGATTTTAATGTTGGTGTAAGCAGTAATGGTGAACTGGTTCGTTTAATTGAAGAAAAACGTGAACAAGGGGTATTCCTTACTGTATTAGGTTTCGGAACAGGCAATTACAAAGATTCCAAAATGGAACAGCTTGCTGACAAAGGAAATGGGAACTATGCCTATGTGGATGATATATTGGAAGCAAAAAAAGTGCTGGTAAAAGAAATGGGCGGTACATTGCTTACCATCGCTAAAGATGTAAAGATCCAGATAGAATTTAACCCGGCAAAAGTAAAAGCCTACCGTTTGGTGGGTTATGAAAACAGGTTGCTCAATTCTGAAGATTTTAACGATGATAAAAAAGATGCGGGGGAATTGGGTTCCGGACATACCGTAACTGCCATTTATGAGATCATTCCAGCGGGATCAAAAGAAGAGATCCCTTCCATTGATCCTTTGAAATATCAGCCAACAACACTTATTGATAAATCATTTGGCAATGAGATGATGACCGTAAAATTCAGATATAAAGATCCCAACGAATCAGCTTCCCAATTAATAACACATACGGTGAGCGATAAAAAAACGCCTATTTCCCTGGCTTCGGAAAATTGTAAGTTTTCAATCTCAGTTGCTGAATTCGGAATGATATTGAGGGATTCTAAGTTTAAGGGCGGATCGAATTATAAAAATGTGATGGCATTGGCACGCGAATCAAAAGGCAAGGATGATGAAGGCTACAGGGCTGAATTTATCAGGCTCGTAGAGATGGCGGAGTTGCTTAAAAAGTAAAACAAAAGGGAGAATACGTTTCTCCCTTTTTATCCTCATTAAATTGCTAGCTTAACTGTCAACACAGTGCAGAAATAATTAACTATTAATAGATTAAAATGCTCTATCTGTATTAGATGGGGCATTTTATTAATGCTTTCGCTTATTGTATCTGAATGATATTTTTAATAAGTTTACCTTTGATTTGAGCCCCTTTAAAATGGCTCAATTATTGCATAAGCCCAGGTAAATAAATTACAATGAAAGCGAAGTCATTTATCATCATTTTATTATTATCATTTACAAGTACCATCTGTTCAGCGGATGTGATAGATGATATTGCAGCGGCAATCCGTTCAGGAAATCCTAAGAACATTTCAAAATATTTTATTGAGAATATTGACCTGAAGATAATCAAACAGGAAGACGTTTACAGTAAGCAACAAGCGGAAATGATATTAAAAGATTTTTTTAGCAAACATGCTGTAAAATCATTTATTGTTGTACATAAAAGTGAAGCAAAAAATGGCTCACAGTATGTGATCGGAACATTGGAAACTGCAAATGGGAAATTCAGAACTTACTTTTTAATTAAAACTACGGGCGCACAAACGCTCATTCAGCAATTTAGAATTGAAACTGAAAATGAGTAAATTACTCTTACCCGACCGTATCTATCACTTCAACACAAAAAAATTTATAGAAAACGCCCTACTGGAAGACCAGGGCGATGGTGACCATACCTCTTTAGCCTGCATACCCGATAATGCAAAAGGTAAAGCACAATTGCTTGCTAAAGAAAGCGGAGTGCTTGCCGGGCTTGATTTAGCCCTTGAAATATTTAAGCATGTAGATAAATCACTAAAAGTAAACGTGTTTATTAAGGATGGAAAAAAAATAAAAAAGAGGGATGTTATACTAACCGTTGAAGGAAAAACCCGATCCATTTTATTAGCTGAACGCCTGGTTTTGAATTGCATGCAGCGAATGAGTGGGATCGCTACTTATACTTATCAACTGGTTAAACTATGCAAAGGCACAAAAACAAAAGTGATCGATACACGTAAAACAACTCCCAATTTGCGTGGATTGGAAAAATGGGCAGTGGTGCTGGGTGGCGGTGCCAATCACCGTATCGGATTATATGATATGATATTGATAAAAGACAACCACATTGATTATGCGGGAGGAATAAGGCAGGCTATTGAAGCAGCCAATTCGTATTTAAGATCAAAGAAAAAAAAATTAAGGATCGAAGTGGAAACACGTAACCTGAGTGAAGTAAAACAAGTGCTTGCTGTTGGAAAGATTCATCGTATCATGCTGGATAATTTCACACCGGCTGATCTAACAAAGGCAGTTAAACTAATTGCGGACAGGTATGAAACAGAAGCCTCAGGAGGCATTACGGAAAAAAGCATTCGCAATTATGCTAAAAGTGGCGTTGATTTTATTTCCGTTGGTGCCCTTACACACAGCATTAAAAGCATTGACCTAAGTTTAAAAGCCATATAAAACGCATGGAATTAAAAAACATCAGGCGTTTAGTAAAATTTAAAGCGGCACACCGTACGGTAAAAGCCAGCCGAAAATTGATCATACCCGGATTTGAAGGATTATCGTTTTATGTGGTCTCCAAATTTTTTTTTCAGGGAATACAAAATGGCGCACTCAATATGAGGGCCTCATCATTGGCATTTAATTTTTTTTTAGCTCTCTTTCCTTCTATTATCTTTTTATTCACGTTGATCCCTTATATCCCTATTGAGAATTTCCAGGATCAATTATTTAATTTATTACAATCCTTATTACCAAGATCGGCTTTTGAAGCAACCGAAGAAACAATTGCTGATATCATTTACCACAACCGGGGAAATTTACTTTCCATAGGTTTTATCTCGGCATTGTATTTTTCAACCAATGGATTTAATGCAATGATTGATGCATTCAATGAAACTTTTCATGAAATAGAAACACGCTCTCCGCTTATGCAACGATTGGTATCTCTAGTGATTGTGATTGTTACAACATTATTAATGCTTGTTGCTGTAACGCTTATTATTACAGGAGAAGTTGTATTGCACACTATCTTAAAAGAGAACAGACTGACCTATTATCTGATAACATTCGGACAATGGGCAATATTGCTGGCCTTTTGCTTTTGCTTTATCTCTTTTAACTATTATATGGGCCCAAAACGACATAAAGGATGGAAATTATTTTCCGCAGGTTCTATTTTCGCAACGATCTTAACCATTGCTACTTCTTTATTATTTGCCTATTATGTGAATAATTTCGGGAACTACAATAAGCTCTATGGTTCTATTGGAACGCTTATCGTGATCATGTTGTGGATCTATATTAATTCCCTGATTCTTTTGTTAGGTTTTGATCTGAATGCCAGTATCGCGAAAGCAAAAAGGGAAAAAAATAAATTATAAAAATAATGATCAAATTACATCACGAGGATCCTGATTACTGTCCCCCCGCCTCTTCGCCTGTTTTTTACGCATAGTGATGTTGAGTGTTTCGACCAATAATGAAAATCCTATTGAGATATAAATGATCTTTTTATCTACATGCTGGTGAGCAGCCTCCAAAATTAACACGATACCGATCATCAATAAAAAAGATAAGGCCAATACTTTAATGGTGGGATTATTATTAATAAAATCACTTACTTTTTCTGAGAACGCGATCATAATGATCATAGCAATGACAACAGCCAGGACCATTATCAATACATTCGTTACAAGCCCTACTGCTGTTAATATCGAGTCGAATGAGAATACAATATCGATCAAAACTATTTGCAAAACAATAGCATTGAAGGTATTCTTTTTTATGTTTATTCCTTCATCATCATAACCCTGAACCTTGTTGTGTAATTCAATTGTGGTTTTATACAGTAAAAATACGCCACCGGCAAATAAAATAATATCACGGCCCGTAACTCCAAAGTCGCCAATAAAAAAAACAGGATCCTTCATTCTCACAATCCAGGAGATGCTGAATAATAATGCTACACGCATGATCAGGGCCAGCATTAAACCTATCGCTCTCGCCTTTTTTTGTTGCTCACGCGGAAGCCTTCCTGCTATAATGGAAATAAAAATGATATTGTCAATACCAAGAACAATCTCCAGTACGGATAATGTAAGTAAGCTGATCAAAGAAGCGATGGAAAATAATTCCTGGAAATTTTGTGCTAAATCCATACAAATGCCTTTTTGCAAAAGTACACAGAATTTTTTTTAAAAAATTTATACCTGAAAATCAATAACTTACAAAATATTTGGTACTATGTTATACAAGGTACCATTTTTTGTATATATCTTTGTAATGTCAATTACTGAGATAAAAATAACACATGACAATGAACATAGATAATACAAAAGCGCAAATGAAAAAAGGCGTACTTGAGTTTTGTATCTTATCAATTCTTTCGAATGAGGAAAACTATCCTTCTGAAATAATTGTAAAAATGAAAAAAGCAAAACTTATTGTAGTGGAAGGCACGCTTTATCCATTGCTGATGCGATTAAAAAATGACGGGCTCTTAACTTATCGTTGGGAAGAATCCACTTCGGGTCCTCCGCGCAAATACTATAAACTCACTCCTGTTGGTAAACAATATTTAAAAGAATTAAAAACCACCTGGAATGAATTAGTAGATGCAGTGAATGCAGTTAGTTAGAATAAAGTTTAAATCTAATGTTAAAAGTAAACAACTAAAATACAACACAATGAATCGTACCATAACAATGAATTTAAGCGGAATCATCTTTCATATCGAAGAAGGTGCATATGAAAAATTAAATAAATACCTCGCCACCATTAAAGGATACTTTGCCAGTTCAGAAGGCCGTGATGAGATCATGAATGATATAGAAGCGCGCATTGCTGAAATGCTGCAGGAAAAGGTCAGTACCTCAAAACAGGCTGTATTAATGGCAGATGTAGACAGTGTTATTGAAGTGATGGGCAAACCGGAGGATTTTGCAGGTGATACTGCTAACGCTGGGAATTCAAAAAATACAACCGGGGAAAAATTTACATCTACAAAAAGAAGAAGGGTGTTCCGTGATCCGGATGACAAGACCTTGGGAGGGGTTTGTTCCGGAATTTCTAAGTATTTTGATTTTGATCCGATCTGGTTACGTGGAGCATTTGTCGTGGGGGTTCTATTTTTTGGCAGCGGTTTATTATTGTACATCATCTTATGGATAATTATTCCTCTAGCAAAAACCACTGCTGAAAAATTAGAAATGCAAGGTGAAAAAGTAGATGTAAATAATATTGGAAAAGCTGTAAATGAAGAGTTTGACGATCTAAAAAAAAGGATGAAGGACTTGGGTGATGAAGTAGGTTCAAAAGAAAATCGTGAACGTTTTAGAACCTCAACCCAAAAAGCTGTTGATTTTACAGGGAACGTATTTTATAATTTTTTCAAAGTTGTTGGGAAAGTTATTGCCACGATCCTTGTGATCATAGCGGTATTTCTAATGATCATTTTACTGGGTTTATTATTCGGTTCAATGAATATGGTGCATATCCATAATATCGGAAACGATGTTTCTTTTTCACTTTATGATCTTACCGGAAAATTTTTCCCGCCGGATATGTCAATCGAATTTTTAATAATTGGATTATTACTTGTTATCGGAATCCCGCTTTTATCAATTATCTATTACGGAATTAAATTATTGTTTGGGATCAAACATAAAAACAAAATGGTTAAATACACTCTGAATATATTATGGTGGGTGGGATTAGGTTTTCTTATTTATATTGCAACACTCACAATAAAAGACTTCTCGGAAGAAACTACGGTCAAACACAACATTGAATTAAAACAAAAGGACACTTTATTTCTTTCTGTAAAAAATGTAGAGAAATACATTGATAAGGATTATCACAGGCGATCAAATTTCAGAATTGGGAACTTAAAATGGAGCTACCTGGAGAATTATGATGAAGATAATCTAAGCATTCATTATCCCGTAACATTTGACATTGTTGAAAGTGAGACAGACAGCCTGCGACTAATATTGATAAAAAGTGCACGTGGACAAAATAAAAAAGAAGCGCAATTCAGAGCCAAAAACATTCAGTATAGTCTGAGTCAAACTGATTCTTTGATCGAATTTGAACCAAGCTTTGGTCTAGATCAAACCGATAAATGGCGTGGCCAGGAAGTACGGATCATTTTAAAAGTTCCGCAAAACAATGTGATCTATTTAAACAGAGGAATGGAGCATATCATTTTTGATATTGATAATGTGAATGATGCACTTGATAGCGATATGATAAACCGCAGGTGGATAATGACCAAACAAGGCCTTCAATGTATTGATTGCGAAAACCTGAAAACAATTTATCAACCGGAAGGAATACCGGTTCACCCTCCTCCTCCACCTGCAATATCACATCATCATAAAAAAGAAATTTACAGGCATGTTGTAACTATTAATTAACGGGGGAAATAAACGTTCGAAATTTTGGAAAATAAGTTCGTAGCATTTCTTGTTTTCCTCCCCGTTTAATTAAAACATCGGATATCCCCCGGGACATTCGATGTTTCTTTTTTAGTACATTTGTAAAAAGGTAGAACCGTTATGAAAAAGCTGTTTTTGTTTTTAATTACGACTATAATCTGCCAATCAATTAAAGGCCAGGATACTATTATAAAATATAGTAGCGAACAAATAATTGCCAAGGTTACTGAAATAAATAGCAATGAAGTAAAATATAAAAGATTTAATTTCCAGGATGGCCCTACCTATATTGAAGAAAAATCTAATATTCAATTGATCAGGTATGCTAATGGATTAAAAGAAGAATTTCAAAAAGAACAGCCAAAAGTTATTGTAAAGGAAAACTACCAAGCTTCCGAAAACAAGACCGATTATTATGGTGGACCGGCAAAACCTACCAATAAAATTGAATACTTGGGCAGCCGTTATCAATACAACAAACTTAATATTAACGAAAGAGAATTACATAGAGTGCTTTTACAAAGTAAAGACAAACGTATTATTTCATTAGTAGGCAATTCAAAAGATGCATATAGATTACAGTTTATTGGTTTTGCAGCCATTCCATTAGGGATCGGGGCATTTTCTTTTTTTGCAAAAAGTATTAGCGGCTATTTTGGATCAATACGCTATAATTCTGATCTGGCTGCCAGCGGAATATGTCTGATTGCTGCTATTGCCTGCCCCATTGCCTCGGGAATATTTAAACATAACAGAACAAAGTATAATAAACAAGCTATAAAAATTTATAATGAAATATATTAGTTATAAAAAATATCTATTTATTTTCTCAATTTTATTTTCATTAAAAAATTGCTTTGCACAGGATACAATTATAAAGTCCAACAATGAAAGAGTGATTGCGAAGATCCTTGAAATAACTGCCAAAGAAGTAAAGTATAAAAAATTCAATTTCCTGGACGGGCCTACTTATGTTGAAAACAAATCCGATCTGCAAATAATAAAATATTCGAATGGAAGTACGGAGAAATTTCAATCTGCATCAACACCCATACAAACACCTGTAGTAGTAAAAAGGTCAGACAGCGTATCTAAAACAACTGAACCGGCTGTTACAGATGATTATTATCAGCCGGGAAAAGCCCATCCTGTAGCATCATCAAAACAAGCGCCTGTGATTACTCAAAAAAAAGACAGCGTAACAAAATCTGAAAAAACTGCTGGGGATGATTATTATGAGGGATCTCAAAAAAACATAGGTACCAGATCAGGACAATTAAGTATTTCAAAGAGAGGATTTAAACATAATGAAGCAGCTATTAGTGAAAAAGAATTTTACAGTCTGCTTAAACAAACTAATGATAAAGAAATTATAAATCTTGTTGAAAAAGCAGGACGGGCAAAAAAACGACAATATATTTTTTTTATATGCATGGTCGGAAACACCACAATGATATTTGTTCCGGCTGTATTTATTTTTGTTCAACCAGCCTTTATTTTTCCTTATTTTAGGAACAGTGCAGTTCGAAAAACATGCAATAAAAAAGCAGCTGAACTGTATAATAAAAAGTTCTGACACCCTTTAGTATACCCCTTCAAAAAGAGTTTTCCACAAAAAACAAACACACTTCATTTTACCTATGTAAATGGTTACATTTGTATAAATAGATTTTATCCTTTGTAGTATGGCAGGACAAACAATACAAGCAGAAAAAAAACATAATTTTTCAAAAGAAGAATTCGTTAAAATAGTATTGAATGATTACCGTATTGCCAATGAAAGCCGTGAGGCAAGTTTATTGGGCAGACGGGAAGTTCTTACCGGAAAGGCTAAGTTCGGAATTTTTGGTGATGGCAAAGAGATCCCCCAATTAGCTATGGCAAAGGTTTTCAGAGAAGGCGATTTTCGTTCAGGTTATTATCGTGATCAAACATTTATGTTTGCCACCGATAATCTTACTATACAAGAATGGTTTGCAGGTTTATACGGGCATAATGATATTGATGCGGACCCGATGAGTGCCGGCCGTCAAATGGGAGGACACTTTGGTACCCGCAGCCTGAACTCTGACGGAAGTTGGAAAGATCTGACAAAAATTAAAAATTCGTCTCCCGACATTTCTCCTACTGGCGGACAAATGCCGCGTCTATTAGGTTTGGCACTTGCTTCAAAACATTATAAATTGAACCCCGAATTACAAACGGAACAATTTCATAAATTTTCCAATAAAGGAAATGAAATTGCTTTTGGAACCATTGGAGATGCCAGTACATCCGAAGGTTTATTTTGGGAAACCATCAATGCTGCCGGTGTAATGCAAATTCCCATGCTTGTATCTGTATGGGATGACGGGCATGGAATTTCTTTTCCTAAAAAATATCATACAACCAAAGAAAGTATTTCAGAAATATTAAAAGGGTTTCAGCGTGAAAAACCCGGAGCTTCCGGCTATGAGATCTTTAAAACCAAAGGCTGGAATTACCCGCATTTATGTGAAACTTATGAGAAAGCAGCAAAAGTATGCAGGGAAGAACATGTACCGGTTTTAGTCCACGTTGAAGAAGTAACACAACCCCAGGGACATAGTACATCCGGTTCACATGAGCGTTATAAATCAAAAGATCGCTTGCAGTGGGAATCCGATCAGGATGGAATTAAAAAGATGCGTGAATGGATAGTGGAAAGCAAATTAGCTACTGAAAAAGAGTTGGATGAACTGGAAGAAAAGGCAAAACAGACAGTACGTGATACAAAAGCTGCTGCCTGGAATGCTTATATAAACCCGATCAGAAATGAAGTAAAAGAGGTAAATGCGATGATCGATGTCATTGCATCACAATCTGTTAATACCGAGTACCTTACAAAAATTAAAAACGAATTAACTTCGATACAAAACCCTTATCGCAAAGATGTGGTGGTTGCTGCAAAAGCTGCCTTGCGTTTAACCCGCAATGAAACAATTGCTGCAAAAACAAAATTAGCGGATTGGTTGAATGAATCTAAACTTGCAAATTACGATCGCTTCAGTTCGTATTTACATAGCCATTCCGACAAAAACGCATTAGCTGTTAAACCTGTAAAAGTGGAATATGAAGGCGAAGAAGTGATGACGGATGCCCGTAAATTATTACGCGATAATTTTAATGAGATACTGGCTAAATATCCCGAAGTAGTGATCTTTGGAGAAGATTCAGGAAAGATCGGTGGCGTAAACCAGGGACTGGAAGATTTACAGGCAAAATATGGAGAGATCCGTGTATTTGATACAGGCATTCGTGAAGCCACTATTTTAGGGCAAGCCATAGGCCTTGCCATGAGAGGCTTGCGCCCTATCGCTGAAATCCAGTACTTGGATTATTTGCTGTATGCCTTACAGATCATGAGCGATGACCTGGCTACCATTCAATACCGTACAAAAGGCGGGCAAAAAGCACCGCTTATTGTTCGTACACGCGGTCATAGATTAGAAGGCATCTGGCATAGCGGATCTCCGATGGGAATGATCATCAATTCTTTGCGCGGCATTTATGTTTGTGTTCCACGGAACATGACACAAGCTGCAGGTTTTTACAATACGCTTCTTTGTTCTGACGAACCTGCCATTGTAATAGAACCATTGAATGGTTATCGTTTGAAAGAACGTGTTCCGTCTAACATTGGTGAGTTTAAAGTTCAACTGGGTGTAACAGAAACCATTCATACAGGCACTGATATAACAATAGTGACCTACGGTTCCTGCTGCCGCATTGCAATGGAAGCCATCAAACAATTAGCGGAAGCGGGAATTTCAGTAGAATTAATTGATGTGCAAACCTTATTACCATTTGACCTGAATCACTCCATTGTAGAATCAATAAAGAAGACAAACCGTTTGGTTGTATTGGATGAAGAGGTCCCCGGGGGAGGAAGCGCTGATATCATGCAAAAAATAGTGGCAGAACAGAGCGCTTATCAAGATTTAGATGCGGAACCAAGAACCCTACCTGCGAAAGATCATCGTCCCGCGAACGGCTCTG
>JBQTHQ010000086.1:0-4752 GCA_052389695.1 Bacteroidota bacterium | reverse complement strand
ATACGGCCATAACAGTATCGCCAATAGCCAATACAAGCTATACTGTAACAGCCACAGCCTTGGGTTGTACAGGATCTGCATCAGTAGCAGTAACAGTAAATAATAATCCGGCTCCTGCTATCACCGGCGCTACTGCAATTTGTGCAGGCAGCAGTACCACACTCACAGCAACAACGGGAGGCGCTTATAGCTGGAATACCGGTGCAAGTACAGCAACTATTACAGTGAGTCCTACAGTTAATACTACTTATACGGTAACAGTTGCAAATGCCGGTTGCACCGGAAGTGCAAGTGTAGCAGTAACAGTGGCAGCCAATTTAGTTGCGACAATAAC
This sequence comes from Bacteroidota bacterium, assembly GCA_052389695.1. Taxonomy (GTDB): domain Bacteria; phylum Bacteroidota; class Bacteroidia; order 2-12-FULL-35-15; family 2-12-FULL-35-15; genus 2-12-FULL-35-15. The sequence continues at coordinate 4,418 of JBQTHQ010000086.1, read as the reverse complement.
AGGTACAACTACTATTTGTAACGGTGCCAGTACAACCTTAAGCACCAGTGGTGGAAGTACTTATAGCTGGAATAATGGTTCAACAACATCTTCTATTACGGTAAATCCGGTCAATACCAGCACCTATAGTGTTACAGTAAGCAATGGTTTATGCATTGGTACAGCATCCAAAGTAGTAGTAGTAGATCAAAACCCGAATCCTGTAATAACCGGGGATACAACTATTTGTTCAGGAGAAAACACAACATTAACAGCCAATTCAGGCGGAACATATAGTTGGAATACAGGAAGTACTGCGGCAGTTATTACCGTATCACCAAACGTTAACAGCAATTATACAGTAATTGTCAACACTAATGGATGCAGCGGTTCCGCAAGCATACAAATAACAGTTAATCCAACACCTGTACCTCTTATAACAGGAATAACAAGTATTTGCAGTGGACAGAGTACTATACTTAGTTCAGGCCCTTCGGGACTATATAGCTGGAATACCGGAGAAACAACTAATAACATAACAGTAACACCAACAAGTATGAGAACCTATAGCGTGAGTATAACAATAAATGGTTGTACAGGAACAGCAGCTACAACGGTGACAGTTACTCCACCTGTAATAGCAACAATAACAGGCAATAATATTTGTGCAGGAGATCAGCTAATACTAATAGCAGGCGGAGGAACTAACTATTTATGGAACACCGGAGCTACTACCGCCACAATAAATGACAACCCTTCAACTACTAATACTTATAACGTTATTGTATCAACCGGAAATTGTAAAGATACGGCAACCTATACAGTAACTGTCAATCCATTGCCAACAATAACAATCAGTGCTGATACAACTATAGGCTATGGAAAAAGTGCTCCACTATATGCAAGCGGAGGCATTATGTATCAATGGACGCCTGCTACAGGTTTAAATTGCAGTAATTGTGCAAATCCCACTGCAACACCAAAGGCAACAACACAATATTGTGTAATTGTAAAAGATTCTTCAGGTTGTATTAACAAATCTTGTGTGATAATAAATGTAGAGTTAAAATGTGGATTTGAAGGAGAACTATTTGTTCCAAATGGATTTTCACCAAATGAAGATGGACAAAATGATATACTGTATGTACGCGGACAGGGAATAGTAACTATGTACTGGGCAATTTATGATCGTTGGGGAGAAAAAGTATTTGAAACAACGGATCCTGCCCAAGGATGGGATGGCACTTATAAAGGAAAAGCATTAGATCCGGCAGTATTTATTTATTATTTAAAGGTAACCTGCATTACCGGTAATGAACTATCACAACAAGGAAATGTTGCTATTATTCGATAAGATTTAGTTATGGATTGCAAAAAACTAATTTCATGTGCAAAAAAATCCGAACTAAAATTAGATTTAGAATCTATGAGTAAAAGTCTTACTAACAAGAAAAGGAAATTATTAAAACTGGTGGATTAGCCTGATATTATTCGGAAATTTGATCCAAAAAATCATTTATGGCTATTAAATCCTTGGTGAAACTATCTAAAATATCTACTTTTGTTTTTATTGAATATAGAGGGGGGAATTTAGAATTTAATAATAGGCTGTTATTCAATAGATTAAGAGGCTTAAGGTTCGAAAGTTGTAAACTCCAGCCCGCCTTCGATCGCCGAAGCGACCTTCGGCGGACAAGTCCGCTGAAGCCGCGAAGGAGATCATTATTACATCACAAAGCTTTTAACTATGACGCAAAGTCAAATTTCAATAAAGGTCTGAGCAGCTCAGACCTTTATTTTTAATTTAAATTCCATGGAACTATACGTGCATTTTATTCTAGTTAATTCTGAATTCAACCAGGGTATTGCCAATGATCTTCATGCTGGACAAGAATCAGAAGACAATATTAAATACCTGTGGGAAGATGAGTTGAAAGTATCAGGAAGCATTACAGAATTTAAAATAAGGAATAATGCCATTTATGATTTAAAGGGGTACACAGGAGAGGTTCCGTTTGATTTTGCGATTCCCGATATGACGATTTGCGATTGTATTACTACAGATGGAAATAAAATGCAATTTGCTGTTTCAAAAAAACTATTAAAAAAGACGGAAAAAACCGTAAACGATGCAAAAACAGAAACACATTTATACTTTTATCTGAAGAATACTCTGCCAATGGAAAACCCTATGAACGGAGTATATATTCTTAATTCAGATTTTCCAAAAGCTTTAAAAAAACAAATCCCTCCAAAAATGGAAGGATTTATATAATATCTATTCTTCAAAAGATCTAAGCGACCCCCGTTTTTCTTACTCCTTGTGTTGCCACTTTTGAGCCGGCTGTTTTAAGAGGCTTGGTATTCGTATCTTTTTTCTTAGTTTTTAAAGCATTTGCTGTTTCTGCAGAAGCTTTAATTTTCAACTTTTCTTCTTCGGACTGCTCGGGCTCTTTATCCAACAGTCCTTCTTTCTGAAGTATATTGTACCAGTTCAACACTTTTTTAATGTCAGACACATATACTCTATCTTCATCATATTCCGGAAACGCAGCTTTGAAATAACTTTTTAATTCCGTATCCGGAGATTTATGATCAATACATGCAGCACCCTTTTCCTTGTCATGTATTTTTTGAAAAACATCTTTTAGAGGAACATCATCACCGGTAGAAAAGATGCTAACATCTTCCAATGTACTTACCTTATGTGTTGCATAAGCGGGTATTCTTTTTTTATCAATCAGTGATTCTACTATTAATCCGTTTTTGGTTTGAGCAATCACTTTATATAATCCGCTCATCCCTGAAATTGAAATAATTCCGCTTATATCCATAATAATTTTTATTTATTTTTTGTGTACACAAAGGTAATAATATGCTTTAAAAATTTATACTCTTCGCAATAAAAATTGTTTATTTATTTACGATCAGTTTCTGCACATATTTTTGATCATTTACATTTAATTGATAATAATATAATCCATTACTAAGTGCTGAAGCATCGAATACAAAACGATGTGAGCCTTCCGGCATTTTTTCGGACACAATGGTTTTGATCTCTTTACCTAACAAGTCATACACCACCAGTTGCACTGATGATGCTTCTGCCAGATATATGTTAATATTTGATTCTGCGTTTGTAGGATTTGGATAAACAGCAAATACATTTGGATTATTCATTGTATTTGTGTTATTAGCTATACCTGTCATAAGTCCATCATACTTTATTTGTGCATTTGCAGCGCTATTTTTAAGATCAGGCAAATCATCCCCTGCAAGTAATGCAAAGGCCACTTTAATAGAATCACCAACAGCAATGGTATATGGGCCTGTGCTAACCACATCTAAAATATCTTCTCCTGCGCCTGTAACACCGGCATTCGGCCGATTAGAACTAAGTGTTGAATATTTATCAAAACCATTATAACCACCTGTATACGGATCGATACCTCCGGCTCCTCCTGCCACATTATCCATGGCATAATGTAAAACAGGTTTTAAGTGTGTCAACAACTTTATCCCTCCATACTTTCCATTTGTAGCGGTATGATATACGTACCCCATTTTAGTTGCAGCATCAAATCCCGAACGGTTTTCTTTAAAAGTTACCACATCAATATCCCAATCTGCAAAAATACCGGCATATAAATTATTTAATGAGGAAGTTCCTGTATTCGAAATGACATATTGTACGATCACATATTTTCTATCACCGGCAGTAGTCCATGCATACGCATTATGATGTACTTTAATTTTCAATGGAATTTTTGCAAGATTGTCATTGAATGTTCCATCCACATCAAATTCAGAAACGGCAGGAGGATTTATTCTTCTCACATTTACCATTGACTGAAACTCATTTTCAGGAGCAGAAGTATAACCACGAACTCCATCTGATACTTTCCCTGTATCAGTACCTATCATTAAACCTCCTTCGTATAAAATACTTCCTTGGTTCATATAATTGAATCCTAAACCGCCCACCTGGTTATCCAGGTTATATCCAATACGTCCCCGGCTGTTTATTGTTGTAGCAACATCATTGATAGTAATATTTATATAATCAACATTTACAATAATGGTAAAATATTCAACAGCTGTATATGAATTAGCGGCATCCGAGAATGTAAGTTTAAATTGAATGGGTTGATTAAGCGGGGCGCTGGATAATATTCTTACTTTATAAGGATCCGCATTATTATTTGTAGTAGCTAATGTTGCTACTGCACCCAAAGTGGTGGTGCCATCCAGAATGGTAACATGTACTGAGGTGGTAGAAAGCGTAGCGGTTAAATTAGTTGTTGCTGCCAGATAATTCGTATAACTATCTTTAATTTTTAATGTGTCACCTATTACAAATGTATTATCATTTCCATCCACAGTATTGCGCAGAACTGTAACTACAGAAGGTTTTAAATTTTGGGTTAGCGCCTGGAACA
>JBQTHQ010000085.1:0-16166 GCA_052389695.1 Bacteroidota bacterium | reverse complement strand
TTTTTGATGTGTTTCATGGTATGTTTTATAGATTTATATTTAATTATAAGCCTGAAACACGCTTGTTTATGTCGGTTTTCAACAGATGCTTGCAGCTTTCATGTTTAATTTTGCAATATTAATCTATCAATATTCAGCTTTTGTATATATTTGGGTTTAAATTAAACCTTCAGGGACTATTTCAAATTTGTTTTTATTATGGATAATCTTATTAATATTGGCCCCAGGCTTGAAAAGATCAGGAAGATCAAAGGCTTTTCGCAGGAATACATCGCGGGTAAACTAAATATTTCCCAGAACTCATACAGTAAAATTGAACGCGGTGAAAGCAAAATAACATTAGATAAGTTACCTGAGATTTGTAACGCGCTGGAAATAGATTTGAATACGCTTCTTAATTTTGATCCCGCACAGATATTTACCAATTGTACGCAGTCGGGGTATGTAACCAATCCAATATATAATCATAATCCGCTGGAAAAAGTAGTGGAGGTGTATGAAAAATTACTTTTGGAAAAAGATGAGCGTATTAAAATATTAGAGGCCGGTCGTAATTCGTAAAATCTTTTTCAGATCGGGGCGTAAGCGGCTTTTATATACCGAAAGGCAATCTTCTTTTTTTCTTCCTTTGCGTAAACCTCTTTGTTCCTCTTCAGGCAAACTTGCAATGTGCACACATTCGGGGGTGCAACACCCCTTCATCTTTTCAATACACACATCACATTGTATAAACAAAAGGTGACAATCATCATTCGCACAATTTACATGATTATCGCAAGGAGCTCCGCATTGATGGCATTGTGCTATTACATCGTCTGTTATCCGTTCGCCCACACGCTCATCAAACACAAAGTTTTTACCGATGAATTTAGAAGGCAAACCTTCCGCTTTTATCTGCCGCACATAATCGATCACACCACCATGCAACTGGTTCACATCTTTAAATCCATGATGTTTTAAATATGCACTTGCCTTTTCACAACGCACACCGCCGGTGCAATACATAATTATTTTTTTATCCTTTTTATCTTTTAATTCATCAATTACCATTGGCAATTCTTCACGAAAGGTATCCGCATCCGGACAAAATGCGCCTTCAAAACGCCCTACTTCACTTTCATAATGATTACGCATATCTACCACAATTGTTTGAGGATCTTCCATTGCTTTATTGAATTCACGTGCAGACAAATGTTTCCCGACATTGGTTACATCAAATGTGTTTTCATCCAATCCATCCGCAACAATTTTTGGCCGCACTTTAATTGCAAGTTTGTAAAATGATTTGCCATCATCCTCCACTGCAATTTTTAAAGGGATATTCGTAAAACGCGAATCTGCATCCAGATCACTTTTAAATTTATCCCAATATTCTTCAGGAACACACATTTGGGCATTGATGCCCTCTTTGGCAACATATATACGTCCCAAAATCTTTAATGCATTCCATTGAATGAATAATTGGTCGCGAAGCTCCTGTGGGTTATCAATGATTACGTAGCGGTAAAACGAAACAGTGATCCGTTTAATTGTTTCTTCCTGGATTCGTTTTTTAAGCTCCTTTTTGTTAACTCTGTTTTGCAATAACATAGTGTCGGGGATTTAAAAATTAAAGCACAAAGATACGGCTTTTCAGGCAATACAACCTCAGCCCTTAATCCCCTCTCCAAAGGAGAGGGGGCAATAGGTGAAATTCGGAATAAAAAATACACCCCTCTCCTTTGGAGAGGCGCAGGGCTGAGGTCTTCTTCACAATAATTTCGTACTTTCGTAAAAACACCTCAACAAAAAAATATGGATCTTTCTTTTATACTTAATCACTTAGGTGAGGAACGTGAAGAATATTACGGCGCTGTAGCACCTCCTGTATTTCAATCTACCAATTTCTGTTTTAAAACAGTAGGCGAAATGCGTGAAAAATTAACCCGTGAACTGGAAACACCTTTTTATACGCGCGGCTATAATCCAACAGTGGGGGCACTTAGAAAAAAAGTAGCGGCGTTGGAAGGCGCTGAAGATGCGATCGTTTTTTCAAGCGGAAGCGCCGGCATAGCAGCCGCGGTAATGAGCATTGTTAAAGCAGGTGATCATGTGGTATGTGTTCAAAAACCATATAGCTGGACCAATACTTTATTAAGTAAATATCTTCCAAAATATGGTGTTACCACTACTTTTGTGGATGGAAGAGACACTGAAAATTTTGCAAAAGCGATACAGGCCAATACAAAATTGATCTATCTCGAAAGTCCCAATTCATTGACCTTTGAAATGCAGGATATTGAAGCGGTTGTAAAAATTGCTAAAGCGAAAAACATCAGCACCATTATTGATAACAGTTATAATTCACCTCTCAATCAAAGCCCTATTAAACTGGGAGTTGATATTGTAATACATTCCGCAAGCAAGTATCTGAACGGGCACAGTGATGTAGTTGCAGGAGTTGTATGCAGTACAAAAGCAAGAATTATGAAAATGATGGCGGAAGAATACATGACCATTGGAAGTATCATTTCACCGCATGATGCCGCATTGATGTTACGGGGGTTAAGGACGCTTGAAATTCGGGTGAACAGAAGCGCGGAGAGTACTAAAAAAGTAGCTGATTTTTTAGAGAACCATCCTAAAATAAAACAACTGAATTACCCATTTTCATCCAAAAATCCTCAGTTAGCCCTTGCAAAAAAACAAATGAAACAAGGTGGTGGTTTGCTTTCTATAGTTCTTAATGTAGAAAAGGAAGAACAGGCGGAAAAATTTTGCGATAATTTAAAACGTTTCATCCTTGCAACTTCTTGGGGCGGATATGAGTCTTTAGTGTTCCCGATGTGTGCATTAGCAGCAAGCAAAAGCTTTGAAAATCCGCTGCCCTGGAATTTGGTGCGCTTATACATCGGGCTGGAAGATGTGGATCTGTTGATCGAGGACCTGAAGCAGGCTTTAGACAAAGTGTAAACCGTATTTGTTTTTTATTTCGTTTTTCATTACGTTTGGTATACTCATAAATTAATTTATCGACCTGTAAAACAGCCATATATACATGATAAAAGATAAATGTAAAAAAAGAGTAGTGATTTACTTTACTATTATTTTACAATTTACTACAAATGTATTTTTTGCACAGGAGTATGAGAATAATTCTGTTCTTAAGCCTTGCGCTACCATTATAAATCTTGAAGACATAGCAGAGCAGCGCCGGCAGTTACAGGAAATGCGGGCTGAAAATAAAAACTCAAGGCGCTTCATCACACCTTTTCCCATTAAAATGGTTCCCTTAACATTCCATATTACCAGCAGAACGGATGGTACCGGAGCAATAAGCCTGATAGCAGTGATGGATCAACTTAAAAGAACAAATTCCATTTACAGGCAGGCAGGTATTGAGTTTTTTGTATGTAAAACCCTTTATCATAGTGATGATGGTTTATATACAATTACTAAAGCGGATGCTAATTCTAAATATGGACCATTGGATGATGTAAATACCGGGGATGTCTGGTTTGCCGGTTCAACGGATGGAGCTTGCGGATGGGCAAGTTATCCCGGAAGTGCTAATACGAGAGTGGTTGTGGCTAACAGTTGCGTATCCAACGGTACTACTTTTGAACATGAACTAGGACATTATTTTGGATTGCCCCATACACATGATTCGGGAGATGAGTTAGTCGCGAGGCCCGGAAGTGGAAATCCTGACAACTGCAACACTGCCGGAGATGGTTTTTGCGATACTCCCGCGGATCCTTCTCTAAGCGGTGAAAGTGTAAGCAGCACTACCTGTCTTATTACAAGTGCGATGGGAACAGACGCGAACGGGGATGTCTACGTTCCTGATCCGCAAAACATAATGTCATATAGCCCTCAAAAGTCATGCAGAACTGTTTTTTCACAAGAGCAAATGGATTACATGAATTATATTGCAAATAATAATGCTAGTAGAAATAGCTGGGTATGTAATGTTGCAAGCGTAGTAAAAGCTGATTTTTTTATGGTATCGGCAAGAGCTTGCGAAGATGAAATTAAATTTTACGACAAATCTATTGGTACACAAAATTTTACTTATAACTGGTCTTTTCCAGGAGGCACGCCTGCTTTCTCTGTAATGGAAAACCCGGTCGTAAATTACACGTCAGCCGGAACTTACACGGTTACATTATCTGTAACAACTCCCTATGGCTCCGATCAAATTTCAAGGCAGATAAATATAAAGTCTGTGAGCCCGATAAGTGTTCCTTACCAGGAAAATTTTTCCTCCGGGCAAGCCGCGCTTACAGCTTTTGATACCGTTTCAGATACACAATCCCTGGTATTAGTAGCTGTTGAGGGAGGAAAAACAGATAATGGGCTTATTCTTTCCGGAGGAGATGGTACTGTTTATTATGGAAAACCAACATCTGTAAATGCGTTTTATACAAACCCTGCTTACAATGCAAGTGCGGGATTGTATTGCGTTGATCTTGTGAACTTTTCCGATGCCATGCTAAGCCTTGATTATAAATTATTATATGCTTCTTCAAGATTTAATACCAATTTTGGTATATATGCGAACGAAAATGAGCTTGCTTTTTACAGATCTTTTTCGGAAAGCGATGAGATTTGGAAGCATGTGGATATTGATCTTACTCCATATACAGGAGGGTTTATAGATATTGTTTTTAAAGGCAGCAGTAAACTCACTTATACCAGCGGTACAACCGGTAATGGTGTATTTATTGACAATATCGGGATAACAGGTACGGAAATCATTACTTCTGTAAACGAAACAGTAAATAAAGAAGGAGTAGAGATTTTTCCTAACCCGGCGAATGGAATATTTACTTTTAGATTTAATGATAATTACAGCGGTAAATTTAAAATAGAGATAATTAACGCTATGGGTGCGAAGATTTATGCGGCAGATGAAATAGCAAATACTGCACAGTCAGTTGATTTGACAAATGCAGCTCCGGGTTATTATTTAATGAAAATTACACGTGATAACGGAGTAATAATAAAAAAACTAGTGAAAGAATAACTCTTCAAATGAAACAAACAGTAAAAAAATATTTTTTTCTTTGCCTGCTGTTTGCATTTTTTTCAAATGCCTTTGCCGGTAATGGCAAGCCTGAACCACAAAACACCATCCGATTTACTGAGAACAAAAATCAATGGGATAAACAGGTACTTTATCGTGCGCAATTAGACGGTGGAGTATTGTTTCTGGAAAAAGACTGCTTTACCTATAATTTTTATGATAAAGATATGCTGCGCGAAAGTCATATACGCAAAAGCAAAGACATCCCTTCTGAAAAATCACTGATCATTCCTACACATGCTTTCCGAATGACATTTGTAAATGCCAGTAATGATGTTTCTTCATCTGCACAACAAATGACTTCCGACTATTGTAATTTTTTTATCGGGAATGATAAAAGCAAATGGGCGGGAGATGCAAAAAATTACAAAGAAGTAAATTATAAAAACCTGTATAATGGAATTGACTTGCAGGTGTTAGGATATCCAAATAGTTTGAAGTATAATTTTTTTGTCGCCAAAGGAGCAAATGCCGCTAATGTTCAACTTTTTTATGAGGGATTGGATAATATTACTCTTGAAAATGGGGCATTAAAATTAAAAAACAGCATTAATGAATTAGTGGAACAGCGTCCATATGCTTATCAATGGATTGATGGAAAACGTATTGAAGTGCCCTGTGAATTTGTTTTAAAAAATACAATTGTATCTTTTAATTTTCCCCGTGGATATAATAAAGGCTATGAATTAGTGATTGATCCTGTGTTGGTTTTTGCGGCTTCATCCGGTTCAATCGCGGATAATTTTGGAATGACTGCCACCTATGATGCGAAAGGAAATTTATATTCAGGAGGAACTGTTTTTGGTATTGGTTATCCAACCACATTGGGCGCTTATGATACCAGCTGGAACGGATCAGGCACTTATGTGTATGGAAGAACCGATATAGTGATCACCAAATATGATTCTTCCGGTACATTTTTACAATACTCAACATATCTAGGAGGGAATACCGGTACCGAAGTGGTTACCAGTTTAGTAGTGGATGCGCAAAACGAATTGGTATTATATGGGGCCACCGGCTCTACTGATTTACCGGTAACTACTAATGCTTACGATGCTACATTTAATGGAGGAAGGCCTTTGTATTTTTATAACAATGGAACCTATTTTTACGGAGGAACCGATATTTACCTCTCAAAATTCAACAGCACGGGAACAACACTTTTAGGATCAACTTATATTGGCGGGAGTTTAAATGATGGTGTGAATTATAATAATGACAGCACCTTTCTTTTTAATTTTACTGATCCGGTATCAGGGGTTACCAGGCCTATCTATGGAACCGATTATGATTCATTACAATACAATTACGGTGATCAGTTTCGTGGCGAAATTAATGTAGATCAAACCGGCAATATATATATTTCAAGTTCCAGCCGTTCGTCAAACTTTCCAATATCAAATGGTTTTGATAATTCATTAGGTGGAAAACAAGATGGTGTTGTATTCAAATTCAACAATGACTTGTCTCAATTACTTTGGAGCACTTTTTTAGGTGGAAATAATAATGATGCCGGTTATGCGCTCGCTATAGATGATTCAACAAATGTTTATGTTACAGGAGGCACCAGAAGTACCGATTTTCCTTCCACTGCCGGCGCTTTAAGAACATCTTATAATGGCGGTATAGCAGATGGATATATTACAAAAATTAAAAATGATGGAACAGCTATTCTTTTTTCCACTTTCTGGGGTACAGTAAGTTATGACCAATGTTATTTTGTTCAGTTAGATAAAGATAATGATGTGTATGTTGTTGGACAAACTGAAGGTTCTATGCCTATAACAGCCGGTGTTTACAATAATATCAATAGCGGACAATTCATCAGCAAAATGAATGACTCCTTAAATACATTGATCTTTTCTACTGTTTTTGGCAATGGAAATGGCCGGCCTAATATTTCACCTTCCGCTTTTTTAGTGGATGAATGCAAAAACATTTATGTATCGGGCTGGGGAGGAGATATTCTTGTAGGGCCTCAAACTACAGGAATGCCAATCACACCGGGAGCCATACAACCATCCTCAGGTGATGGATTTAACTTTTATTTAATCGTATTATCAACAGATGCGACTTCATTATTTTATGCCACCTATTTTGGGGGAGGTGCCAGTCAGGAACATGTTGATGGGGGAACCAGCCGCTTTGATAAAAAAGGAATTGTATATCAATCCGTTTGTGCAGGCTGTGGAGGCAATGATGATTTTCCGGTAACACCCGGCGCGTGGCCAAATACCGGTGGCAATGTTAATCATAATACCCAAAATTTTAACTGTAACAATGGCGTTTTTAAACTTGATTTCCAGGTACCCTTGGCACAAGCCGACTTTACAGTTAATCAGCTCAATGGATGTGCCCCGCTCACAATAACATTTAGTAACCAAAGTACACCTGGAGGCAGCTATTTGTGGGACTTTGGAAACAATGATACTACTTCAACCATATTTAATCCGGTTAAAACGTATACAACACCCGGAACATATTTAGTCCGTTTATTGGTAAACAATCCGGCAAGTTGTAATATATGGGACACCGCTTATCAGTACGTAACCGTTTACCCGGCTATTACAGCCGATTTCGATTACGTTTCTATGCCTTGCGGCAACCTTGTTTCTTTTAATGATTCATCAAAAGTTGCACCTGTTTCATGGCTTTGGTATTTTGATGATGGTGATAGTTCAAATCTTCAAAATCCAACTCATACTTATTCTACCTCGGGAACGTATGATGTTACATTAATTACATCTACTGTCAATGGTTGTAAGGATACGGCCATTGTACAACTTGATATTCCCTCAGTTTCTGTTTCTATCAATCCAAGTCAAAATATTTGTATTGGAGGCAGTGCCCAGTTAAATGCATCAGGTGGCTTTAAATACAGTTGGTCACCAACTACCGGATTAAATGACCCGAATATCCCCAACCCTATTGCAACACCAACTGTTACTACATCCTACACAGTTAACATATCAACTTTAAACTCCAATGGTGATACGTGTATAAGAACACTTTCAACTATTGTATTTGTTTCTAACCCTGGTATATATCCCCTCACTGCAATAACGGACAAGGATACACTATTTAAAGGTGAGTCCACAATCATTCATGCAATCACTGATACTACTTTGAGTATTGTATGGACACCGGCAACAGGCTTAAGCAATTCAACAGCATTTCATCCCACAGCAAGTCCTGAAAAAACCACAACATACATAGTTACTATTATTGATTCCCTGGGTTGTCCCAGAACAGCCTCCGTTACCATTTATGTAATATCCCCGGCTTGTAAAGAAGAAGATGTATTTGTACCCAATACGTTTACTCCTAATGGTGATGGCCATAATGATATTTTGTATGTTCGAAGCAATAGCCTGACCAATCTTTACTTCGCAGTTTATAACAGATGGGGACAATTAGTATTTGAAACCACAGATATTAACATAGGCTGGGATGGAATTTATAAAGGTATGAAAGCTGATCCGGCAGTGTTTGCATGGTATTTACGCGGAGAATGTTATAATAAAGAAAAATTTAAAACGCAGGGGAATGTAACTCTGATCAGGTAAAGACCCCTCCCGGCCTCCCCGAAGGGGAGGAGGCAAAATGTAAAAAATAAATGAGAAAAAACATTGTCATATTTACCATTGTTCTCCTTACCCCTCTCCTTTGGAGAGGGGCTGGGGGTGAGGTGTTAGCACAGGACATTCACTTTTCACAATTCAATGCATCACCGCATAATCTAAACCCGGCACAAACCGGTGTATTTGATGGAGACTGGAGGTTTGTGGGAAATTACCGAACCCAATGGGCAGTTATTCCTGTACCTTATAAAACTTATTCTGTCGCAACTGATACCCGCTTAAAAATCAAAAAATTAAAAAAAGATGCCGCCGGGCTTGGATTAGTTATCAATCATGATAAATCGGGAGATTCGAGATTTAAAACAACACAGTTTTTTTTATCCGGAGCATACATTAAAAAATTAAATACCGATTCCACCCATTTTTTATCCATAGCAGTTCAACCGGGCATCACCTCAAAAAGTTTTGATTTGAGTGATCTTACATTTGATAGCCAATATGATGGAGATAAATTTAATCCGGCATTGAGCAGCCAGGAAAATTTTAACCGGTTACGCATTACATATTTTGATATTGGAGGGGGCTTGGTTTATTTATTTAAGAAAAGTTATCGGAAATATGTGAATATTGGCGTTTCAGCATTCCATCTTAATAAACCCAAGCAATCGTTTTTCGATAATACAGCTATTAAACTGGATACGAAACTTACTATATCGGGTATTGCTGAGCTACCCATTGGAGCTAAAATCGGGGTATTGCCAACAATTATGTATGAAAAACAAGGAAAATTTAATGAAACCCTCCTGGGCCTTTTTGGAAAATACTATTTAAAACCAGTTAACACCATGCCTACAGCCATATCATTAGGCGCTTTTCTTAGGTTAAAGGATGCATTTATACTTGCCGCGAATATGGATTATCGAAACTTTAATGTAGGTATCAGTTATGATTTTAATACTTCTAATCTTATTGAAGCAACCAGCCGCAGAGGAGGTTTTGAAATTTCAGTGATATACATCTTCAAAAAAATACCGCCTTTTGTAGCTAAAAAACGTGTTTGTCCTATGTATATGTAAGGTTAGTTATCAAAAGCCCCTGTTGAAAAACATTTCCTACCCAATGAAGAATTTGTATTAAAACCATTATTTTTGCCCCCCATAATGCAAACGAGAGATAAAATATTGGTGATCGGCTCATCAGGACAAATTGGAACAGAGCTGGTACAAGCCCTTCGGGATATATATGGCATTGACTCGGTTATTGCATCCGATCTAAAAGTCTCTGAACAAGCTAAAGAAGGGCCTTTTGAAGTAATTGATATAATGAACGCCCAACAATTAGGTGAAATTGTAAAACGTCACAAAATCACTCAAGTATATTTATTAGCTGCCTTATTATCCGCTACAGCCGAAAGGATGCCTAAATTAGGCTGGGACCTGAATATGCAAGGCTTATTTAATGTACTCGATCTTGCAAAGGAAAAAATCATCGAAAGAGTATATTGGCCAAGTTCTATAGCTGTTTTTGGCCCCAACACTCCTAAAGTGAATACTCCACAGTATACCATTATGGAGCCCAGCACGGTATATGGGATCAGTAAACAAGCAGGGGAACGCTGGTGCGAATATTATTATAATAAATATAATGTAGATGTCAGAAGCTTGCGTTATCCGGGGCTAATTGGGTGGAAATCAGCGCCAGGCGGAGGTACTACCGACTATGCCGTTCATATTTTTCATCAGGCCCTAAAAACAGACAAATATGAATGCTTTTTATCTGAAAATACTACCCTGCCTATGATGTATATGGCCGATGCTATAAAGGCCACCATTGGTATTATGCAGGCTGATACTCAAAAAATAAAAATACGTTCGAGCTATAACCTGGCCGGATTTAGCTTTTCTCCAAAAGACATTACACTGGAGATTAAAAAACATATCCCGGATTTTAAGATCACTTATAACCCTGATTCGCGTCAGCAAATAGCAGACAGCTGGCCTAAAAGCATTGATGCCAGCGAAGCCTCCATGCATTGGGGCTGGAAACCGGAATATGATCTGGCAGGAATGACAATTGATATGATCAAAAACTTAAAAAAAATAATATAATTTTGAAACCTTAATAAGCAGTAAAGCGTAAAAGAAAACGGACTAAAATAGTAACACATTTTGTCGATGAATACTAGTAATTAGTCTAAACAAAGTGAAGAGTAATACTGAATAACGAAAATCCTATGATGAAGAAAATTACTTTAATATTATTATTCATTACCTATAAAGTTGTTATTGCTCAATCTTATGAGCTAATCAACAATAACGATACCATCAATTTTACCGATGCCAATAGTAAAAAGCAAGGTAAATGGATCATTTTCAATAGAACACTTCACAAACCCGATTACGCAGATGATCAAAAAGTAGAAGAAGGTAGATATATAGACAGTAAAAAAACAGGCATCTGGAAAGAATTTTTCCCTAATAATAATCTAAAAAGCAAAATCACTTACGAAAATAACCGTCCGAGTGGCTATGCTATTATGTATCATGATAATGGTAAAATAAAAGAAGAAGGATTATGGAAAAATAATCGCTGGGTGGGTGATTACAAATTATATTATGAGAATGGACAAGTGCAACAGGAATTTAAATTTAACGCAACAGGTAAACGTGAAGGCCCTCAAACATATTATTATGCAAATGGTCAAACAATGATTGAAGGAAACTGGGCTGAAGGAAAAGAAGCCGGCCTTTTAAAAGAATATTATGAAAATGGAGATATTAAAGCAGAGAAGAACTTTAACGGAGGCGCGTTGGATATTGCCAGCACAAAAACGTATGAGCCTAAAAAACCAATCGTCAAAGTTCCGGAAAAGGTAGAAGTAGCGGCACCACCTGTTGTTGCTCAAAAAAATGAAAAAGACAACCTTGGTAAACAATTTAACGGTGAAGGTTACTGGAAATTATACAACTCAAACAAACAGGTTTCCAAAGATGGTACATTCAGTAAAAACCGCCTGGTAGATGGTAAAGTTTACTACTATAGCCCTGATGGTATCTTAACACGTGTTGCCGTTTATAAAGATGGCAAATATGTTGGGGATAGCGTAATTGAAGACTAAAGCAATTCCAAAAAACTTAATACCTTTGGACTTATGAAATCTCATAAGTCCTTTTTTTATGCAAGACCGACTGCTCATTTATAATACACTTACCCGTACCAAAGAAAATTTTATACCTCTTAATAAAGGAATGGTTGGCTTATATGTATGTGGACCTACCGTTTACAGTGATGTACATTTAGGCAACTGCCGTACGTTTATTTCATTTGATCTGATCTATCGCTACTTATTACATTTAGGTTTTAAGGTACGTTATGTGCGCAATATCACTGATGCAGGACATTTAGAAGGCGACCGTGATGAAGGTGATGACAAATTTGCAAAGAAAGCAAAATTGGAACGGCTTGAACCCATGGAGATCGTTCAAAAATATACGCTTGGGTTTCATAATGTGATGCGGGAATTCAACGCATTACCTCCCAGTATTGAACCAACAGCAACCGGACATATTTGCGAACAAATAGAAATGATAAAAAAAATCATTGCAAATAAATATGCATACGAGGTAAATGGTACTGTTTATTTTGATGTGGAAAAATACAATAAGGAATTTTCATACGGACAACTTACCAACCGGGACTTAGAAGATCTGATTACTAATACCCGCGAGTTGGACGGACAAGATGAAAAACATGGTAGATTAGATTTTGCTTTATGGATCAATGCAAAACCCGAGCACCTTATGCGCTGGCCATCACCATGGGGCTGGGGCTTCCCGGGCTGGCACATTGAATGCTCGGCAATGAGCAGTAAATATTTAGGCGACACTTTTGATATACATGGGGGCGGAATGGATTTACAAGCCACTCATCATACCAATGAAATTGCACAGTCACAAGCGTGTAATCATAAAGCTCCTGTAAACTATTGGATGCACACCAACATGCTTACAGTGAACGGTGTGCGCATGTCGAAATCAGCCGGCAATGGTTTTTTACCAGGCGAATTGTTTACAGGTAATCATCCTTTATTAGAAAAAGGTTATAACCCAATGGCAGTTCGTTTTTTTATGATGCAGACACATTATAGAAGTACGCTTGATTTCTCAAATGAAGCATTACAGGCATCCGAAAAAGGATATGCCCGTTTAATGACTGCAATCAAAACATTAGAAAGCCTAAATACTTCCTCCTCCTCTATTTCAAACATAAAAGAACTGGAAAAAAATTGTTACGATGCAATGAATGATGATTTTAATGCTCCTATTCTTGTAGCTAATTTATTTGAAGGGGCGCGCATTATTAACTCAGTGAATGATGGAAAAGAAACAATTTCTTCAAGCGATCTTACGTTATTGAAAAAGATCATGCATAATTTTGTTTATGATGTACTAGGATTAAAATCAGATAGCTCAAATACCACAAGTGATAAAGTTTTACAGGGAGTAATGGAAATTATTTTAGAGATCCGGAAAGAAATAAAAACAAGAAAAGATTTTGCCGCTTCTGATCAATTACGTGATGATCTTGCAAAAAATAAAATTATAATAAAAGATACCAAAGATGGGGCAACCTGGTCAATTCAAGAATAGAGTACAATTAATTATTGTTGTTACCATCTCTATTTTTATTGTATCCTGTGGCAATGAAACAGAGCAACCAAAGGAGACTCTACCAAAAACTCCTGAAGTAAAAAAAATAGCTACGCCTGATTTTAATTCGGATTCTGCTTATACTTATATAAAAGCGCAGGTTGATTTCGGCCCTCGAGTACCCGGTACCCCTTCGCATACTAAATGTGCCGATTACCTGGTCGCTAAATTAAAATCATTTGGTTTTGAAGTAATGGTACAAAAAGGCACTGTTCAAACTCATGATAAAAAACAATTTACATTAAAGAATATTATTGCTTCATTAAAACCGGAGACTCAAAGTAGAATCCTTTTATGTTCGCATTGGGATACGCGCCCTATTACTGAAAAAGATACTAAAAATACAGACAAACCGGGAGATGGCGCTAATGATGGTGCCAGCGGAGCCGGGGTTGCTTTAGAGATCGCCCGCCAGACAAGCATATTAAAACCAAATATAGGTATTGACATCATATTTTTTGATTTGGAAGATTATGGTTTAAACGGCGATAGTGGGAATGGGCCATCCACCTGGTGCCTGGGTTCACAGTACTGGGCAAAAAATTTACATACACCTAATTACTATGCCAATTTTGGGATACTGATGGATATGGTGGGAGGAAAAGATGCAGTTTTTGCAAAAGAAGGTATTTCAGTTGAATATGCTTCTGCTATTGTGGAAAAAGTATGGAAAACAGCAAATGATATTGGATATGGAAATTATTTTTTACCTCAAACAAAGTATTTCGTGGGTGAAGACGATCATATATATGTGAATCAAGCCGGTATTCCTTGTATTGACATTATTGAATATAATCAGGCCAGTGGCGCTTTTGCTGATTATCACCACACGCATAAAGACAATATGGACGCGGTAGATAAAAAAACATTGAAAGCTGTTGGACAAACAGTATTGGAAGTAATTTATTTGGAAAAATAAACCTCACCCTAACCCTCTCCCAAGGGAGAGGAACAAAAATGATTGTACAAAAAGTCCTCATCATACGATTTAGCTCCATCGGCGATATTGTTTTAACTACGCCTGTAATACGCTGTATCAAGGAACAGAAGCCAAACATAGAAATCCATTATCTCACTAAAAAATCATTTAGAGGAATTTTAGAACACAATCCTTTCATTACAAAAATTCACACGATTGAAAATGAAGCGAAAGAGGTGATCGAAGAATTGAAAAAAGAAAATTTCGATTTTGTTGTTGACCTGCATAATAACATTCGTTCCTTGCAAATAAAAATAGCATTGGCGAAACCTTCCGCCTCTTTTAAAAAATTAAATTTTCAAAAATGGCTGCTGGTAAATTTTAAGATCAACCAAATGCCTGCTGAACATGTGGTTGATCGGTATTTAAAAACAGTTGAACAATTTGGAATAAAGAATGATCACAAAGGCCTTGACTATTTTATTCCACAGCAGGATGAAGTAAACCTTACTTCTCTGCCATCCTCTCATCAAAACAATTACATTGGTTTTGTAATTGGCGCTAAACATTTCACCAAGCAACTTCCCATTGAAAAAATAGCTTCTATTTTTAAAAAAATAAATCAACCTGTGATTTTGTTGGGAGGGCAAGAGGACGATGAGAAAGCAAAAAGTATTATCTCCATGCTTCCTGATCAGAACTTAATTTATAATGCTTGTGGAAAATACAATTTGAATCAATCCGCATCGCTGATAAAACAAGCGAACAAAATCATAAGCCATGATACCGGTTTGATGCATATTGCAGCCGCCTTTAAAAAAGAAATTATTTCCGTTTGGGGAAATACCGTTCCTGATTTTGGATTTTCACCTTATCTGCCTGATAGTAAGTCAAAAATAGTAGAAGTAAAAAACCTCCCCTGTCGACCTTGTTCTAAAATAGGTTATGATAAATGTCCACAAGGACATTTCAAATGCATGATACAGATCAACGAGAATGAGTTTACTATATAAAAAAACTCCCGAAGCATTCTGCCTGCGGGAGTTTCTTTAATTGATAATATATTAATATCTATACATATCTGATTTAAATGGGCCTTCCACTTTAACACCAATATATGTGGCTTGTTCAGAGGTAAGTACATCCAACTCGCAGTTGATCTTTTCAAGATGCAAGCGTGCTACCTTTTCATCTAAATGTTTGGGCAGCGTGTACACTTTGTTTTCATATTTAGAAGCATTCGCCCACAATTCTAATTGTGCCAGTGTTTGATTGGTAAATGAATTACTCATTACGAACGAAGGGTGCCCGGTAGCACAACCTAAATTTACCAAACGACCTTCAGCAAGCACTAAAATGTCTTTGCCATCAATTGTATATTTATCTACCTGAGGTTTGATAACATCTTTTGATTTACCATAGTTCTTATTTAACCAAGCCATATCAATTTCATTATCAAAGTGACCAATGTTGCAGACAATTGCATTGTGCTTCATCGCTTTGAAATGACGGTCAGTGATAATATTTTTATTTCCTGTCGCAGTTACAATAATATCAGCCTCTTTAACTGCTTTGTCCATTTTTTGAACCTGATAACCATCCATTGCAGCTTGTAAAGCACAAATAGGATCTATTTCAGTTACGATAACGCGTACTCCTTGTGAGCTTAATGATTCTGCTGAACCTTTTCCAACATCTCCATAACCGGCCACTACAGCCACTTTACCGGCAAGCATAATGTCTGTTGCTCTGCGGATAGCATCAACCAATGATTCACGGCAACCGTATTTATTATCGAATTTTGATTTGGTAACAGAGTCGTGTTCCAGAATAACAGGGATGATAAACTTTAGGTATTTGATTATGGAAAAAAAAACAATAAAAAC
>JBQTHQ010000084.1:0-30803 GCA_052389695.1 Bacteroidota bacterium | reverse complement strand
AAACAGGGTCCAGCGCCTATAACGGTCTTTTTGATTACACCCCTTTGGTCTTATTATGCATTGCAGTAATTATATTGCTGATAAAAATTGATATAATTTGGAATGGTTATTTCATTGGGGTACTATTTATGATCATTAGCTATGTCTTTGCGAGTTGGTGGTGCTGGTGGTTCGGCTGCTCCTTTGGAGCCCGTAGTTTTGTGGAATACTATTCAATATTATGTTTTCCTTTTTGTTATTTTCTGGATCACACATTAAAGCATAAAACATTTCTCTACATAACTATCTTACTAATAGCAGGCTGTTGTTATATCAATATGGATATTGAATATTATTACGATGGATGCTTTTATGGCGGGACCTGGGATTGGACAACGTATTTGAAATTATTTAATTCGTAAATCTACATCATCCTTGTTCTTTTCACAAGGTAAGGCATTAATACCTGGTCAAAACCTTCATTGATATCAGCTTCTACAAAATCAATTTTATACTGTCCGCATTTTAGCATTAATTCTTTTTTATAATCAGCCATTGAGGCTTGATAAGTATCTTTGATTTCGTTAGGATGTAATTTTACTTCTTCACCGGTTTCCATATCAATAAAGCGATAGGGGCGATTGTCAAAATCAAAATCCAGTTCCTTTTGTTTGTCAACTACATGAAACAGGATCACCTCATGTTTGTTGTGTTTTAAATGTTGTAAGGCTGAGAATAATTCTTCTGAATCCGCTTTTGAATCCATCATATCACTGAAAATAATTACGAGAGAACGTTTGTGAATGGCTTCGGCTATTTCATGCAATGCTTCAATAGCGGAAGTTTTTTTATGAACTTTTACATCATGTGGTTGTATTATTTTTTCTAATTCATGGAACAATAATTTATGATGTAATGAACTGGATTTTGTTGGTGTATGCACTTCAACAGTATCAGAAAACACACTTAATCCAACAGCATCCCGCTGACGCTTTAACAGTTCAATTAAAGCAGCAGCACAATGCACAGAAAATATAATCTTATTTTGTTTACCATTTTCTCCCCTCTCATTAAGGAGAGGGGCAGGGGGTGAGGCAGGGAAGTACATGGATGATGAATCATCAATGATCAATTGACAGCGAAGATTGGTTTCCTCCTCATACCGTTTAACAAATAGTTTATCGGTACGGCCATATAATTTCCAGTCGATGTGTTTGGTTGATTCACCTTTATTATAGATACGATGTTCCGCAAATTCAACACTAAAGCCATGAAAAGGGCTTTTATGGAGGCCGGTTATAAAACCTTCCACCACTTGTTTAGCAATTAACTCCAGTTGAGTGAATTGCTGTATGGGTTGTTGATTTATGGAGTTCAAAGTTTAGGGTTAAAGTTTCAAGTTTGTTTCCTGAGTTGATAATTTTAAAGTAAAACAGTAGGTAATAAACATCACCTACTGCAACTTTAAACTTTCAACTTTAGACTTTAAACTACAAAAGCGCTTTCAATTTAGCGTCAAGTACAGATTTTGGAACAGCGCCTACTTGTTTGTCCACAACTTGTCCGCCTTTAAAAAATAATATAGTAGGGATATTGCGAACACCAAACATAGAAGAAACATTTGCATTATGGTCAACATTAACTTTACCTACTATCGCTTTTCCTTCATAATCTTTTGCAAGCTCTTCAACTACAGGGCCCACCATACGGCATGGTCCGCACCATTCTGCCCAAAAGTCTACCAATACCGGTTTATCTGATTTTGCTACTAACTGGTCAAAGTTAGCGTCTGTGATTTCTACTGCCCTCTTGTTAATTTTTAAGGATTATTTTTTTGAATTAAAACTCTATAAAGATAGAATTGTCTTTCAATATTGTCAAATCGTTTGCCAAATAGTTTTTTATGACACCTTGTCATTGAACCTCTGTAAATTATTGTTCGGATTTTACTTTTAGCTTTCAAATATTTACTAATTTCGTTCCTAAACAACACTTAAAATTATTAAACATGATCACTACAGAAGCTATCAAAGTGCATAACTTTAGCGCAGGTCCGGGAATATTACCGGCAGAAGTATTAAAACAAGCGGCAGCAGCTTGTATCAATTTTGATAATCTTAATCTTTCTCTATTAGAGATCTCACATCGCAGCAAGAACTTTGATAAAGTGATGGAAGATGCGCGCGCGATTGTAAAAGAACTATTAGGATTAAATGATAACTATAAAGTATTATTCCTTGGAGGTGGTGCCAGCTTGCAGTTTGCAATGGTTCCTTATAATTTATTACGTACAGATGGAACTGCAGGATATGTAAACACAGGTGCATGGGCAGGCAAAGCAATTAAAGAAGCGAAGTTGATTGGTAATACACAAGTAATCGCTTCTTCAGAAGATAAAAAATTCAATTACATACCAAAAGGCTATGATATTCCTGCGAACCTGGATTATTTACACCTTACCTCTAACAATACTATTTTTGGTACGCAAATAAAACAATTTCCGAAATCGCCGGTACCATTGGTGTGTGATATGAGCAGCGATATGTTCAGTCGCAAAGTAAATGGTAATAATTTTGCATTAATCTATGCCGGAGCTCAAAAGAATATGGGTCCTGCAGGAGTTACAATGATCGCTGTTGATGAAACAAAATTAGGGAAAACCGGTCGTAAAATGCTTTCAATGCTGGATTACCAGGTTCATATCAAAGGTGACAGTATGTATAATACTCCTCCTGTATTCCCGGTATATGTTTCCTTACTTACATTGCAATGGTTAAAGAAAAATGGTGGTGTTGAGTGGATCGAGAAAGTGAACCAGAAAAAAGCCGATACATTGTACAATGAGATCGATCGCAATTCTTTATTTAAAGGTACGACTGCAAAAGAAGATCGTTCCAATATGAATGTAACATTTGTGATGCATAAACCGGAATTAGAAGCGGAGTTTGATAAATTAACGAAAGAAGCGAACCTAAGCGGTTTACGCGGGCATCGTGATGTGGGCGGTTATCGCGCATCTTTATACAATGCTTTGCCTTTGGAAAGTGTTAACGCATTGGTAGAAGTAATGCAGGCATTTGAGAAAAAATTTGCATAGGCCTCACCTAAATCCTCTCCAAAGGAGAGGACTTAAAATGATTATACTCCCTTCTGGAGAAGGGTTCGGATGAGGCTAATAAAAAAATTATCTATGAAAGAAGTAACAGTATCAGAATTAAAAAAATTAAAAGACGAAAAAGCAAATTTTCAGTTGATCGATATTCGTGAAGAGCATGAGCTCGAGATTGCTGAAATAGGAGGGGAGCATATTCCAATGGGTGATGTGATGGACAGTTTAGATAAGATATCCAAGGATAAACAAGTGATCATTCATTGCCGCAGTGGAGCCCGTTCAGGTGCTATTTGCAATGCTTTGGAAGCTGAAGGGTTTACCAATGTTTTTAATTTAAAAGGTGGTATTATCGCTTGGGCAAATGAAATTGATCCTTCTGTAACAAAATATTAAAAGCCCCTACCCTAAAGGGAGAAATACATTGGGCGAAACAAATTAAATCTATTACTATTAAACACCCTTTAGGGTTGGGGCAAATGATCGAAGTATTTAAACATATTCTGCATCTTGATTTCGAATGGCTCTTTAGTAACTACGGTACAACAGTTTATTTCATATTATTTCTTGTGATCTTTATTGAAACAGGTTTGGTATTAATGCCATTCCTTCCCGGGGATTCACTGCTATTTACTGCCGGATTGTTTGCCCGGTTAGGATATCTGAACATGGCTTATTTAGTAATACTTTTGTTTATAGCTGCTGTAGTTGGAGACAATTTGAATTATTGGGTAGGACGGAAAATAGGCTTGAAAATATTTCATTTAAAATTCAGGGGTAAAAGTCTGGTGAAACAGGAGTATTTGGATAAAACGCATATGTTTTATGAAAAATATGGTACTAAAACAATCATCCTTGCCCGTTTTGTTCCCATTGTTAGAACCTTTGCACCTTTTGTTGCCGGCGTTGCAGAAATGAATTATCGTAGATTTTTGTCATTCGACATTCTTGGCGGAGCAATATGGATATTAAGCCTGACTTTTGCAGGATACTTTTTAGGTGAGATCCCATGGATCAGAACAAATATTGAAAAGGTAGCACTTGGTATTATTTTTATTTCCGTGCTTCCGATCATTATTGAAATCGCGAAAGCGAAACTTGCAAAAAAATAATTCACCACAGATTCGTAATTCGTAGTAATGAAACTCTTCGGACTCATTGGTTACCCGCTTTCACATTCCTTTTCAAAGAAATATTTTACAGAAAAATTTGAAAAGGAAAATATTTCCAATTGCGAATACAACTTATATCCGATAGAAACAATCGATCAATTTCCTGGTCTTATCACTGACCATCCTTCGCTTTGCGGATTGAATGTCACTATTCCATACAAACAAAGTGTAATCCCTTTTTTAAATGAATTGGATGAAACAGCAAAAGCTGTAGGGGCGGTTAACTGTATTAAAGTCGAAAGTCGAAGGTCGGAAATCGAAAGTAAAAAAAATAATCTCTCACTTCCGAAATTAATAGGATATAATACAGATGTGTTTGGATTCAAACAAAGTATCAAACCTTTTTTAGAAACACAGCATGAACGTGCACTGATATTAGGTACAGGTGGTGCCTCAAAAGCTGTACATTATGTTTTAAAAGAAATTGGAATTGATTGTTATTTTGTAACAAGATCAAAGACTCAAGACTCAGGACTCAAGACTTTTTCTTATTCAGAACTCAATGAAAATGTCATTAAAGGATTTAAGCTAATTATAAATACTTCACCTGTAGGAATGTATCCAAATATTAGTGAAGCTCCTGAAATGCCTTATCATTTAATTACTTCATCACATCTATTATATGATCTTGTTTACAATCCTCTTGAAACAGAATTTTTAAAACGTGGAAAACAACAGGGTGCATCTATCGTAAATGGATTATCCATGTTGCATCAGCAGGCAGAAGAAGCATGGAAGATATGGAATAAATGATGATGCAAACAAAGAAAACAATCCTTTCATCAGGCAGATTTTTTGAATTATTACGTAAAGCTTTACGGGGTGAAGAATATGATTATACTACAGGTAGTATTCGTGTTGCCGTATTCTTATTGGCAGTTCCAATGATGTTGGAAATGTGCCTGGAGAGTGTGTTTGCGGTAGTGGATATTTATTTCGTAAACAAACTTGGAAGCCATGCAGTGAGTGTAGTAGGACTCACAGAAGCTGTGATCACTTTGGTTTATTCAGCCGCTATTGGATTGAGCGCTGCCGCAACGGCAGTTGTAGCCCGCAGGGTTGGTGAAAAGAATCCGGAAGGTGCAGCACGCGCAGCTGCACAAGCATTAATAGTTTCGGGTGTTTTGATTGCCGTTATGAGTGTAATCGGATTTGTATTTGCTGAAGAAATTTTACGTTTAATGGGTGCCGAAGAGGAAGCGATATTGATGGGCGTAAATTATACCCGTATCATGCTGGGTGGTTGTGCTGTGGTTGTATTATTATTCCTCATCAATGGGATCTTTCGTGGAGCAGGCAATGCTTCCATTGCCATGCGAAGTTTGTGGCTGGCCAATGGGTGCAATATTATTTTATGTCCCTTGCTTATAAACGGGTATGGCCCGTTTCCCGAATTTGGGATCACCGGTGCGGCTTTAGCCACCGTTATTGGGCGCGGCATGGGAGTGCTTTACCAATTGTGGACTTTATTTTTCAAGAAAAATGAAATGTTGAATATGCGCAATGTGCGTTGGGTACCGGAATGGGATGTGATCAGATCCATTACATCCATTGCTTCTCCTGCAACGCTTCAGTTCATTGTCCAATCTGCCAGCTGGATATTTCTTGCTGCTATTGTGGCAAAGAGTGGAAGTGAGGCCAGTGCGGGATATCAGACTGCAATAAGGCTGATCATCTTTTTTATCCTTCCTGCATGGGGTATCAGCAATGCTGCCGCTACGCTTGTAGGTCAAAACCTTGGTGCGGGTCATCCTGAGCGTGCAGAAGCGTCTGTAAAAACAATTGCAAAATACAATGCATGGTTGATGGCAGGAGTCATGCTGTTTTTTATGTTATTTACCAAACCATTGATCGGTTTTTTTATTCCGGCTACTTCAGCAATTCAATACGAATATGCGGTTCAGGCATTACGGATCATCAGCTTAGGATATATTCTTTATGGAATAGCAATGGTATTGATGCAGGCATTTAATGGAGCGGGAGATACCAAAACACCTACTTATATCAGTTTTGTTGGTTTCTGGCTGTTACAAATACCAATGGCATATCTATTGGCTATCTACCTTGGATTAGGGCCATTGGGTGTTTTTATTGCCATTCCCGCTTCAGAAGCAATTATTGCATTTATTTATTTGTGGTATTTCAAAAAAGGAAAATGGAAACTTGTAAAAGTTTAAAAGATGTATTTTTAGATAAAGTAATCTAATAATCCTATGAAAAGAGCATCCTTATTCTTGATTTTATTTATTCTTTGTTCTCGAAATTTATTAGCTAATCCGGCTGATTCACTTGTTCAATTTAATGATTTATTATTTAAGAATGAAATTGAGAAATCAGCATTCCGAAAGTTTTCTTTTAAAGACACAGCCAATATTATTCATTTTTTTATAACTTCTTTTGATAAAGAAAAGGGGTTTGATCCAATAATAGCAGACAAAAAAATAAATGATTGCATTTCTACGCTACAAAAAGAAATACATAGCAAAACAGAAATTAAAAAAGTAAAAATAATATACGACCATGTTCATAAAGCATTTTTGAAGGTATATAAATTAAAAAATAGCTTTTCGGATATTTTCGAAAGTGGAGAATATAATTGTGTTTCCGCTTCAGCGCTTTATGCAATCATTTTTTCCAGGTTAAATATTCCATATCAGATAATGGAGACACCGCAACACGTATATCTTGTTGCATATCCTAAAACCTATAAAATTTTAATAGAAACTACCAGTCCGGAGAAAGGATATTATCAATTTAATAATAATTATGTGGAGAAGTACGTAAAAAATCTTTATCTCTCTAAATTAATAACCAAAGAAGAATACGAGTCAAACACAGCAACCATGCTTTTTAATAAACATTATTTTCCCTCTGAAAATGTTTCGTTGATACAGTTAGCAGGTCTTCAATACAGTAATTATGGTTTTTATGATTTAGAAGATAAAAAATATGAATTGGCCATTTCTGAAATAAAAAAAGCGTATTATTTGAATCCATGTGAAAAACATAAGTATTTATTAAAATCGGCATTGACATATCAGGTGAGTAATAATAACTATGACGATCTACAACAGATTTCTGATTTATCGATTCTTTGTCGGTTTAATAATTTAAAAGATGATGAACTCAGTAATGAAATGATTAGAAATGAATTTATAAGGGTCATTCAAACCCAGCTTATAAAAAATTCAGATTATGAAAAATTTGATATTTCTTATAAAGTAATAGCAAGCTCAATAACTGATACTGCTCTAAAAAATGAAATTGATTTTGCTTATCATTATGAATTGGCACGAATAGGATATCAGAATTTTCAACCTTCAGAATATGAAATTAAACATTTGCTAGCAGCTTATACGGTAAATCCCCGCCATGTAGATTTGCAAAGTATTGTTTTAAGTTATTTTTCTCGTCTAATGGAAAAAATAAACGATCCAAGTGTTATACTCTCTTTAATGAAGGATTACACGAATAAGTTTAATTTTTTGAATGATAATATACAATTTAATAATGTTAAATCCAATTGTTTTCTAGAACTTTCCTATCAAAATTTTTCTATAAATAATATATTCAAAGGGGAGAGCTATTTAAAAGAATTTGAAAAACTGATAGAAGATAATAAAATGGTTAAACCAGCACAATTTTATGTAGAAAAAGCGTATTCTGTAGCAGCAGGATTTTATTACAAAAAAGGAAATTATGCAAAAGCAAAACAGTTTATAAAAACCGGTTTATTTTATGCACCCGATAGTTTTTCATTAAAACAAAGGCTAAATCAGTTTTAATTAATAATTGTTTGCAGAGACGTTGATTGTAATTGTTTTAATAACTACATTATTCATTTTGTTTTTTCGAAATGCCCCTAATTTTAATCTTTCCATTATAAATCCTCCTCTGGCAATTGTATATTCCCATATGAAATTGCCATTCTTTTTTTGCAGAGGCATAAGAGTTGTAATGACATTTCCTGTGTCATTATCGCTTAATACAAAAACTTCATCATCCGGCTGAGAATTTTCAAGCGTAATAAAATATCTTAAAGTATTTTCTAATAATACTTTGTTTTGTTCCTGCACTAATATATTAAAATCATTATTTACCTTTTCCCCTGATTCATACCACTCTTCGGTACCTAATCCGGGTTCGCCGTTGTAAAAATGATTAACGCTTTTTGGTCTGCCATTATTATGATAAAATTCCTGTCTGCCTTTCATTCGCCCATATTTGTAATTTAACCTCTTTAGTAAACGACCTGATCTGTATGTATACGTGGAGGAAATGCCATCTAAAAGATCATCTTTATAGGACATCTCAGAGTAAACTTTTCCATTTTTATTGAATTTTTTCCATATACCTTCTTTTTTGTGGTCTTTTAAAAACTGAATTTCAGCGGGTTGCCCGTTTTCATAATAAAATATAGCCGAATCTATAAGGCTGTCATTCTTATAATATTGTTGGATTTTTAAATTTCCGTTTTTATAATATTCCTTCAGAGGACCATCTCGTTTCCCATTTTTGAATTCTACAACCTGTTGTATCTTGTCTGTGTTTGGAAAATAAACTGTTTTAATGCCATTTTTTCCA
This sequence comes from Bacteroidota bacterium, assembly GCA_052389695.1. Classification (GTDB taxonomy): domain Bacteria; phylum Bacteroidota; class Bacteroidia; order 2-12-FULL-35-15; family 2-12-FULL-35-15; genus 2-12-FULL-35-15. Next base: position 21,959 of record JBQTHQ010000084.1, on the reverse strand, counting down.
TCAAAATAATTAGAGCAGGAATTTAACAAAAGGAGTAATAATAAAACATTTGCGACAAAAAAGTTAAACGAAATTATTTTCAATTTGGTAAAAATATTATTACCTAAAAAGAAGAAATTATTTCCCACCATGCTCCGCAATAATTTGTTTTAGCCATTTCAGCATCATGAACATGGCAACAGCAGCAATACTTAACAATATAAAGTTGACCATAAAATAATATGCTTTATTATCATAGTTATTCCAAAGCGTAGCTAAGATCCCTGAAAGTTTATTTCCTATTGACGTAGATAAGAACCAGCCGCCCATCATTAAGGCTGTTAAACGTGGCGGGCTTAATTTCGACACAAACGACAATGCCATGGGACTCAGGAAAAGTTCTCCTACAGTAATTACTCCATACGACATAATGAGCCACCAGGGTGAACATTTAATTGCTCCGTTGCTGCATGCATAAACACCTCCAACCATCACCAATGTTGATAATGCGCTGATCACTAATCCCCAGGCCATTTTAGATGGAGTAGAAGGCTCTTTCCCTCTTTTGCGTAAAAAACTAAAAAACAAAACTACTACAGGTGTTAGTATTACTACCCATGCCGGATTTACGGATTGAAATAAATTAGTTGCAACAAGACTTGTTTTTTCATTTTCTGTTGCAGGGATATGTTCCGGTAATTCATTTTTGAAATAAGGATGTTTTCCCAGCTCTTTTATCGGTTCACCACTCGCATCTTTTATTTTTCTAAATTGACTGTCAGTAGCAAAAACGCTGTCTGTTTTTCCGGTTATTTCTTCCACCATTTTCAGGCTTTCTGCTGGTTTTATTAGTACCGCCGGCATGGAACGATCCGTATATTTTTCTGCCCAGGTTGTTAATGCTGTTCCGTTTTGTTTGAACACGGCCCAGAAAATAATGGCAACAACAAATACAGAAAGCATTGCAGCAATGGGGCGCTTATCATCTGAAGAAGCTTTTTTATACAAGGAGAAATAAAAATAAGTTACAGGCATCGCTCCGAAAATAAATGCATCGTTTGAGTCGCTGCCAAAAATGTTTCCTGGAATGATCCAGCCAATAAACCCCGCTATTAAAGCAGGTAATATTGTAACTCCAAAAATTTTAGATAATGTATCGTCTTCCGGTTTTGTAGGTTTAATAATATCAGCATGTTTGTAATGTTTCATACCTGCCCAGAAAATGATCACACCGATGAACATCCCTATTCCAGCACCAAGGAATGCATATCCCCAACCATAATTTAAAAATAAAAAAGCACCAAAGAAATTACAGATACAAGCTCCAATATTAATACCCATATAAAAGATGCTGTATCCTGCATCTTTTTTAGGAAGATACTTTTCTTCCGTATAAAGATTACCAAGTAATGTGGAAATATTAGGTTTGAAAAAGCCGTTCCCAAGAATGATCAGAAATAAAGAAATAATAAATGCAGCTTCTCCTTGAATGGCAAGCATGGAATAACCAACGCCCATCATTAATCCTCCAATAGTAATAGAAGTCCGATATCCTAATTTCCTGTCTGCCAGTAAGCCCCCTAAGAAAGGAGTTAAAAATACAAGTGCGATGAAAGTGCCGTAGATATCCGTAGCATTGGCCAATTCAAGCTCCATTCCCCCATTTGACTTACTATCGGTCATGTACAGAAGAAAAATACCAACCATTAGGTAATAACCGAAACGCTCCCACATTTCGGAAAAGAATAAAAAATACAGGCCCTTTGGATGTTTTATAGTATCGCTCATAAATTTGGGTTTATTGATTGTTTCAAAGATAGAAAAATAACGTTCTCCGGTAGTTATTCGTTCATAATTCCTAAATTCGTGTCACATGGCTATAGCCATCGCACATTCTCGACTCCGCTCGAATTGACTATGCGCGATGTCAGTTCGAGCGGAATCGAGAACGCATGTGGGCATGCTTATAATTACAACTATTCAAATAATAAAAGTTCGAAAATATGCTCGCAGAAATTATCACCATTGGAGATGAAATATTAATTGGACAGATCGTTGATACCAATTCTGCCTTTATAGCCACATTATTAAATCTGAATGGAATTACTGTCAAACAAATATCTTCTGTTTCGGATAATCGTGAACATATCTTAAAAGTATTGGATGAAGCCAAAGATCGCGCTGACCTGATTTTGATCACAGGAGGATTAGGCCCAACCAAAGATGACATCACAAAAAAAACACTTTGTGAATACTTTAATACGGTCATGCGTTTTGATGAAGTTGTTTATCAGGATGTGGTGAATATATTTGCCACTTATGGAAAAGAAGTAACACCCATTAATCGTAAACAAGCCGAAGTGCCTGAGATATGTAGTGTTATCAGAAATAAAAATGGTACCGCACCGGGAATGTGGTTTGATGTAAATGGTAAGGTATTTATTTCATTACCAGGAGTGCCTTATGAAATGAAGGAAATGATGCAGGAACAAGTAATTCCTAAAATAAAAAAACAATTCAAGCTTCCTGCTATTTTTCATAAAACAGTACTTACTCAGGGAATAGGGGAGTCATATCTTTCAGAAATCATTGCAGGCTGGGAAGATAGTTTAGCAAAAGACCATATCAAATTAGCTTATTTGCCATCACCCGGAATGGTAAGACTAAGATTGAGCACAAAGGGAGCGAACGAAAAAAAACTAGTTGATGCAGTCAATAAAAAAATCGAAGAGTTAAAGATCCTTATTCCCGAATATATTTACGGTTATGAAATTTATGGCGAAGAAAGAGAATCTTTGGAACAAATGGTCGGAAGATTATTAAGTAAAAAAAAGAAAACGCTTTCTACTGCTGAAAGCTGCACAGGTGGATATATTTCACACCTGATCACTAAAGTGCCGGGAAGTTCCGAGTATTATATCGGTTCGGTAATTTCTTATTCGTATGATGTGAAAGAAACGGAATTGGGTGTTTCCAAAAAAACACTTGAAACAAATGGCGCAGTGAGCCAGCCGGTTGTGGAACAAATGGCAAGAGCCATACGTGAAAAATATAAAACCGATTATTCTATTTCAGCTTCGGGTATTGCCGGTCCTTCAGGAGGAACAACAGAAAAACCGGTTGGAACCGTTTGGGTGGCTGTAGCAACACCTGATAAAGTCATTTCTCAAAAATTTCTGTTTGGAACCAATCGTGAACGTAATATTCATAAAACTGCGAATGCCGCTTTAAATATGTTGAGGAAAGAGTTGGAGACTAATACTTATTAGAATGTCATTGCGAAGAACGAAGCAATCTCACTAAATAAAAAATTATTTCCTTTCTTTTTTCTTGAAAAAAAAGAAACAAAAATTCCTTACCCGCTATTTTCATAATATTATTTTCGTATATATTCTTAATTCTTAATTTTTTAATTCTTCATTCCTTTACCGTACCTTTGTAAATCCAATGAAATTCAAAATAATATCTGATTTTCAGCCTACAGGTGATCAGCCAACAGCCATTAAACAATTGGTTGATGGAGTGAAAAGTAATTTGCCTGCCCAAACATTATTAGGTGTTACCGGATCGGGAAAAACATTTACCATTGCAAATGTTATTGAGCAAACACAAAAGCCAACGCTGGTATTAAGTCATAATAAAACACTTGCTGCGCAGTTGTATGGTGAGTTCAAACAGTTTTTTCCTCAAAACTCAGTGGAATATTTTGTGAGCTATTACGATTATTATCAGCCCGAAGCCTTCATTCCCAGCACGAACACTTACATTGAGAAAGACCTTTCCATCAATGATGAAATTGAAAAATTACGATTAAGTACAACTTCCGCGTTGTTATCAGGTAGGAGGGATGTGATCGTGGTTTCCTCTGTTTCCTGCATTTATGGTATTGGTAATCCTGTTTCCTTTCGTGAAAATGTCATTGAAATAAAAAAAGGACAGGTCATTAGCCGAAATAAATTTTTACACCGTTTAGTTGAAAGTCTATATTCACGAACTACAGGAGATTTTCTGCGTGGAAATTTTCGTGTAATAGGAGATACGGTAGATATTAATTTAGCCTATGCAGATCTTTCATTGCGTGTAACATTTTGGGATGATGAAATTGAAGAGATAGAATATTTTGAGACCAGCACCGGTAAGAGCATTGAAAAGCTCGATGATGTGATCATCTATCCTGCGAATATATTTGTAACAAGCCCTGAAACAATGAAAGGCGCCATTTATCAGATCCAGGAAGATATGGTGAAGCAGGTGGATTATTTTAAGGAAATTGGAAAACACCTGGAAGCAAAACGCTTGGAAGATCGTGTTACCTATGACCTGGAGATGATGCGTGAGCTGGGATATTGCTCCGGAATCGAAAATTATTCCCGTTACTTTGATAATCGTTTACCGGGTTCGCGTCCATTCTGTTTGCTGGATTATTTCCCTGATGATATGTTAATGGTGATAGATGAAAGTCATGTTACCATTCCGCAAATACGCGCTATGTATGGTGGCGACCGTTCACGAAAAGTAAATTTAGTTGATTTTGGTTTCAGATTACCAGCAGCGATGGATAACCGGCCTTTAAAATTTGAAGAGTTTGAAAGCTTGTTAAATCAGGTTATTTATGTGAGTGCAACACCATCAGAATATGAATTAGAAAAGTCAGAAGGGATCATAGCGGAACAGGTGATCCGTCCCACAGGCTTATTGGATCCGATCATTGAAGTTCGTCCGAGTGTTAACCAGATCGATGACCTATTAGAAGAAATTGATAAAGTTGCCAAACGGGATGAACGTGTGTTAGTAACAACTCTTACAAAACGTATGGCGGAAGAATTGCAGAAGTACATGCTGAATATTGGTATTCGCTGTCGTTATATTCATTCGGAAGTGGAGACATTGGAACGGGTAGAAATTATGCGGGATTTGCGTTTAGGGGTTTTTGATGTACTGATCGGCATTAATCTTTTACGTGAAGGATTGGACCTTCCTGAAGTTTCCCTGGTGGCGATCCTGGATGCCGACAAAGAAGGTTTTCTTCGTTCGGATCGTGCATTAACACAGACAGCAGGGCGTGCAGCACGTAATATTAATGGAAAAGTGATCATGTATGCCGATAAGATAACAGGATCAATGCAACGTACAATTGATGAAACAGAGCGAAGACGTAAAAAACAGATCGCTTACAATTTTGATCATGGATTAATTCCAATGGCGCTTAATAAATCAAAAGCTTCCATTATGGGACAAACTACAGTGATCGTTGATGCAAAAGGTAAATTGGCTCGTCCGTATATTGAAACAGAAGAAATTAATTACGCTGCTGATCCCGTTGTACAATACATGAATAAAGAAGAATTACAAAAAGCGATAAATATTACCCGTAAAGCAATGGACGCTGCAGCTAAAGAATTTGATTTTGCTGAGGCAGCACGATTGAGAGATGAAATGTTTGCGTTGGAAAAATTATTTTTGGAAAAATAATAATGGTTTAGTGAATATATCACCCCTTCAGGGTTTAATAAATTTGTATCTATCATATTTCTATAAATATTTCATGCCTTCGGCATTAAAATAAAAGGTAACATTAAGTAGAAAATAAGTGATGATTAAAAAATAAGACCGAAGGGCTGAAACATTGATAAAGAATCATCACCTCTTCGGGATTTAATAAATTTGTATCTATCATTTTTATAAATATTTCATGCCTTCGGCATTAAAATAAAAAGCACCATTAAGTAGAAAATAAATGATGATTAAAAAATAAGCCCGAAGGGCTGAAATATTTATAGAAATTTAATTACCAAATCAAAACAAACCCTGAAGGGGTGATATAAAATTATGCCAGGCACTTATTCGCAAGTATACATCCAGGCTGTTTTCGCTGTAAAAGGTCGTCAGAATTTAATTCAAAAAAATTGGAAAGACGAATTGTATAAATATATAACAGGAATAGTTAAGAATAAAGGGCATAAACTTATTATCATCAATGGAATGCCAGATCATATCCATTTATTTATTGGATTAAAACCAGCAATGGCAATATCTGATTTGGTAAGAGATATAAAGAATAACTCATCCGGATTTATAAATGAGAAACAATTTGTTCGAGGTAAATTTTCATGGCAGGCAGGTTATGGGGTATTCTCTTATGCTCATTCACAAATAGATTCTGTTTATAATTACATTTTAAATCAAGAAGAACACCACAGGATAAGAACTTTTAAGGAGGAGTATATTGAGTTTTTAAAAAAATTTGAAATCGAACACGATGAAAAATTCTTGTTCGATTGGATAGATTAATAATTAATTATTTTTTTGTGCAAATAACATTTTTAGGAACAGGAACATCGCAAGGCGTACCATTGATCGCATGCACTTGCAAAGTCTGCCAGTCGGACGATACAAGGGATAATCGTCTGCGTACCTCCATTCTTATTGAAGAAGCCGGTAAAACATTTGTGATCGACACAGGCCCTGATTTTCGTCAGCAAATGTTACGCGAAAAAGTAAAGAACCTGGATGCTGTTATTTTTACTCATGAACATAAAGATCATACTGCTGGTTTTGATGATATACGTGCTTATAATTTCATCCATAAAAGAAAAATGGATGTATATGCCACCAAAAGGGTGCAGGATGCTATAAGACGCGAATTCGCCTATATATTCAGTAATTCCAATTACCCGGGAATACCACAGGTAAATATGTTATTATTGGAAAATAAACCTGTTATTATTCATGGAGTTGAATTTTTACCCATCGAAGTAATGCATCATGAATTGTCTGTATTAGGTTTCAGAATAAAAGATTTTACCTATATTACCGATGCTAATTTTATCTCTGATAAGGAAAAAGAAAAAGTTAAGGGGTCAAAAGTGTTGGTAATCAATGCTTTAAGAAAGGAAGACCATATATCACATTTTACGATTGAACAGGCGATAAAGCTTACCAACGAATTAAAGCCGGAAAAGGCCTATTTTATACACATCAGTCACCAGATGGGCTTACATGCGGATGTGGAGAAAGAATTGCCCTCTAATATCCATCTGGCTTATGACGGATTAAAGATCCAATTGTAATAAGACCCATTTCCAAGAGTATTAAAAAAATGATTTCTGCCGCTTTTTGATTCAGGGTAAAACAATTGCTTTTTTACTTTTTTTTCATTTCCTTTAGCATAAGCTAACCAATAAAAACCTCTCTCATGAATATAAAAAATTACTCATTTGGTATTCTAATGTTTACTTCATTGTGCATGATCGCATCAGAAGATGATCTTAGATCGGGCACTAATAGACATGATATTCGCTACATTAAAAACACAGATCGTGTTCCGGATGTGATGTACCAACAAGAATTAAGAGAGCGAAGCAATTGGAAAAACTTTGTTGCTGCAAACGGCACATGGTATGTTCAATTTAACCAGGAAAATGCAAAACCTCATCGTGCATTTGGTCAACCTATTCCTGCTTATGGTATAGATGCTCAGGCAAAAGCCATGAATTTTATTACATCTAAATTGGGCAGTTTTAACATACCGTTGAATGAATTAAGTTATAGAAGTACTTCCTCCTCTGAAAACTTCCAATATGTACATTTTAACCAGGTTCACAATGGTTTAAAAGTATTGGATGCGGATCTCTATATAAAACTTACACCTGCAGGCAGCGTGGTTACCTTTGGTTGCGATGTTTATAACGATATTACCATTTCAACATCACCCGTAATTTCATCTGCAGATGCTATTCAATTTGCTAAAGTTGGTCTGGCAAACAATACGATAACCGGTGCGACAATCAATAATGATCTGTTTATTCTGCCGATACCTGAATTTAAACAAAATATTTATAAACTGGTATACGAAGTAACAGTTGAAACAATGAGTGAGGGTATTCCTGCAAGATATTACACATTGGTAGATGCTGAGAAAGGAACTGTATTGTATCGCCAGAATAAAGTCAACCACCATCAGGCACCGGAACTGCCTAAACAGCCTGTTCCTGCAAATACAAATATCAATATAACAGCAACGGTATCCACTACACATCCATATAATGCAAGCTCTGTGCAGCCATTGCGCAACTTAAAAATGGCGGCTTCATCCGTTACTTACAATACAGATGCCACCGGATTCATTGGTTTAACTAATACTGCACCTGTTTCAGTAGTATTCTCATTGGAAGGCTTATGGTCAAAGGTGAGGACAGGAACTACCACACCTACTTATACTGTAACGGCAAATCCGGGCAATAATAATTTTTCATTCAATGCAAATGCCAATATCCGACAGCTGACTTCTTATTACCATGTTAATATTGTGCATGATTATATGAAAACTAAATTCCCGTCTTTTACAAGCATGGATAATCCTTTACAAACCAATGTTGATCTTACTTCAGGAACCTGTAATGCTTTTTATAATGGTTCATCCATTAATTTTTATGCGAAAGCAGGGGGCTGCAATTGTTTGGGACAAGTAGGAGATGTAGTATATCATGAGTATGGACATGGTATCAATGACAAATTTTATCAATCACAAGGGGCCTCCTTTAATAACGGGGGAATGAACGAAGGTTATGCCGATATTTGGGCCATGGGGATCACCAATAACCCTGTAGTTGGTATTGGTTTCAGTGATACAGACCCTAACGTTTTTATCAGGAGATATGACATCGGCAAAAAAGTATATCCTCAGGATCTGGTAGGCCAAGTACATGCAGATGGAGAAATTATAGCAGGTGCATGGTGGGATACCAATCTTAATTTTGGTAACCTTCAAAAAATGATGGACCTGTTCAAAGAAACATTTTATGCTACTGTATCAGGGCCAAATGGTTCCGAAGGACAAGTATTTGTTGATGTATTAATAGAAGCCCTAACTTCCGACGATATTCCCGCCAATGGAGGGGATAACAATATTCAAAACGGAACACCTAATGACATTGCGATTGTGGATGCATTTGCCCTGCATGGTATTACATTGCTATCAAACGCGAATATAACTCATACAGATGTTAAGACATCGCCTTATTTTATCGGTATTCCGATCGATGCAAATATTACTGGAACCTATGCATGGGCCAATCCGTCTCCAAAAATATTTTATAAGTTGAACCGTACCGGAGCCTGGTCAAATACAACCATGACACTTACAAGCGGAACAAATTATACAGCTACAATTCCCGGCCAGGCGGCAGGAACTGTACTTGGATACTATATCGCATTGGAAGATAAATATGGCAAGATCAGCGGGGTAAGACCGGCAGGAGCAAATATGACCAATCCAAACATTCCATATTTTATTTTAGTAGGAGTTGCTTTAAACAGCCAAGAAGATTTTGATAATTTTATAGGATCATGGTTTGAAAGCATTCCCAGCGATGATGCAACTACCGGAAGATGGATAGTTGATGTGCCAGTTGGTTCCTACTCAACTCCGGGTGATCCTTCTACAGTTGTTCAGCCCGACGCACAAAATACTCCCGGCGGAATGATGTGTGCTGTAACAGGCAATGCACCCAGCACTTCGGATGCTTTAGGTACAAATGACGTGGATGGCGGTGAAACTACTTTGGTATCACCGGTATATGATCTTTCCACTTATTCTAATCCTATTTTCACTTATTACCGCTGGTATATCAATAATCCTCCTACAAGTGCGAATCCCGGAAACGATTATTGGGAAACACAAATTTCCAACGATGGTACTACCTGGATAAAAATTGAACGAACTAACGTTTCGGATAAAAGCTGGAGGCGTTTCGCATTTAGAGTGAAAGATTACGTAACATTATCCTCAACCGTATCTTTACGATTTGTGGTTGAAGACAGTGTGATAGCGGGGCTAAACTTAACCGGAGGAAGTATCGTTGAAGGCGCCCTGGATGATTTGTATTTATATGAAGCGATAAATACAGTAGGGATTGATGAACAATCAGTTACCGGTATAAATGTTTATCCAAACCCGGCAAACAATGTGGTGAATGTTTCTTACGAATTATTGAATAATGAAAATGTAAAAATCGAATTGATCAATAACATCGGACAAGTGGTATATTCACAAACCCCGGATAATTCAGGAAAAGGAATGCACACTGCAAAAATTGATACCGATGGATTAGCAACGGGTATTTATATGCTGAACATCAAAACAGGTGAGCAAAATCATTTACAAAAAGTGAATGTGATCAAATAAGGTAATTTGCTTTTTACTTTAATTTAGAAATCGACAGTTGCTTCTGCCTCACACATATATAATTCCGTAGAATATGAATGTTATAAAATTCTTTTTTATTTTCTTTTTATTGATGGCAGTAGATAATCTTGCTCAAACTTTTGAACCCGGTAAAGGTAAAGCTGTAATTTACTTTGAATCTAATACAAAAGTTATTGTACGCCTCGACACCACGTTTCTGAAACAAACTAAAACTCCTATTTCCCTTAAAGAAGGAAAATATGTGATCCGTGCATGGGCGCCTACTAAATTGTTGTTTATTGATACCATAAGAATTTATGAGAATAAAACAACAATCCTCACAAAACGTCTTAAAGAAAAAGAGGAATACACTGTTTATAAAAAAAAATTATACATATATAAAACTAAAAGAGTACTGACAAGATTCGTCGCATTTCCTTTAACTCTGGCTTATTCCGGATATATCGTATGGAATTATAATGAGAATAAAAAATTAATGAATGAGCATCTTGAAAAAGCGAAAACGGCAGGAGCAAATTATGGAAATTCAACTTCGACCGAAAATATAAATAAATATAGAGAAGAATATACCATTGAGAAAGACAATTATGAAAGATACCGACTTAAAAACAATGAAATAGTGAAAACAGCAGCCATTGCTATTTCATCTGCATTGATAGTATCAGCAGGGTTATTCTATTTATCAAAAAAACTTGTCAGGCCTATAGCTTATACGGAAAAACCCTTACTTTCCCTAAATACTATAAGCATAAAAAGTGATTTAAATTCAACCTATTCACTGGGCATGGTTTTGAATATTAACCGGAAAAACAAACATTGATTATATGACAAAAGATAAAATATTATTTCTATTTATCAGTATATTAATTTGGGCTAATTCATGTAAAAAAATGAGCTGGGAGAGCTGCCGACTATTTCTTTTACTTACACAAATAATATAGGAACGACACCAGTAATAGTATCTTTCCAGGCATCTGTAACAAATACAGAAACAGTTATATGGGATTTTGGGGATGGTCAAACGGCAACAGGTACGTCAGTTACTCATACCTATGCAAAACAAGGTTTATTTAAAGTTACTGCCTTCGCTACATCCTCAGGAGGTATTACCATAAGCAAACAAAATATGGTAAATGTATCCCCGTATAAGCAAATAGCCATCACACGCTTACATATTACAGTTTCTTCCCCTGCATATTTTTATGGCAGAATCTATAATTCAGAAGGCACACAGCTTAAACAAACCACTTATGTAATGAATGGCCTTTCTGTTGATGATACCATTTCCCCTTCGGTTTTAATTACAGATTTTGAAAGAGAATTTTCTGTGAAAATTATGAATTATGGAAATGTAATATCAGCGTTCTTATTTCGTCCTGAAGACTATTTCTTAAATTCTGTTCCTTTTCCTTCTTCTTTTTCAAAGAATGATGCATTTGGCAGAACGGTGAATGTATATGTTTCATGGAATTAGGGTAGTGTTTCAGTAAATACTGATCATCTGTTTGCAACAACATCTTTTCTTACCTTTTGCTGGATCTTATCTAAACCATTAAACTTTTCTCATATACTCCCCAACTTTCACCACTTCTTTCGCTTCCTTCACATCATGAACACGTAAAATACCTGCACCTTTTTGAATGGCAATGGTATTTAAAATAGTAGTGCCGTTAAGCGCATCACCAGGTTTTGTCCCAAATAATTTATTGATCATTGATTTACGTGAAAAACCGACCAGGATAGGGAAGTTGAAGGATTGAAATTTTTCCAGGTCCTTTAGTAATTGGAAATTATGTTCCAATGTTTTTCCAAAACCAAAGCCGGGATCAAGAAGGATCTTTTCAAACCCTAAGTTTTTAAGTGCAGTGATCTTCTCTTTAAAATAATTAAACACTTCTTCAGTTACATTTTTATACTGCGGATCCTGCTGCATATTTTGCGGAGTGCCTTGTATGTGCATTAATACATAAGGCACCTGAAGTTTTGCAACTATAGGAAACATGTTTTTGTCCATTGTACCGCCCGAAATATCATTAATAATAGTTGCACCTGCAGCAACCGCTTTTTCAGCCACATTTGCTCTATATGTATCAACAGAAATAAGTACTTCGGGAAAATGGTTTTTTACTGAACTTATAACAGGTATTAATCGGGCTAATTCTTCGGTTTCAGGCACCTCAATTGCTCCGGGTCGGGTAGAGCAGGCACCTATGTCGATAATATTTGCTCCTTCGTCTAGCATTTGCTTTGTACGGGTAATCCAATCGGCTTCTGTAGTATATTTACCACCATCAAAAAATGAGTCGGGAGTAATGTTTAAAATACCCATCACTAAAGAAGAGGATTTCAGGTTAAAAACCTGCTCTATTTTTTGAGAAAAAACAGTATCTTGTACGCTCATTAATGAATTTTAAATTACAGATTAAAAATTACAAATTATTGGTGGAAAGTTATGCAATTTCTTATAACATATTGACCAATAACCAATGAACCAGTGACCAATGAACAAAACCACCACCCAATACGATTCTGCTGTTACTATCTGTAAGGATATTTTTATCAAAAAAATGAAGGATTATGGTACTGCCTGGCGCATTTTACGTACCAGCTCCATTACCGACCAGATCTTCATTAAAGCCCAGCGCATTCGTAATATTGAGGATAAAGGTACTCAAAAGATCAGTGAAGATATACGTTCTGAATACATTGGTATTGTTAACTATTCGATTATAGGTTTGATACAATTGGGACTAAGAAATGACGACCGCATAGAGCTGCCTGCCGAAGAAGTAAGCAAGTTGTTTGATAAATACACAAATGAGGCAAGAAGTTTGATGGAGAATAAAAACCATGACTATGGCGAAGCCTGGAGAGATATGCGGGTGAGTTCATTAACAGATCTCATTTTAATGAAAATATTGCGCATCAAACAAATTGAAGATAATAAGGGTGAAACCCTCATATCTGAAGGCATTGACGCTAACTTCCACGATATGGTGAATTATTCTATTTTTGCTTTGATAAAATTGAATGAACTTTAATCTATAAACACATAAATCAAAATGAAACTAGTAACTAACATAGTTCGCATTTTAGTTGGATTGTTATTTATTTATTCCGGTCTCATAAAAGCCAATGATACAGTCGGGTTCGCTTATAAATTAGTAGAATATTTCGAGGTTTTTGATACGCATTTTCTTGTTCCCTTGGCCACACCTCTTTCCATCTTCATTTGTATTTTTGAAGTTGTGTTGGGATTCGCTTTATTAATAGGTGCAAGAGTTAAACTTACTTTATGGTTGTCATTATTGATGATCCTGTTCTTCACCTTCCTTACATTTTATTCAGCCTACTATAATAAAGTAACCAGTTGTGGTTGTTTTGGTGACGCCATTAAACTTACCCCATGGCAGTCCTTTACCAAGGATCTGATATTACTGGCGGCATTGATCATTCTTTTTATTGGCAAACAATACATTACACCCATCTTTGGTTTCCGCCTGGAAAATGCACTACTTGTACTCGCAACCATAGCAGCTACATTATTTCCATTGTATACGTATAATTTCCTTCCGGTAAAAGATTACAGACCCTATAAGATCGGTACGGATCTATACAAAGCAACACATCCTCAATTGAAATACTATTACATTCTTAAAAACAAAACAACAGGTGAACAAAAAGAATTTGATCACTGGCCGGAGAACTGGGATAAGGAATGGGATTATGTAGATAACAGAACAGAGCCTGTTGATAAGGATGTAACAGCGATTATCGGTTTCGCAATGCACAATGAATATGGAGAAGATTATGCGGATGAATTCCTTCAGAAGCCGGGTCCGAAATTCATCCTGGTTGAATATGATCTTGCAAAAGCAAACAAAAAAATACAGGGCAGGGTAAATGATTTCGCAGCTATGTGCGCTATGGATAGTGTTGAATTCGTAGGACTTACTTCATCTGATAGTACAGCCTTGCATGCATTTAAATTAGAGAATGGAATTAAATATCCTTTTTATATAAACCCGGATGATGTACCGTTAAAAACCATGATCCGTTCGAATCCGGGATTAATGTTATTGAAGGATGGTACTGTAATAGACATGTGGCATTATAATTCTTTTCCCGCTTATAATGATGTGAAAGAAAAATATTTTAAGAAATAGTCTGTGACGAAATTTATAATCAAACGCTTATTTTACGGTTTCCTTGTTTTACTGGGGGTGATCACTGTAATATTTTTACTGTTCAATGTATTGCCCGGTGATCCTGCCCGTATGATGTTAGGCCAGCGTGCCGATCAGGCTTCTATTGACGCTATTAACAAAGATCTTGGACGTGATAAACCCATGACCACCCAATTTTTAATGTATCTCAATGACCTTTCGCCTGTTTCAATTCATGATGCTGAAAATAAAGATCATTTTCTTTATTTAAATCCCGATAAATATTCGTCTTATGTAAAATTAGTGCCATTACCAGGTACAAAAGTATTAGTGCTTAAATATCCCTATTTGCGCAGGTCTTACATTACCAAACGAAAAGTGTCGGATATTATAAAAGAAACATTGCCTGAAACAACGGTCCTTGCTGTTTCAGCTATGATCTTTGCAACCGTATTCGGAGTATTTTTAGGTTTGTTTTCCGCTATCAAAAAAAATACCTGGTTCGATAAGTCTTCCCTGGTGTTTGCTATTTTTGGAATGGCCTTGCCGTCTTTTTTTATAGGTTTGATCATTGCCTGGTTCTTCGGATTTATTTTGCGTGACTATACCGGTTTAAACCATGTGGGCTCCCTTTATACTACAGATGATTTCGGCGACGAACACCTGGTATTGAAGAATCTTATTTTACCCACACTTACATTGGGCTTGCGACCATTAGCAATTATTATCCAGCTTACTCGTAGTTCTTTATTAGATGTACTTTCATTGGATTATATCCGTACAGCTACTGCAAAAGGATTGAGTTTTTACAAAGTGATCTTTAAACATGCCTTAAAAAATGCGCTCAATCCAGTAATTACAGCAGTATCAGGTTGGTTTGCCGGATTAATGGCGGGAGCCGTATTCGTAGAGATTATTTTTAACTGGAAAGGAATTGGTTATGAAGTAGTGGACGCGCTTAATAAAAACGATTTACCTGTGGTAATGGGTGCTACACTTGTATTTGCCATTGTGTTTGTGGTGATCAACATTATAGTGGATATCATTTACGGAATACTGGATCCGCGTGTAAGAGTTCAATAAATAATAAATTTTTTGATGAAAAAGTTATTGCTGTTTTCTTTTGTTGTATTCTCAGCTTTTTTCAGTGCATACGCTCAAACTCCCACTAAATATTTTTTATTGACAAGGGAGGCCAAGCTGAGCTTAGATAAGAAAGACTATAAGAAATCAGCATTACTATATGGTGAAGCTTTTAAAGCAAATGCAGGAAAGGCATTTTACCAGGACAGATACAATGCTGCCTGCTCCAATGCAATGGCAGGTTATAAAGATTCCGCTTTTTACCAATTATTTAAAATAGCAGAATTGTACGATTATTCTGATTATGATACACTGACAAAGGCGCCTCATTTTATTTCATTGCATGGAGATAAAAGATGGAATGAAGTACTCAATAAAGTAAAACAAAACATAGGAAAAACAGAAACCAAACTTAATAAAGCGCTGGTTGTTTTATTAGATAGTGTGTATCGTGAAGATCAAACATCCCGTTTACAGGAAGTATCTATTAAAAATGAATTTGGTACCGGATCCCATCAGGCAAAAGAAATATTGAAAACGATCAAACAAAAAGATTCAATAAACTTATTTATAGTTTTGAATGTAATTGAAAAATACGGATGGCTGGGAAGAGATATTGTAGGAGGGATTGGTAATTCAGCATTAAGTCTGGTTCTTCAACGGACAGAGCTGAAGATACAGGAAAAATATTTGCCTGTAATGCGTGAGGCCTTTAAAAAGGATGATGTGGATGTGTATGACCTGGCAGCAATGGAAGATATAGTGGCATTAAAACAGGGGAAAAAACAGATCTATGGGAGTCAGTTGAAAAAGGCGGATGAAAAAAAATATTATATTTTACCAATAGAAGAACCCGAAGCTGTTAATGAAAGAAGGGCTAAAATCGGTTTAAACACGATGAATGACTATTTGCAGAATTGGCGCATGGCTTGGGATATAAATGGCTACAAAAAGGATCTGCTGGTGATTGAAGAAAAAAAGATCCACTACTAATTTTTTCTGTTAAAAGATAAAATGAGACAAAAGATAGTTGCAGGAAACTGGAAAATGAATAAAACCTTAACTCAGGGTTTACAACTGGTTGATGAGATCATTTTAAAATCAGCAAAACAACCTTCCGCAACTGTTATGAAGATCATTGCTCCGCCTTTTACACATTTAGCGGCTGTTGAAGACAGATTAAGATCGCATCCTGATTTTGCGGTTGCCGCACAAAATTGTCATCAATTACAAAGCGGTGCATTTACCGGAGAGGTATCAGCCGAGATCATCGCTTCTACGGGAACTAAATATGTTATTATTGGACATTCTGAACGCAGGTCATTTTTTGGAGAAACCAATGCTTTACTCAGTCAGAAAATAAATGCTGCACTGGCAGCAAACCTGCTTCCGATCTTATGTATCGGGGAAAGCGCTGAGGAACGTAAGTCTAATCGTCAGTTGCAAATTGTAAAACAACAATTGAAAGAAACATCATTTCATTTGTCCGCTGCGGATTTCAGCAAACTGATCATAGCTTACGAACCTGTGTGGGCAATAGGTACAGGCATTACAGCGACTGTCGGACAGGCACAAGAGATGCACCATTTCATTCGTTCAGAGATCAATAAAAAATACGGAGACGATATTTCGGATGCTATTCCACTACTTTATGGCGGCAGTTGTAATTCCCAAAATGCGGGGGAACTTTTTTCATGCACGGATGTAGATGGCGGCCTCATTGGAGGAGCATCACTGAATGCTGCAGATTTCGTTACAATTGCTAATTCATTTTAGCTTCCCTGATTCATCTTTTTTCAAGATAAAATTATACCAATGAACAAATGAACCAATCTACCAATGACTAACTATATAGAATTAACCTTTACTGTTGATCCAAAAGAGCAAGGCTGTGATATACTAATAGCACAATTATCTGAATTGGGTTTTGATAGTTTTGTAGAAACAGAAAAAGGTTTCTCTGCATACATTCCTGAAAATAATTATGATAGCACTCAATTAAACCTTGCGTTGTCATTCTGTGCCGATTTTTTTAAGTTCAATTACCAAATCAAGATCATTCCCCAGCAAAACTGGAACAAAGAATGGGAAACCAATTTCCAACCCATTGAGGTAGATGGTAAATGTTATATACGTGCACCATTTCATGAAGCGAAAAAAAAGTATGTGTATGATGTAATTATTGAACCAAAAATGTCGTTTGGAACAGGGCATCA
Source organism: Bacteroidota bacterium (assembly GCA_052389695.1). Classification (GTDB taxonomy): domain Bacteria; phylum Bacteroidota; class Bacteroidia; order 2-12-FULL-35-15; family 2-12-FULL-35-15; genus 2-12-FULL-35-15. Next base: position 4,308 of record JBQTHQ010000084.1, on the reverse strand, counting down.
TGATACAACCCAATTGATGATCCGGCAATTAATGAAATTAAATGTTAAAAACAAAGAGGTTTTGGATATGGGATGTGGCACAGGTGTGTTGGCGATCGTAGCCTCCCTGATGGGCGCTGATCCAATTACAGCAATTGATATAGATGACTGGAGTTATGAAAATACTGTTGAAAATTTAGAGAAAAATAATATCAACAATGTACTTGTTCATAAAGGGAATGCCCAAATTTTGGAGGGCAGATGTTTTCATACTATTTTAGCGAATATCAATAAAAATGTGTTGCTGGCGGATATGTCAACGTACACTAAAAGCCTTGCTAAACAAGGAAATATTCTGTTTAGCGGTTTTTTTGAAACGGATATTCCGGAACTTATGGTCAAAGCGTTTGAACTTGGTTTAAAATTTGAAGAGAAGGCTGTAAGCAACCAATGGGCCCTATTGTGGTTCAGTAAAAAATGAGAAAAGAGAGTCCTGTTATGAGAGGTATAAAGTATTTTTTTCTATTTATCATCCTATTTGCATTTAACCAACGATCCATCGCGCAGCTTAATCCCATTAAACAATTCAGTGAGGACCCCATCAAATTTTTAGAAGAGATTCAGATCATGTTTGAAGCAACAAACATGGATAAAAAAGAGCTAAAGGCATACATGGAGCAATTTGCACTGGCCTGGAATTCACCTAAGCTGAAGGAAAATATGAAAAAGACCATCTATACTACGGCTAATTTGATGGTCAAAAAGAAACTACGCATTTTACCGGAATACCTCAGTTATACAAATTCGGTAATGAATTTTGTTAATTCCAATCAAAGCGAAGACAACTTTCTGTCCTGGGAAGAGTCCATTAATAAAATACTGAATGGTAAAACATTGAAAAATTATTCGGAATACCTCGAGATGAGTGAGAATTTATTTGCCTCCAATACTTTTTACAAATCTGCTGTAGTGCAATATGCCTCTAATAATAACAAATATATATTTGAGTATGACAGTGTGCCGAAAGTGATCTTTCCTAGTCTTAACCTGCGCTGTTTCAACAATCAGAATGATAGTGGGGTAGTGTACAATACAAAAGGAGTTTATTATCCTTATAAAGGAATATTTATAGGAGAGGGCGGGACAGTAAACTGGAAACGTACAGGTTTAGATGAAAACGCTGTTTTTGCTGAAATTAAAAAATACCAGATAATTCTTAAAACCAGCGGGTTTACAGCCGATTCCGTTACATTTTATAATAAAAATTATTTTCAAAAACCATTAAGTGGGCGTTTAATTGAAAAAGTAGTATCTGAAAAAGGAACCAATATTTCCTATCCGCGTTTCGATTCTTATAATAAACGGATGCTTATACCTGATATCGCTAAAGATGTGGATTATAATGGAGGATTTAGTATGCATGGTGCAAAATTTGTTGGTGCAGGCAGTAAAGAAGAAGACGCTCTGTTGATTTATAAACGGGAAGGGAAAACGTTTTTAAGAGTAGGTGCGAAACTGATAGGTATAACAAAAGAAAAATTAACAGCTGAAACAGCAAACATTGTATTTTATTTTGACAAAGATTCCATTACACATCCCAGCGTCAATATGAAATTTATGATCGAAAGCCGGATGTTGTCTCTTATACGTACAAATGACGGCATTTCCAGATCGCCTTATCTTAATTCATTTCATAAAGTAGATATGTATTTTGAAGAGCTGTCATGGAAAATAGATGATCCTAAAATAGACCTGCGCATGTTGGTTGGAAATTCTCAGGAGGATGCGATGTTTGAGTCTTCCAATTATTTTCGAGGCGACCGGTATGATCGTATTCAAGGGGTTGATCAAATGAATCCATTGATACAAATGCGTGATTATTTAAAGAAAAAAGGTGATGTGAGGGATTGTACTTGTGAAGATTATGCGAGGTATTTGAAATTTTCTCCCAGGGATATTCAACCCGGACTGGTTCGCTTATCTGCAATGGGTTTTATAACTTATGATATCGAAGATGATGAAATTCATGTAAACGATAAACTATTCGATTACATTGCTGCACGTGCCGCTCATATTGATTACGATGTTATTCAGTTCCCTTCTGCCGTTCGTGGCGCCAGCAATGCCAGCATTAATCTTTTGAATTATGACATGAGCATTTTTGGAGTAAAACAAATTTTTATGAGTGATTCTCAAAATGTGGTTCTCTATCCAGCTGAGCAAAAAATTATTTTAAAGAAAAATCGTGATTTTACTTTTTCAGGAATAGTGCATGCAGGACGTTTTGATTTTTTTGGGAAGGAATTTTCCTTTGACTACAATAAATTTATTATCAACCTGAAAAACGTAGATTCACTTCGAATGACAGTTAGATCCAATGAAAAGGATGCTTATGGCGAATATCCTAACGTGAGAGTGAAAACGGTGATTGAAAAGATCAATGGTGACCTGGAGATCGATCATCCGGGAAATAAATCAGGCCGAAAACCTTTCCCTAAATATCCTGTTTTTAATAGTTACAAAGATTCTTATGCATATTATGATAAGAAAGCGATACAAAATGGAAAATATCCCAAGGACAAGTTTTATTTCCATCTTGAACCATTCTCAATTGATAGTTTGGACAACTTTACAAATGAGGGTATGAATTTTAAAGGCGATATGGTGTCTGCCGGCATTTTTCCTACATTCAAAGAATCACTGACTTTACAAGCCGATTATTCACTTGGGTTCATAAGACAAACCCCTCCCGGAGGATTTCCCGTGTATGGAGGTAAAGGAACTTATAATAGCGCGATAAAGCTAAGCAATAAAGGTTTGCGTGGTGATGGCAGCTTGGAATACGTAACATCCCTTTCACAATCAAATGATTTTATTTTCTTTCCGGATTCCGTTAATGCTAAGGCCCAACAATTTGACGTAAAAGAACAAAAATTGAAACCTGAGTTTCCACAAGTGCATGGTGAAGATGTAAAAATACATTGGATGCCTTTTAAAGATGTGATGAACGTATGGAATTCAAAAGACAAAAAGTTTTTGTCTTATAATGGCCAGGCAGAATTTACGGGAAGATTATCACTCACTCCAAAACAATTGTTTGGAGATGGGACTGCTGACTTTTCCACTGCAAAGCTGGATGCCAAGCTGATCAAGTTTAAATCCAATGCCTTTGATTCAGATACAGCCAATTTTAGTTTAAAAGCGCTTGGTGAAGCCGGGCTTGCTTTTGCCACAGATAACGTAAATGCACACATTGATTTTACTAAACGTTTGGGTGAATTTAAATCAAACGGAAAGGGCTCTATCGTTCGGTTTCCTGTAAATAAATACATCTGTTTTATGGATAATTTTACCTGGTTCATGGATCAAAGCAGTATTGAGCTTGGATCAGAAAAGGCAGCAGCCAAGCCTAGTTCAGGCGATTTGAATTTAAGCGGTCCCGAGTTTATTTCTGTCCATCCTAATCAGGATTCTCTTCGTTTCTTTGCACCACGGGCTAAATACGATTTAAAAAATTATTTGATCACAGCAAAAGATGTACAATATATAAATGTTGCGGATGCCCGTATTTCTCCGGATAAAGGAGATGTATTGATCAAGAAGGATGCGGTAATGGAAACATTCACCAATGCAAAAATTGTAGCCAATTCAATTACTAAATACCACAACCTTTATAATTGTACTGTAAATATATTTGCACGTAAAAGCTATGCCGGTTCAGGTTTTTATGATTATGTGGATGAAATAAAAACTAAGCAAACATTTTATTTTAGTAACGTAAGTGTTGATACCACTTATCAAACGTATGCAGAGACCGATATTCAGGACACTTCTAAATTCCGCTTAAGCCCTAATTTTGAATACAAAGGAAAAGTGAAATTAAAAGCAACTAACCAGTTCCTTGTATTTGCTGGGGCAACCCGCATATCACATGACTGTGCAAATGTTCCCAAAACCTGGATAAAGTTTGAATCGGAGATCAATCCCAACAATATTTATATTCCGGTTCCAAAAGAGCCTGTGGATATAGCGGGCAAACCAATTGCCGCGTCAATGATGGTGACCACCGACTCAACACATTTTTATTCAGCATTCCTTTCGCCAAAGGAATCAGGCAACGATCCTTATGTATTGCCTGCAGATGGATTCTTGTTCTTTGATAAAACATCACGTGAATACCGCATATCCAATAAAGAAAAATTGGTTGAGCGTTCATTGCCGGGAAATTATTTAAGCTTAAATACTAACCAATGTAAAATATATGGTGAAGGAAAAATAAACTTAGGAGGGGAGTTCGGACAGGTCAAAATTGAATCTTTTGGTAATGCT
>JBQTHQ010000083.1:0-54232 GCA_052389695.1 Bacteroidota bacterium | reverse complement strand
GTAAAATGGGGTGGTATAACAGCAATACTCATTGGATTTATTTCGCTGTTTTTCTTTGTAAATTCAATAATGACTGAGTTTTCTAAGAAGGAAATAGATCTTTCAAAGTTAGACAAGCATACCTCGCAAGGTAATTTATATGAACATGATCTGAAAGGAAAGTACACAGAAAATGGTCATTATGTTTGGATCTACTACTGCGAAAACGAATTAGAACAATCTTGGAATCAACGGAGCAGTATTAAGTTTCATAACAAAGATTTGAAGGGCAATCAATTATCGTTTACCCTTGTAAGATATCTGGCCTCTAAAGGATTGCGGAAAGATGCCGATGCACTTCGCACATTAACTGATGAAGAGATTAAAGCTATAGAGCGTGGCGTTGTAAATGTAAATTATCCTGATATGTCAAGTTTGAGAGGGCGTTTACATGAAATATGTTGGGAACTGGAATTGTACAAAACTTCTGGGGATCCAAACGGTCATTCACTTACACAGCGTTTTGAATACTGGAAGGCGGCATTAAATATTATAAAAGAAAATACTTTAATAGGTGTGGGAACAGGAGATGTTCAGAAAGCATTTGATGTTTATTATGAAAAAACAAATTCCTCTTTGTTTAAGGAATGGCGGCTTCGTGCCCATAATCAATATCTGTCAATTGCTGTGGCTTTTGGCATTATCGGATTAATCTGGTTTTTATTTTCGCTTATTTATCCTGTGATAAAACAAAAAATGGTGTTTGATTATTTATATATAACTTTTTTCATTATTGCACTCGTTTCTTTTTTTACTGAAGATACACTTGAAACACAGGCAGGAGTTACATTTTACGCATTTTTAAATACCTTTTTTTTATTTGGAAGAGAGAAAGAAGAAAGAGCAGAAGATTAGATCTCCTCATACAATTTAAGATAAGCTTTTGCCGCATCTTCCCATGAAAATTGTTTTGACCAGTCTATTGAACGTTTTGCCTTTTCTTTATCGGAATTAAAATCAGCCATTCCCTTTTCAAAAACATCGATCATGTATTTAGGTTCAAAATTTTTCCAGTAATAAGCTTCTATTCCTCCTACTTCGGGTAAACTTGTGAAATTTGAAAGGAATACCGGTTTTCCTAAACTCATAGCTTCCACTACAGGTAGCCCGAAACCTTCTGATAAAGAAGGAAAAACAAAAGCGCTGCAATTTTTATATAACCAGTATTTTGCATTATCATCAACAGCCCCCGGTAAATGCAAACGGTCGGATACACCCATTGCTTGTGCTGTTTTTACTAACTGTTTTGCATAATCAGATGTGTTATTCCCGGCAATTACGAGGTGTAATTTGTTGTTTTGTAACAATGGAAGTAGCGTATGCACATTTTTTTTATCCGAAATGATGCCAATAGAAAAAATAAAATCTTCGAAGGTGACAAAATCGGGCTTAGGGACATTTTCAACTATTTTAAGAGTATTTCCATTGGGAATAACATAAACCGGAGTGTTATTCAACTCTAAATTTTCTCTTACAATGATTTCTGTAAATTTAGAAATAACAGTAATAGCACTTGCTTTGTTAACTCTTTTTTGCAGGCTGTTCAACTTGCGTTTTTGTTTCGAACCTTTGTATTTATCTAAAAAATTCAGATCATGAATTGTTAAGATCAGCTTGGTATTTTTATTAGTTGGCAGGTAATGTGAATCTTGCTGTAAACAATGCCATATATCATATTCAGAACCACTCATTGGAATTAACTTGTGTATGGGTGAATGTTTCTTATAATGAAAATCTTCTCCAAATACATTTTTCTGTAACGATGGCAAATAAAAATCGAGTTCTAAATGCTGAGGATTTAATTTTTGAAACTGCTCACCAATGCTCAAACAGAATTGCCCCAATCCGCTATTGAGGTTTTTCAACTTTTCCATCTCTAATAATACTTTCTTCATTTTTATTTTAGTTTAGAAAGTTTATCATATTTTAAATAAGTAGAATGTGCGGATAGTTTGCAGATCACAAAACCATAATATCCATCCAGAATCCCTAGTTGAAAAATATAGCTTTGGACAAATTTAAAAGCAGGACTGATATACCTTTTGAATGGATTGGATCTTTTTCCTTCAGAATGTAAAGCCTTGGCAGATAATGTGGTAAATTTTTCTGTCTGCTGAATATGTTGGTCAATACTGTAATAACTATAATGCAAAATATCACCTTTTAAATAACCGGTATTTTTATCTCCTTCAAAGAGGTCATATTTATCATGCGGATTATACCCGCCCCATTTCCCCTTGCGGGAGTCCCATAAACGCATTTTTTTATCTGGATACCAGCCGCAATGGTGTATCCACTTACCACAGTAATTAGTTAAGCGATTCATATAATAACCATCGTGTTTCCAATTGTTTTTTACTTCCTGTATGGATTTTTTCAGTGTTTCATCCAGCGCTTCATCCGCATCAAGTGATAATACATGTGGATATTTTGCCTGTGTAATAGCCCAGTTCTTTTGTTCAATATGACCGTCAAATTTATGAGAAACAAATCGTGCTCCTTTTGCCTTGACAATTTGCTCTGTATTATCAGTTGAAAATGAATCCACCACTACAATATCATCCGCAATATCATAGACGGAATTCAGGCAACGGCCAATATTTTTTTCTTCATTAAAAGTAATAATGACAACGGATAGTTGTGGCATTGATGTTTCTTTGATCCTCACAAAATTACTAAAATTATCTGCTATATTTGTGTTGTTATGTCAGGTACCAAAACTCTTATTCAACAGTTACAACAAGGCGATAAAAAAGCACTTGCACGCTGCATTACCATTGTTGAAAATGAGTTGGATGGATATGAGGAGATTTTAACTTCTCTTCAATTTAACCGGCAAATTCCGGTTGTTGGTGTTACCGGCCCTCCGGGAGCAGGCAAAAGTACCCTGATCAATGCGGTAATAAAACAATTAGCTGAAAAAAACAAGTCAGTTGGTATTATAGTTATTGATCCTACATCCCCTTTTAATTTTGGTTCACTGCTGGGTGATCGTTTGCGGATGGCAGAACATTTTAATAATGAAAGTATTTTTATCCGCTCTTTGGCAACACGAGGTTCTTTAGGAGGTTTGTCAGCTAAAACCATTGAAATTGTGGATGTGATGCGTGCCTTTGCTTTTGATTATATCATTGTGGAAACAGTGGGTGTCGGACAAAGTGAAGTGGAAATAGTTGGGCTTGCAGATACAACAATTTTAGTTTTGGTTCCTGAGTCGGGTGATGATATACAAGCTATTAAATCAGGTGTGATGGAAATAGCAGATGTATTTGTAGTGAATAAATCGGATAGGGAAGGGGCCAATACATTTTTAAAAAATTTAATACAATTAGTACATTCCAAAGCAATGAGTGATTGGGAAGTCCCTGTTATAAAGTCTGTAGCAACAAAAAGCGAAGGTGTGGAAGAATTGATAAATGCTATTAATAAGCATCAAAAAGTAAAATCCAATTCGAAACGATCTTATTTACTGGCCGAAAAAGCATACCGTTTAATTCAAAACAATCGAATGAAAGGTGTTTCAAAACAAGAGTTGCAACAGCAAATAGAAACTGAATCAAAAAAAGAAAATTTTAATTTGTATCGTTTTATAAAAAGCTTTACCGCGTAGTTGAAGGTACTGTGTACTACGAAGTAAATACAGCAATTTTTATCAATATTTATTCCCATATAGTTTACGTAGTATGAATGAAGAAAATTTAAAATACAAAATTGCCCTTACACTTATTCCTGATATCGGCCATATACTGGCTAAACGCTTGGTTTCTTATTGTGGAAGTGCGGAAGCAGTGTTTAAAGAAAAAAGATCTTCTCTGGAAAAAATTCCGGGTATAGGAAGTTTTTCTGCAAAAGCTGTTCTTGGTCATGATGTTTTTGAACGTGCTGAAGATGAAATTAAATTCATCGAAAAAAATAATATCCAACCGATATTTTATCTCGATCCCAAATATCCAAAACGATTAACTCATTGTGAAGATAGTCCCATACTGCTTTATTTTAAAGGCCAAGCAAATTTAAATTCCGAAAAGACCATCAGTATAGTAGGTACACGTGAAGCTACTGATTATGGCAAAGAATTGTGTGAGAAATTGATTGCCGACCTGGCTATACACGATGTGATGATTGTTAGCGGTTTGGCCTATGGTATTGATATTTGCGCGCACAAAGCCGCAATGGATAATCAATTATCTACTATCTGTGTGTTGGCGCATGGCCTGGATAAAATCTATCCTGCAGTACATGCATCTGCAGCACAAAAAATATTAGAAAATGGTGGATGGCTGACTGATTTTCCAAGTAAAACTATCCCCGACCGTGAAAATTTCCCAAGCAGAAACCGTATTGTTGCCGGTATTTCAGATGCTACCATTGTAATCGAATCAAAAGTTGGAGGTGGTTCACTCATCACTGCTGATATTGCCAATAGTTATAACCGGGATGTGTTTGCATTTCCGGGTAAAGTAGGGGATGAATGTTCTGTTGGATGTAATAATCTGATCAAACAAAATAAAGCCGCCCTTATTCAATCTGCTGCCGATGTAATTTATATAATGGGTTGGGAGCAAACGAAAAATGTAAAAGGGCCACAACAAAAACAATTGTTTGTTGAATTAAGACCGGAAGAAGAATTATTGGTGAACGTGTTGAAAGAAAAAGAGGCCATCAATATTGATGACCTCTGCCTGGTTTCTAAAATGCCGATGAGTAAAGTTTCTTCTTTGCTGCTTACACTTGAATTTTCCGGTATTGTAAGATCTTTGCCCGGTAAAATGTATCGCTTGAATTAAATGGGAAATTTACTCCACCGCTTTTAATTTGGTATCAATTTCAGTAACTACTTTCGCTTGTTTTTCTATTTCAGGTTTTTTCTTATCCTGATTGCCTTTGTTTGTTACAATATCACCTTCTGCTTTTTTGATCTTATCCTTGTTCGTTATAATGTCTTCTTCTGCTTTCTTGATCTTCGCTTTATAATCTTCAATATCACCTACCAGGTTTTTATTTTCTTTTTCAAGATCTTTTAATTCACCTTCCAATTTAGATTGTACTTTTTGTGCAGCTTTTAATTGGTCTTCAATGGCGTCTTTCGTTGCTTTCACGGCAAATTCTTTTACAATTTTTTCTGCAACATTGAATTGGCTACTATGATCTTTCGAGTTTAAAAATGCTCCCCCTAAGTCAAATCCCACTACAAATTTAATTTCTTTATCGCCTTTAGAACCCTGTGCTTTGCCATAAATATCTATGGTGTTATTTCCCATATCTTTAATTAAGGCATGATCAATAAAAATGCCGCCATCTTTAGTTCCTCTTTTGCCTCCATAAGTTTTCATGTGTGATCTGAATGCTTCTTCAGCATCAGCAGGATCAATACTGTAAAGGGTTACAACTAGTGCATTGTTACTGCCCGGGCCAATACTTTCACGTGATTCTTTTATTTTTATTTTTTGAGCGAAGCCACAAACGGTAAGGCCTAATACAAGTGTAAAAGTCAATGTCTTTTTCATGATTTATCTTTTATAAACGATACAACAAGGTACAATAAAAAAATTAAAAACAAAACTAATCAATATCCGTAACACCACCTGATACAATGAACTTCATTACTTCGGTTGAAGAAGCTGTTACAAGAGTGATATGATCTGAAGGAACGATCAACAAATTCCCTGAAAGTGAATAGGATAGAGGTACATATACAGCTACAGTTCCCGGGTTTAAATGTAGTTCGCTCAGGTCTTCCTGTGTAATAAAGCCTAATTGCTGGATATTGTTCTCCTTATTAATTGTAACTAATACGGGCTTGTTAAAGCGCTTTTTACTTCCTACAAATGCAGATAAAAGATCCTTGATAGAAGAATATACAGTCTTGATGAACGGAGTGTGCTCCATTGCATGGTTGAAAAAACTGAACATTGGACGTAAAATTATGGATGAACCTAATAACCCCACCAGGGAAATTAATAGTACAGCACTTGCTATTACAATAAAGGGATCAACTAAGGGGCTAACGATAGTGCCAAAGGGACTCAATAATGAGCCCATAAAATCAATTATTTTGTACACCACCATTGCTGTGATCACTACAGGTACGGTAATGATCAATCCCTGGATAAAATAACGTAAACTGTTTTTCATTTTATTCTTATTTAGTAACTAATTTTTTTTGTTGAATTTTTGGTAGTCCGGACACCACAAGATTATAAGAGTCGGTTATCCACTCACATAATTGTTTATTGCTTACTGACCCATCTATTGTAACCGTATTCCAGTGCTTTTTATTCATATGATAACCCGGGTTAACGCAGTGGTAACGGTCGCGTAGCTCAATTGCTTTTTCCGGATCACATTTAACATTAAATTCTAAAGGCTTTGCATCCAATCCCGTCAGTAAAAATGCTTTGCCCATTACTTTAAAAACAAGCGTTTCAGGTCCGAAGGGCAAGGTTTCTTCTACCCCTTTTTTTGAAAGGCAATAATCTCTCAACTCTTCAATATTCATTAATATTCCTATGAAATTATACATTACAAAAGTATGAAAATAGCATCACATATTGTTTGCTTTAATTTTAGTCAAAAGCATTAATATTTTACTATTTTTGGAACTTATGCTATACACATCCAGATGAAAAATAAAATTGAAGAACTGAATAAAAAAATTGCCGAAGCTCAATTAGGAGGTGGTGATAAACGTATTGAATCACAACATAAAAAAGGCAAACTAACTGCCCGTGAACGTTTACACTTTTTAATGGATGAAGGTTCATTTGAAGAAATCGGAATGTTTGTAACACACCGTTCTACTGAGTTCGGACTGGAGCGTGAAAAATATTTAGGGGACGGAGTGGTGACCGGTTATGGCACCATCGATGGGCGTTTGGTATATGTATTTTCCCAGGATTTTACTGTGTTTGGAGGATCATTGAGTGAAACACATGCAGAAAAAATTTGCAAGATCATGGACCTTGCTATGCAAAATGGCGCGCCGGTGATCGGTTTGAACGATAGTGGGGGAGCTCGAATTCAGGAGGGAGTTGTTTCATTGGGTGGTTATGCAGATATTTTTTATCGTAATACGTTGGCATCAGGAGTGATCCCTCAACTTTCTGCTATTATGGGGCCTTGTGCTGGTGGTGCAGTGTATTCACCAGCCATCACTGATTTTATTATGATGGTGGAAAACACTTCATACATGTTCGTTACCGGACCCAATGTGGTGAAAACAGTAACACATGAAGAAGTTACAAGTGAAGAATTAGGAGGAGCATCTACTCATTCTACAAAATCAGGCGTTACACATTTCTCATGTGCCAACGAAATAGAATGTATCAATAATATTAAAGCGCTGTTGAGTTATATGCCTCAGAATTGTGAAGATGATGCACCTGCTGTTGGTTATGAAAATACCGGAAGTGAAAAACGCCTTGAATTAAATAAATTGATTCCTGAAAATCCGAATCAGCCCTATGACATGCGGGATGTGATCAATGGGGTTCTCGATACCGACTCGTTTTTAGAAGTACATAAAAATTTTGCCGAGAATATTGTTGTTGGATTTGGACGTCTTGCAGGCAAAAGTATTGGTATTGTTGCTAATCAGCCGGCATTTTTAGCGGGTGTATTAGACATTCATTCCTCTACTAAAGCCGCACGTTTTGTACGTTTTTGCGATTCATTCAACATTCCATTATTAGTATTTGAAGATGTACCGGGCTTTTTACCGGGCACCGATCAGGAATGGAATGCCATCATCACCAATGGCGCAAAACTACTGTATGCATTCTGTGAAGCAACTGTACCACGTATCACCGTTATCACACGAAAAGCATATGGGGGGGCGTATGATGTAATGAACAGCAAGCATATTGGAGCTGATATGAATTATGCATGGCCTTCTGCAGAGATCGCTGTGATGGGTGCAAAAGGGGCGGTAGAGATCATTTTCAAAGGTGAAAAGGACCTGAAAAAGAAAGAGGAAGAGTATATTGAGCATTTTGCTAATCCATATCGTGCCGCTGAACGTGGATATATTGATGAAGTGATCAAACCGGAAGATACCCGCGAAAAATTGATCAAAGCTTTTGGAATGCTAAAAAATAAAGTAGCTAAATTGCCGAAGAAAAAACACGGGAATATTCCGTTGTAAGGCTTTCACTATAATTCATTTCGGGACTGCTCCCTCTCCCTAGGGAGAGGGTTGGGGTGAGGTAGAAAATTACGCTATGAAAAATAATAAACCATTTCACTATAATTCCAATTCAAAAACATTTGAAAATGCCAAAGCGTTAAAAAAGAATCAAACAAATGCTGAAAAACTCTTATGGCAGGTATTGAGAGGAAGACAATTAAATGGTACTAAGTTTAGAAGACAACATCCGATAGAAAAGTTTATTGTTGATTTTTATTGTCATGAATATAAGCTTGTAATTGAACTAGATGGAGATGTACACGATGTTGATTTTGTGAAAGAATATGATGAAGATAGAGAAGGGGAATTAAAAAATCTAGGCTTGAAAATTATTAGGTTTAAAAACGAAGAAGTTTTTGATTCTTTAGAAAAAATATTAGAAACGATTAAAATTCATTGTTCGACTACCTCATCCTAAATCCTTCTCCCAAGGGAGAAGGACTTCAAGGAGAGGGGCTAGGGGTGAGGTCAAAACATCCCAATCACTGCCATCATTCTTCCCGTGATTCCTTTTTCTTTTCGGTGAGAAAAAAACAGGTCATTGTTTTGTACACTGCAATAATTTGAGATCTCTATATTCTCTTTATATACACCAAGATCTATTAACTGCTGGCTATTCGCTTTTTTTAGATCCACAAAATATTTTTCTTTAACAGTATCAAACCGTTTGAAGGCAGTATCAAAATGTTGCGCCACATCTTTATCCACTTCAAAGTTCTCATAAGCAATACAAGCGCCAATGTATGCTTTGCAATCGGCACCATGAGTGCTATAATGCTCTTTCATTTTCAATAAGGTGTTGGTCACAATTTTTCCAACTGTACCCCTCCAACCCGCATGTATGGCAGCTACGGCCTTATTCTTTGTATCATAAATTAAAATAGGAGTACAGTCTGCAACGGAGATCACTAAAAATATCTTACGCTTATTTGTAATTTTTGCATCAAAATTTCCTTCCGTTGTTGGTTCATTGACTACTTGTACATCATTCCCATGTACCTGTCTGCTGATGGCCAATTGATCCAATTTAATCCCTAGTTCTTTAAAAAATAATTCTCGGTTCTTCATCACATTTTCCCTGGTATCATTCACTGATAATCCCAGGTTCATGGATGAAAAAGGAGCAGGACTTACTCCGCCCAAGCGTGTGCTTTGAGCAGCAATGATGTTTTCGTTTTTGAAAATTGATGGGCGTATAATCATATAATAAAGATAAACAACAATTTTCTAGAATCTAAGTAAGGAAAATATGTAATCCTAATGCTTTTTTGTTTCTTTGTAGCGAATATGTTCCGCAAATTTATGAGCCTCCCCTTCAGGGGAGGTTGGAGGGGCTAAAAATTTTTGACAATGAATATTTTGATCCTTGGCTCCGGCGGACGAGAACATGCTTTCGCTTGGAAACTATCACAAAGTAAAAAGATCGGTAAATTATTTATTGCTCCCGGCAACGCAGGTACTGCAAGTTGCGGAACTAATATAAATATTTCAGCAACTGATTTTGAAGCAGTTAAAAAGATCGTGTTGGAAAATAATATCACAATGGTAGTTGTTGGGCCTGAGGATCCATTAGTTAAGGGAATTCATGATTTCTTTTTAGCGGATGTACAATTGAAAAATATTCCGGTTATAGGACCTCAAAAAGACGGAGCACAGCTGGAAGGAAGTAAGGATTTTTCTAAACGTTTTATGTTTCGTCACAATATCCCTACCGCTAAATATGAAACGTTTACAAAAGATACATTAGCAGAAGGATTAAAATTTTTAGAAACATTAAATCCTCCTTATGTATTAAAAGCGGATGGTTTGGCAGCAGGTAAAGGAGTAGTTATTCCAAATACATTAGAAGAAGCTAAGAAAGAACTTTCCGAAATGCTTGCTAATGCAAAGTTTGGCAATGCATCTGCAAAAGTGGTGATTGAAGAATTTTTAAAAGGAATTGAACTTTCAGTATTTGTGTTGACTGATGGAAATTCCTATAAAATATTGCCCGCTGCAAAAGATTATAAACGCATCGGAGAAGGCGATGTAGGTTTAAACACAGGAGGAATGGGAGCGATATCCCCCGTGCCATTTGCGGATGAAGCTTTTATAAAAAAAGTAGAACAGCAAGTAGTGATCCCAACCATCAATGGCTTAAAAAAAGAAGGCATTGTTTATAAAGGTTTTATTTTCATTGGATTAATGAATATGAATGGAGAGCCTTATGTGATTGAATACAATGTTCGTATGGGTGATCCGGAAACAGAAGTGGTAATACCAAGGATCAAGTCTGATCTGCTGGACTTGTTTGAAGGTGTTGCAAAGGGCAATTTAGATGAAAAAATAATTGAGGTGGATCACCGTTTTACCACAACTGTAATGCTGGTTTCAGGCGGATACCCCGAGGAGTATGAAAAAGGAAAAGAGATCACGGGGTTGGATAAAGTAGTTGATAGTATTGCTTTTCATGCGGGTACAACATTAACAGGCAGCAAAGTGCTGACAAATGGAGGCAGAGTAATTGCAGTTACTTCTTTTGGAAATACAATGGATGAGGCACTTATAAAATCATTTACAAATGTGGATCGGATCAATTATGAAAAGAAATATTATCGTAGGGATATTGGGAAAGATTTGAAGATATATTATAAATAGTATGTCCCGCTTCTAGCGGTCAATAAAAAACCCCAATTGATCATTCAGTTGGGGCTTTTTATTGTCAGGAAATATTTTATTGTAATGTGTTCTTTTCTTTTGCTTCTTTATTAAAATTAGCCTGCATACGCAACCAAATAACCATCAACACGGCTATTAATAACCAAAAAAAGATGTTAGGCCCATTGCCTAAACCTCTCATTAGTTTGAATGTCCATTGGAAAAAATCCCCTGTTGCGTAAAAAACATCTGTCATTGTCATAGCTAAAATTTTTATGATTTATCTGTTCAAATGTACAAATTTTATCAATAATGCATAAAAAATTACATTAATTTTAAGCACAGATATGTTTATACGATTTTTTAAATCCAATAACGCTTCTTCATTTATTTTCCTCCCATTTATTGCCCTGGCAATATGGGTATTTGGATTTATTTCACCTTCGGTTATTCCCGTCAGATATACAATGCCTCTTTATGAGTTAATTGCAAGTGTATTAATAGGAGTTCCCTGGCTGAGTACATGTATTGCTTTTTTACTCATTATAGCTGAAGCTTTCGTACTTAATTATATTATTACTAAAAATGAGGTGATAATAAAACAATCCTATTTGCCGGCATTGCTTTATATTGTGTTTATGAGCAATAGTAGCGGAATGCTGATGTTACACCCTCCTTTATTTGCTAATCTGTTCCTGCTATTTGCCATTAATAAGTTGTTGAGTTCTTATCGAAAGGATACTGCTTTTTCCCAGGTTTTTGATGCAGGAATGCTGGTTTCTATTGCTTCGCTTTTTTATTTCCCATATATCGTTTTTCTTCCCTTATTGGGAATTAGTTTGATCCTGCTACGCCCCTTTATCTGGCGCGAATGGGTAATTTCATTCATTGGGGTTCTGCTTCCTTACATCTTTATCATTACCTTTTATTTTTGGAACGGTACCTTGGATTATTTTTGGTACGACAAGGTATTTTTTCCCATTTTAAATGAAGAAACCACTGTTAAAATCGATCAAAGCTATTATTTTTTGCTGGGTACAGGTGGTTTGATCTTATTGTTTTCATTTGGTAAATTATTCGGAGGATTAGGTACCAGGGCACAAAAGACGAAAAATGGTATTGTCCTAATGATCTGGATATTCCTCTTGTCCTGTTTTTCAATTTTTATCGCTCCTGAAATCTCTATAAAATACTTTGCTGCATTGGCTATCCCCATCTCAGTATTTTGTGCCCACTTTTTTGTGAATGTTAAAAAGGAATGGTGGGCCGAATTGCTATTTTTATTACTTATTTCCTCTGTTTTTGTAAACCTGGTGGCGTACTATTTTTAAACATTCTGCCAACAGACTCCTATTCCAGCTTTTTTATTTTTAACTTTACTGAATAAATTTTTGATATTAACCTCATGAGCAAATTTGGAGTAGTTATTTTCCCCGGATCGAACTGTGATCAGGACATGATCTATGTATTACGCAATGTAATGAAACAGGAAGTAGTGGAGTTATGGCATAAGGATACTGATCTTAAAGGCGTTGATTTTGTTGTGCTTCCGGGTGGCTTTTCCTATGGAGATTATTTGCGTTCGGGTGCCATTGCCCGCTTTTCTCCCATTATGGAAAAAGTAATTGAGTTTGCTAATAAAGGTGGCTATGTTTTAGGCGTTTGTAACGGATTTCAGATCTTATGCGAAGCGGGATTAGTTCCGGGAGCCTTGCTACACAACACGGAGCGTAAATTTGTTTGTAAAAATGTGTTCATCAAAGCTGAAAATAATGATACCCTGATCACTTCTGATGTACCCAAAGGAAAAGCACTTAAAATTCCCGTTGCACATGGCGAAGGGCGTTTTTATGCGGATGCTGAAACACTAAAACAATTGAATGCTAACGGACAGATCATCTTTCGTTATTGTGATGAAAACGGTAAGATTACTGACGAAGCCAATCCAAATGGTGCAACTGAAAATATTGCCGGAGTATGTAATGCAGGAAAAAATGTTTTTGGTATGATGCCCCATCCTGAGCGCGCTGCTGATGCTGAGCTTAGTAATACAGACGGACGGTTGATCCTTGAATCTCTGTTGAACCTGGTTAACAAGCCGGTATAATTTCAAATATTTTTGTTGAATTGTCATTCTGAGCGAAGCGAAGAATCTTGCTTGTAACAGCGTATAGCAAATTGAAATAGAAATTCATATGGAATACATTGGTAATAGGATCAGTTTAAAACGCACGGAGGATCAGGTAAGCATTGTGATCCTTTCTTCGGTAGATAAAACAAAAAATCTATTTTTATTTATCTGGTTATTTCTATGGACATTGAGCGGAATAATTATACTTGCACAGTATTTTATTTTAACTGACCCTGATACTAAAGCTGCAATTCTTGTTTGGCTGGGCTTTTGGGCTTATTTTGAGTATAAAACATTTAAAGCATTCATGTGGCGCAAGTTTGGATTAGAGAAAATAAAATTGTGTGATGGCAAATTTTTTTACAAACGGGATGTGGCCGGAAAAGGCAAAATAAAAGTATTTGAAATTGATTTTATAAAAGATCTTCGTATAATTCAATCCAAAGAAAATTCCTTTTTAGAAAATTTAAACAATTCCTATTGGGTAATAGCAGGGGAGAAGCTGGCCTTTGATTATTATGGGAAAGAAATACGGTTTGGAATACAGTTGGATCAACCGGACGTAAAAGAATTTTTTAAAATAATCAGAGCTGAAATAAAATAATAAAGGCTTGAGGCTGTTCCGCCTCAAAGCCTTTTGAAAACAGATGTTTTAAGCTTTTATTTTGCTCATTACTAAGGCTGTTAATAATCCAGTTGCTCCAAACATTATTGCCCAAGCTAAACAATCAACTGCAATCATCGTAAAATTCCCGAACATGGTTGTCATTGAATACATACTCAGATCAAAACCTAAGCCGGCTAATAATCCTACAATTGCTCCAACCTTAGCTCCCGAGTTTACTGTTAAGCTGCCCGACCAATTTAAAATAAGCGTTAAAAGTAATCCCCATACATAATTAGAAATGATCAATGCCCACCAGATCATTTCTTCCATAGGGCGTGCCATGCAGGAGTTGCAACTTTCATGCATCATGTCTGCTAATGCTATTCCATAAATAAGCCATCCAAGCAAGAACATAGCCGTTCCGGCTACTAACGTTCCGATTACGATTTTTTTAGTTTCCATGTTTTAGTGTTTTATCCGTCGAATCCGCCTTAGGCGGAACAGACGGGTTTAGTTAATAAACATTTCTAGCACAAGAATAGATAAATACGTAAAAAAAGTCCAGTGGTATTTAATTGACTTATAAAGAAAGGTTTGTTGAAAACTATAGGTCTATAGACAAGGGCAGAGCCTGTTACGTAAAATTAGTCTTTATGCCAAAGAGGATCTTTAAAATTCTTTTTAGCTTCTTCAATTAATTTTTTGGAAATCATTTCATTAGAGAAGTATTTAAATAAGGTATAATAGAACCCATCATTTCTGGAATGCCATTTTTTTTGAAAATAATAGTTGCCCTTATAATCAAAAAAAAGTTCAATTTTTTTCTTTTTTCCAAAATATAATTCTACATAATCTCTAATCATATCTTCTGATGCTGAGTCGGAAGAGATGATTTTTTGAGAAGATAATTTTTCTATGCAATCATCATAATCTATAAACATAGTTTCCAAATTATTTTCTTTATATTCAAAATAATATCTGTAACGATCTTTAAAATTATCTATAGTATAGGCTAATTTGGATTTGAGATTCCATTCAACAGAATATATTTTAATATAGGTAATTTCCTCTTCGCCAGAGTCTGATTGAGCATAATTATTTGAATAAATGAATTGAATAAAAAATATAATGGTAAGTATTTGCTTCATGTTTTCCTGTGTTACTTGATGAGTTAATATTTTATTTGCGACTGATATTTCAAGCTAATTTAAAACAAAAAATCCCCCCCGGATTTTCGGGAGGACTTTTATTTTTAAGCTGATACAGCTGTTTTCTTATTTTTCTTTTTCACTGATGAGATCATCGAAATGAAATCATCAAATAAATAACGTGCATCATAAGGACCTGGGCAGGCTTCAGGATGATATTGTACGGAGAATACATTTCTATCAGTATAACGCAAACCTTCAATGGTATTATCATTTAAGTTGATGTGCGTTATTTCCATATTTTTTATTTTGGAAACATCTTCTGCTTTAACTCCAAAACCGTGGTTTTGGGAAGTGATCTCACTTTTTCCTGTAATTAAGTTCTTTACAGGGTGGTTAATTCCACGATGCCCTTTATGCATTTTAAAAGTAGAGATGCCGGATGCTTCCGCTATCAATTGATGCCCTAAACAAATTCCAAAGGTTGGAATAGGGGAGTTGATCATTTTTTTAACCTGGGCCACTTCTTCTTTCATAACCGATGGATCGCCGGGGCCATTGGAGATCATAAATCCGTCAGGGTTCCATTTAAGCATTTCTTCAAAAGTGGTTTTCATTGGGAATACCTGTAAATAGCAACCGCGCTCAGCTAAGGAGCGTAAAATATTTTTCTTTACACCGTAATCAGTTACCGCTACTTTGTAAGTGGCATTTGGATCGCCTACAAAATAAGGCTTCTTGGTGCTTACTTTGGAGGAAAGCTCTAAACCTATCATAGAAGGGACTTTAGCTAATTTTTCCTGCAATATTTTTACATCCTGTGTTTCGGAAGAGATAATACAGTTCATTGCTCCTTTATCACGTATATATCTTACAATGGCGCGCGTATCCACATCGGAGATAGCAACTATATTGTCGTTTACAAAATAATCTTTTAAAGAGCCATTGGAACGTTTGCGGGAATGGAATTCACTGAACTGTTTACATACCAGCCCTGCAATTTTTATAGAATCTGATTCTACTTCATCATTATTTACCCCATAATTACCAATATGTACATTGGTAGTAACAATAATCTGCCCGAAATAGGAGGGATCTGTAAAAATTTCCTGGTAACCGGTCATGCCCGTATTAAAACAGATCTCACCGGTAGCAATACCGATCTTTCCGGCGGCTTTGCCGTAAAATACTTTACCGTCTTCAAGTAATAAAATTGCGGAGGCTTTAGCTGTATACTTCATTTTTCTCTCTATCATTTTTACACCCCTCTCCTCCAGGAGAGGGGTGGGGGTGAGGCAAAAAAAAGGATAAAGCAAAATTACTTTATCCTTCTTTAGAATTAAAATTTTAATCTAACAATTTATTCACTTTTTGGAGCTTCATCTGTTGATTCCGTTGGATCTTCTTTTTTAGCAGTGGTTTTAGCCGTTGCCTCTGTTGATTTCTTTTTACCGCCACGTCTTGATGTTTTAGCTTTAGCAGGAGCTTTAGCGCTTAACATGTTTTCATTGAAGTCAACAAGCTCAATAAAGCACATATCAGCATTGTCACCCGGACGGCCGCCTGTTTTAAGGATCCTGGTGTATCCACCCGGACGGTCAGCTATTTTGGTAGCTACATCCTTAAAAAGCATATCAACCGCTTCTTTATTGCCTAAATAAGCAAATACAGTACGTCTTGAGTGCGTTGAATCGCTTTTTGATTTTGTCAAAATAGGTTCAACATATACTCTCAACGCTTTCGCTTTAGCAAGGGTAGTATTGATGCGTTTGTGCAGGATCAATGAACTAGCCATATTCGCTAACATCGCTTTGCGGTGAGCGCTTTTTCTGCCTAAATTATTTACTTTATCTCCGTGTCTCATTTTCTTTAAGTATTGAGATGTTAGATATTAGATGTTAGACTATAATAATCCAATATCTAAAATCCAATATCTAATTATTCTTTTTCTAATTTATATTTTGCAAGGTTCATTCCAAAAGTCAAACCTTTGTTAGCAACCAGGTCTTCTAATTCAGTCAATGATTTTTTACCGAAATTGCGGAATTTCAATAGATCATGTTTCGCGAAAGAAACAAGATCAGCAAGTGTTTCCACATCAGCAGCTTTTAAGCAATTCAATGCACGTACTGAAAGGTCCATATCGATCAATTTGGTTTTCAATAATTGGCGCATGTGTAATGATGTTTCATCAAACTCTTCAGTCGCCATTTTATCTTCAGTATCCAATGTAATACGCTCGTCAGAGAATAACATGAAGTGGTGAATAAGGATCTTCGCAGCCTCTTTTAACGCTTCTTTAGGATGAACTGAACCATCAGTAACGATGTTCATGATCAGTTTTTCATAATCTGTTTTTTGCTCCACACGGAAATTCTCGATACTGTATTGTACGTTTTTGATAGGTGTATAAATAGAATCGATAGGAATTAATCCTGAGCTTGAGTTTACAGGTTTGTTCTCTTCAGCTGGAACATAACCACGGCCTTTATCAATTGTTAATTCCAATTTCAATTTAACATTTGATTCCATGTTACAGATCACAAGATCTGAATTTAATACCTGGTAACCGGAGGTAAATTTACCGATATCACCAGCAGTTAATTGATTTTTTCCGGAAATAGTAACAGTAACTTTTTCAAAGTCAGTTGTTTCAATTTGTTTTTTGAAACGTACTTGTTTAAGGTTTAAGATAATTTCAGTTATATCTTCAGTAACACCTTTAATCGTTGAAAATTCATGATCAACACCTTCAATCTTTACGGTAGTAATTGCATGGCCTTCAAGCGATGACAATAAAATTCTGCGTAAAGCATTACCTACTGTAATACCATAACCAGGCTCTAAAGGACGGAATTCAAATTGTCCTTCAGTTTCGCTGGAGTTAATCATTATTACCTTATCGGGTTTTTGAAAAGCTAAAATTGCCATGTTGTTTTATATTTAGTTTATAGTTAATAGTTATTAATTATGGGTTATTAGTCAATAGTGATCAGCAACAACTGATAACCATTAACTGATAACAGTTTATTTCGAGTACAACTCGACAATCAGTTGTTCTTTAATGTTTTCAGGTATCTGAGATCTTTCAGGCACTGAAATGAATTTACCTGTCATGGATGTTTTATCAAAATCCATCCAGGGATATTTGTTAGAAGCTCCTGATATAGCATTGTTAATCACTTCTAATGTTTTTGAACGTTCGCGAACTCCTACAGTATCACCTGCTTTTAAGATAAAAGAAGGGATGTTCACTACTGTTCCGTTAACGGTAATGTGGCGATGTCCTACCAATTGACGTGCACCACTGCGTGTTGGAGAAATACCCATACGATATACAACGTTATCCAGGCGTGATTCGATCAATTGCAATAATACTTCACCCGTAACTCCGTGAGCACGTTGTGCCATAGTATATGTTTTAGCGAACTGACGCTCTAAAATACCATAGGTGTATTTTGCTTTTTGTTTTTCTTGCAACTGAACAGCGTACTCCGATTGCTTAGAACGTTTTTTTGATAAACCGTGCATTCCCGGAGGGTAGTTCTTTTTTTCCAATGCTTTATCAGGACCAAAAATTGGTTCTTTAAATTTTCTTGCTATTCTTGATTTGGGGCCAATGTATCTTGCCATTTCTTTTTGAATTATAAATAATAAATTGTGAATTATAAATTTTTAAACTCTGCGTCTTTTTGGTGGACGACAACCGTTATGCGGAATAGGAGTGATATCCATAATTTCAGTTACTTCTATTCCGTTACCTGCAAGAGTACGGATGGCTGACTCACGTCCTGCACCCGGTCCTTTTACAAATACTTTTACTTTTCTTAAACCGTTGTCGTGAGCCACTTTAGCACAATCCTGAGCAGCTAACTGAGCCGCATAAGGGGTGTTCTTTTTTGAACCACGGAATCCCATTTTACCTGCGCTTGACCAGGAAATAACTTGCCCGGAAAGATTGGTCAATGAAATAATGATGTTGTTAAAAGTAGCATTGATATGAGCTTCGCCCACTGCATCTACTTTTACCACTCTTTTTTTAGCTGCTGCTTTTACTACAGGAGCCGTTGCACTTTGTTGTTTTGCCATTTTTTGAGATTTGAGATTTGAGATTTGAGATTTGAGACGTGAGCAATCTCACATCCCAATACTCAATACTCACATCTATTTTGTTACTTTTTTCTTGTTAGCAACTGTTTTACGCTTACCTTTTCTGGTACGTGCGTTGTTTTTGGTTGTTTGTCCGCGTACAGGTAAACCCACACGGTGGCGGATCCCTCTGTAAGAGCCAATATCCATTAATCGCTTAATGCTCAATTGTACTTCCGAACGTAAAGCACCTTCTAATTTGTATTTATCAGTAAGGATGTTACGGATAGCGGTTAACTGCGCATCATTCCAATCCTGTACTTTTATGTTTACATCAATGCCTGCTTCTTTTAATACTTTTCTAGCAGAGCTACGGCCAATACCATAAATATAGGTTAAGCCTATTTCTCCTCTTTTGTTGTTTGGTAAATCAATACCTGCAATTCTTGCCATTTTTTTTATAATTATAAATTATGAATTATGAGTTATAAATTACTTTCAATTACAAATGCATTTAATTTTTCATTTATAATTTTCAATTTATAATTTCAATTATCCTTGTCTTTGTTTGAATTTCGGATTTTTTTTGTTGATGATATATAAGCGCCCTTTTCTGCGAACGATCTTGCAATCAACACTTCTTTTTTTAATTGATGTTCTTACTTTCATTTCTCTTAGATTTTAGATGTCAGATTTTAGATGTTAGAACTGTCTAACATCCAATATCCAATATCCGTTTATTTGTACCTGTATGATATTCTGCCTTTTGTTAAATCGTATGGCGACATTTCAATTTTTACTTTATCACCGGTTAATATTTTTATATAGTGCATGCGCATTTTCCCGGAAATGTGAGCTGTAATAACATGTCCGTTTTCAAGCTCAACACGAAACATTGCGTTTGATAATGCTTCTAAAATTGTTCCGTCTTGCTCAATTGACGCTTGTTTTGCCATATACTGTATTCTCTTTTAACGCTTCTTCTATATATTTAAAGCTGGATAAAATATCCGCTTTCTCACTTCCAATTGCTACGGTATGTTCAAAGTGGGCTGATGGTAATTTATCTGCCGTAACTATTGTCCATCCGTCATTGTCCTGTTTTATTGCTTTTTTACCTAAATTGATCATTGGCTCAATAGCAATTACTAATCCTTCCTGTAGCTTCAATCCACTTCCTCTTTTACCATAATTTGGTACTTCAGGTGCTTCGTGAAGATTCTTTCCAATACCATGCCCTACTAATTCCCGCACAACAGAGTAACCATTTTCTTCGGCATAGGATTGAACTGCTTCCGCAATATCTCCTATACGTTTACCAACTATTGCCATTTCAATTCCTTTGTAAAGGCTTTCTTTGGTAATCTTCAGAAGGTTTAATACTTCAGGACTTACCTTACCAATAGCAAAGGTGTATGCTGAATCGCCAAAAAAATTATTTTTAACTACTCCGCAATCCACCGAAACAATATCCCCATCCTTTAATTCATACTCACCCGGTATTCCGTGTACCACTTGTGAATTTACTGAAATGCACAAGGAGTTTGGAAAACCGTTGTAATTCAAAAAAGCAGGAACTGCTTTGTGATCATTAATAAACTCGTAAGCAATTTTATCCAATGATAAAGTGGTGACTCCGGGTTTAATAACTTTCGCTACTTCGGCTAAAGTTTTTGCAACAAGTAAAGAACTATCTCTTATTAATTCAATTTCTTCTTTGGTCTTATAATACAGGGCTTTCGACACGTTTCATATCTCCTCTCTGTATTAAGCTGTAGTCATGCTCATGGAAGAACGACCTTTGATCCTTCCTGTTTTCATCAATCCATCATAATGACGCATTAATAAATGACTTTCAATTTGTTGTAATGTATCCAGCACAACACCTACTAAGATCAGTAATGATGTTCCGCCATAAAATTGCGCGAATTCCTGGTTAATGTTCATTTGAACCGCAAATGCAGGCAATATTGCTACAATAGCAAGGAAAATAGATCCCGGCAAGGTAATGCGTGACATTACGCTGTCAATGAATTCAGCTGTTTTTTTACCCGGTTTTACTCCCGGTACAAAACCGCCGTTACGTTTCATGTCTTCCGCCATCTGATTAGGATTAACGGTAATGGCAGTATAGAAATAAGTAAAGATGATGATCATTAATGCGAATACAAAGTTGTACCAGAATCCGTAGTGATTGGAGAATGTTCCAACAAAACCGGATAATGTTTCTGATTGTGAGAAACCTGCAATGGTTAATGGAATGAACATAATTGCCTGAGCAAAGATGATCGGCATTACACCTGCAGCATTTACCTTTAAAGGAATGTATTGGCGTACACCGCCATATTGCTTATTACCTACAATTTTTTTCGCGAATTGTACCGGTATCTTACGTGTGCCCTGCACCAACAAAATAGAACTGATAATTACGAGCATCAACAATACCAATTCGATCAATAACATGATCAAACCTCCGCCTTCACCACCTAAACGGGCACCAAATTCAGCAACAAACGCAAATGGTAAACGTGCAATGATACCGATCATGATAATGATGGAGATACCATTACCAATACCTTTATCGGTGATCTTTTCACCCAACCACATTACAAACATAGTTCCGGTGATCAATATCAAAACCGATTGAGCCCACCAGAATGTACTTGGGTCTGTTACAACACCGGCTTTATTTGTTATTTGTGAAGCGATATAACCCGGAGCTTGAAACAAAGTAATCACTACAGTTAAAAAGCGGGTAAATTGGTTGATCTTCTTTCTTCCGCTTTCGCCTGACATTTGCAGTTTACGGAAATAAGGCAATGCCATTCCCAATAACTGGATAACGATAGAGGCAGAGATGTAAGGCATGATACCCAAGCCGAAAATGGATGCACGTGAAAATGCACCACCTGCGAAAATGTTGATCAAACCTACAATTCCTTCGTTAGCTCCTGAGTTTGCAGTAGAAAGCGCATCGGAATTAACTCCCGGAAGAACAATATAAGAACCTAAACGGTAGACCAAAATAAATCCAAGAGTATTAAGTATACGCACTCTTAGATCATCGATCTTCCAGATATTTCTTAATGTATTTATTAAATTTTTCATAAAACAGTTTTACTGTAATTAGTTATGCTTTTTCAACTGCCTTTTCAATTGATACTGCTGCTCCGCCTTTTGCTTCAATAGCTGTTTTTGCAGAAGCTGAGAACGCATGTACTTTTACTTCAACTTTTGATTTTAACTCACCGCGACCTAATACTTTCACTTTATCATTTTTATGAGCCAATCCTTTAGAGATCAAAAATTCAATATCAATAGTGCTTATTTTGTTATTATCAAGTAATCCCTGAATAACATCCAGGTTGATCCCGCGATATTCCACACGGTTGATATTTTTAAATCCGAATTTAGGAACACGTCTTTGCAATGGCATTTGCCCGCCTTCAAAACCTCTTTTAGCAGAGTACCCTGAACGTGATTGAGCACCTTTGTGGCCTTTTGTAGATGTTCCGCCTTTACCGGATCCCTGGCCTCTGCCGATACGTTTTTTTGCGTTTTTTACCGAACCTTCTGCCGGTGTTAAGTTACTTAAGTTCATCTTTTCTATTTATTGATTTGTTGATTTAGAGAGTTGGAGATTTTGTAATTCTCTAAATCCCTATTTCACTAATTCATTAATTTTATTTTACTACCGCAACCAAATGAGATACTGCATCGATCATTCCTAGGATCTGTGGAGTTGCCTCTTTTTCCAGGGTTTGGTTCAGTTTTTTGAAACCCAATGCGCGCAAGGTACGTTTTTGACGCTCCGGGCGATCGATCCCGCTTTTAATTTGTTTTATTTTAATTTTTGCCATCTTGTTTGGTTATTTGTTATCGGTTATCGGTTAATGGGTAAACTATTAACTGATAACTGTTAACCGTTATACTATCCGTTGAATACCTTTTCCATTGAAATACCTCTTTGCTGCGCAACAGTTGCTGCATCGCGCATTTTTGTCAAAGCATCCATTGTAGCTTTTACCACGTTATGAGGGTTTGACGAACCTTTTGATTTTGCCAATACATCTGTTACACCAACGCTTTCTAACACAGCGCGCATCGCACCACCGGCAATAACACCAGTACCATGAGCAGCAGGTTTTAAGAACACCAATGATCCGCTGAATTTACCGTATTGTTCGTGAGGTACAGTACCTTTCACAATTGCCACTTTAATTAAATTCTTTTTGGCATCATCAATACCTTTAGTAATTGCATCGGTAACTTCTTTTGCTTTCCCTAAGCCGTATCCAACGATACCTTTTTCGTTTCCAACTACAACAATAGCTGAAAAGGTAAAGTTTCTACCACCTTTGGTAACTTTAGTTACACGTTGAATGCTCACCAGCTTATCTTTCAGTTCGATGTCGCTTGATTTTACTCTTTTAATGTTTGCGTTTGACATTTTTTTATTTTTAGATTCAAAATTTAGGATTTAGTCCCAATAGCTATCGGGATTCAATCTTTAATCTTTAATTTTCAATTTGTAATTTTTAAAATTTCAGTCCTGCTTCACGAGCACCTTCTGCTAATGATTTTACACGCCCATGGTACAAATATCCGTTTCTATCAAAACGAACTGTCTCAATACCTGCCTTGGTAGCTTTTTCAGCAATAGTTTTACCAACTAATTTAGCCTGGTCGATTTTATTGCCTTTTGTTTTTTCAAAAGCTTTGTCTGATGATGACGCTGCAACAAGTGTTTTGCCTGAAACAT
Organism: Bacteroidota bacterium; assembly: GCA_052389695.1. Taxonomy (GTDB): domain Bacteria; phylum Bacteroidota; class Bacteroidia; order 2-12-FULL-35-15; family 2-12-FULL-35-15; genus 2-12-FULL-35-15. The sequence goes on along the minus strand of JBQTHQ010000083.1, from coordinate 30,634 downwards.
CATCGATCAACTGAACATAAATTCCTTTGTTGCTTCTAAAAACAGAAAGTCTTGGACTTTTAGCATCACCATTTACTACCTTACGGATGCGGTGCTTAATTCTGCTTCTTCTGAATTCTTTTGTTGTTCCCATTTTTTTTATTGTTATTGGTTATTGGTTATTGGTTATCGGTTTTACTGATAACTGTTAACCATTAACTATTTATTTACCAGCTGATTTACCAGCTTTTCTTCTCAATTGTTCATTAGCGAACTTGATACCTTTTCCTTTGTATGGTTCAGGTTTGCGCAATGAACGTATTTTAGCAGCTACCATTCCAAGCAATTGCTTATCTGCAGATTCCATAATAATAGTAGGGTTTTTTCCTTTTTCAGTAGCAGTTGATACCTTAATTTCTTTTGGCAGATCAAATGATACGTTATGTGAGTAACCCAACGTTAATTCCAATAATTGCCCTTTGTTCGCAGCACGGTAACCAACACCCACTAATTCTTGTTCAGTTTTATATCCTTCATTCACACCTTTTACCATTGAAGCCAATAATGCACGATACAAGCCATGTAATGCTTTGTGGCGTTTTTGATCGGTTGCACGTGTTAATGTTAATACTCCATTTTCGTTTTTAACAGTTACACCTGAATCCATAGCTTGTGTTAAAGTGCCTTTTGCACCTTTTACAGTTACTAAGTTTTTATCAGAAACACTTACTTCTACTCCCTTTGGAAGTGCGATTGGTAATTTACCTATTCTTGACATTCTTTTAAGTTTTATAGTTTTAAGTAGTAAGTTTTAAGTCAAGTTGTTTTACTTACAACTTTGAACTTATCACTTTGAACTTTTAATATACATAACACAATACTTCGCCACCTACTTTTTGTGTTTTCGCTTCTTTATCGGTCATAACACCTTTTGAAGTAGAAATGATGGCAACACCTAACCCGTTCAATACACGTGGTAATTTTTGAGAACCGGTGTACTTACGTAAGCCGGGAGAACTCACTCTTTCCAGGTTTTTAATAGCCGGTTGTTTTGTAACAGGATGGTATTTCAAAGCTATTTTAATAGCTCCCTGAGTTGTTGAATCTTCAAATTTGTAACTTAGGATGTAGCCTTTTTCAAATAAGATCTTGGTGATCTCTTTTTTTAAGTTAGAAGAAGGAATTTCTACGATTCTGTGGTTTGCTTTGATAGCATTTCTCACTCTGGTGAGGTAATCTGCAATTGTATCTGTCATTTTTTTTGTTTTATATGTTATCCCGCACGCAGGATAATTATACAAGCCCCTCTCTTAATCTCTCCCCCAAGAAGGGGAGAGGTAGGAGGTGAGTAACTCATACGTTTATTTTATATTATTATACATTACTACTATAAATTTATATTCTCTTATTTTTTTAAGTATCTCACTTATTGCCCCCTCTCTTAGGGAGAGGGGATTGAGGGGAGAGGTTTTACCAGCTTGATTTTGTTACTCCCGGAATCAAACCGTCCAAAGCCATTTCGCGGAAAAAGTTACGCGAAATACCAAACTGGCGCATATAACCTCTGGGGCGTCCGCTTAGTTTGCAACGGTTACGTTGACGAACCGGAGATGATGCTCTTGGAAGTTTTTGTAATCCTACTGAATCACCTGCCGCTTTTAATGCAGCTCTTCTTTCAGCGTAAAGGTCAGCAAGTCTCTTACGTTTAACTTCTCTTGCTTTCATTGATTCTTTTGCCATTCTATTTTCTTATTTAGGATTTGTGATTTAGTCTCGTACGTACGGGACTAATTCCTTAATTTTATTTTTTCTGATTTTTAAACGGTAATCCAAATTCACTTAACAAAGCCAATGCTTCACTATCAGATTTAGCAGTGGTAACAATTGTAATATCCATACCCATGATCTTGTTCACTTTGTCAATATCGATCTCCGGGAAAATGATCTGCTCAGTAACACCTAAAGTGTAATTTCCATGGCCATCAAATGCTTTCTCATTGATCCCTCTGAAATCACGGATACGTGGTAAAGCAACGGAAATTAATCTGTCTAAAAATTCATACATGGTATCGCCACGTAATGTAACTCTTACCCCGATCGGAACTCCTTTACGAAGTTTGAAGTTAGAGATGTCTTTTTTAGAAACAGTAGAAACTGCTTTCTGACCACTGATAGTGCTCATTTCTTTGATGGCACCTTCAATCAATTTTTTATCAGAAACAGCATCTCCAACTCCCTGGTTAAGACAGATCTTTTCTATTTTTGGTACCTGCATTGAACTGCTGTAACCAAATTTTTTTTGTAAAGCAGGAACTACATCCGCTTTATACTTGTTCTTTAAGCGTGGTGAATACTTAGCCATTATTTAATTACCTCCCCTGATTTTTTTGAGTAACGTACTAGTTTGTTGGTCTTTTCATCTAATTTGCGTCCTACACGGGTAGGTTTACCGGTTCCTGCTTCTATCAGCATTAAATTAGAGATGTGAACTGAAGACTCTTGTTTCACGATTCCGCCTTGTGCATTTTTTGCGCTTGGTTTGGTATGTTTGGAAACCATACTAACGCCTTCAACAAAAGCGCGATTCTTAACTCTGTCAACAGACAATACTTTGCCTTCCTGACCCTTTGAATCACCGGCAATTACTTTAACTAGATCGCCTTTTCTGATATTTAATTTTGATTGCATTGTTCTATTTATTATTCACTAAAGCACTTCCGGTGCAAGTGAAATGATTTTCATAAATTGTTTATCTCTTAATTCACGGGCAACAGGTCCGAAAATACGGGTACCTCTTAACTCGTCAGTGGCATTTAATAATACAACTGCGTTGTCATCAAAACGGATATAAGAACCATCCGGACGTCTGATCTCTTTTTTCGTTCTTACTACTACACCTTTTGATACAGCTCCTTTTTTTATGTTACCTGATGGCAATGCATGTTTTACAGTTACTACCACTTTGTCGCCAATAGAAGCATATCTTTTTTTAGTTCCGCCAAGTACACGGATAACAAGTACTTCTTTTGCACCGCTGTTATCTGCTACTATTAATCTTGATTCCTGTTGTACCATTTTTTCTTAAAAAATTATAAATTATGAATTGTGAATTATGAATTTTATAGACCAGCCATTTATAATTTATAATCTATAATTTCTAATTCATTTTTATTTAGCTCTTTCAATTACTTCTACCAGTCTCCAGCATTTATTTTTGCTGATAGGGCGTGTTTCCATAATTTTTACAGTATCACCGATGTTGCAGGTATTGGCTTCATCGTGCGCAGTGAACTTAGTTGTTTTGTTCACAAACTTTCCGTATTTCGGATGTTTTACTTTACGTTCAACTGATACTACAATTGACTTTGCCATTTTATTGCTGGTCACCAAGCCAATTTTTTCTTTTCTAAAATTTCTTTCTTCCATTTTTATTAGATTTCAGACTTGAGATCTGAGATTTGAGATTATCTAACATCTCATATCTCATATCTCATATCTATTTTTTAATTTTCGCTAATTCTCTTGAGCGAAATTCTGTTTGTAATCTGGCTACTGTTTTTCTGCTATGTGTGATCTTTGCAGGATTTTCAATAGGAGATACTGCGTGGTTCAGCTTTTATTTTGCTAAAGCACATTTTTCTTCTTTAATTCTTTCACGAAGATCGCACTTTTAAAGTTGTTTTATATCTGCTTGTTTCATGTTCTTATTAATCTAATTATTATGCGTGTTCTGCTGCGTAATCTCTTCTTACAATAAATTTAGTTGTTACAGGTAATTTTTGAGCCGCTAAGCGCAATGCTTCTTTCGCTACATCTACCGGAACACCTTCTGCTTCAAAAATGATACGTCCCGGTTTCACTACCGCCACCCAATATTCAGGTGAACCTTTTCCTTTACCCATACGAACCTCCGCAGGTTTTTTTGTAATTGGTTTGTCAGGGAATACACGGATCCATAATTGACCTTCACGTTTCATGAAACGTGTAACTGCAACACGTGCCGCTTCTATCTGACGAGCTGTAACCCAGCATCCTTCAGTTGCCTTTAGGCCGAATGAACCGAATGAAAGCTGATCGCCACGCTTTGCGTTGCCTTTCATTTTCATTTTGTGCATCTTTCTAAATTTGGTTCTTTTAGGCTGTAACATTTTCTTCTAAGTATTATATCAATTAATCCTTTTGTTCTTTATCAAATTCGTTTGACTATCTTCTTTTTTCTCCTCTGTTGTCGTTTCCACCTTTTCTTGGTCCGCCTGGTCCGCGTTTATCAAATTTTGGATTTCCTCCTTTTGGCGCTCCGCTTTTACCGTCTTTCGATCCCGCAGCAGCGTTTCCGATGTTTGGAGAAAGATCGCGTTTACCAAATACTTCACCCTTGCAGATCCAGACTTTTACACCGATACGGCCATATGTTGTATGCGCTTCACCCAAAGCGTAATCAATATCAGCCCGTAATGTATGCAAAGGAGTACGTCCTTCTTTATAACCTTCAACACGTGCCATTTCAGCCCCTGCTAAACGGCCTGAACATTTTACTTTAATACCTTCAGCACCCATACGCATTGTTGATGCTACCGCCATTTTAATTGCTCTACGGAAAGAGATACGTCCTTCAATTTGACGGGCAATGCTATCTGCAACTAAACGTGCATCCAACTCGGGGCGTTTTATTTCAAAAATGTTGATCTGAATATCTTTTTTAGTGATCTTTTTTAATTCTTCTTTAATCTTGTCAACTTCCTGACCACCTTTACCAATAATAATTCCGGGACGAGAAGTATTGATGGTAACAGTAATGATTTTAACTGTTCTTTCGATCACAATTTTAGAAATGCTTGCTTTCGCTAAACGCGCTTTTAAGTAAGTTCTGATCTTATGATCTTCAACTAATTTGTCAGAAAAATTTTTTCCGCCATACCAGTTAGAATCCCATCCTTTAATGATGCCTAAACGTAAGCCTATTGGATTTGCTTTTTGTCCCATTATATTATTGTTCTGTTTTTGTTTTTGTTACTTTTTCTTTTTTTGCTTCTTCTGCTTTTGTGTCAACCACTAATGTAACGTGGTTAGAGCGTTTTCTGATTCTGTTAGCACGGCCTTGGGGAGCAGTTCTTAAGCGTTTCATTTGCATTCCGCTGTCAACAGTAACTTCTTTCACAACAAGATTGCTGTCCTCAGGACGTTGTCCTGTTTTTGCTTCAAAGTTTGAAATCGCTGAAGTCAATAATTTTTCCAATCTTCCGGAAGCTTCTTTTGGATTGAATTTTAAAATATTCAATGCCAGATACACTTCTTTACCTCTGATCAAGTCAGCAAGCAATCTCATCTTACGAGGAGATGTAGGGCAATTTCTTAATATAGCAAAATATCTGCTTTTATTTGCCTCTTTGCGTGCGTCTGCTGCGTTTTGTTTTCTAACTCCCATTGTTATATATCATTTATCTTAATATCTTATTTTGAAGGTGCCGGTGCCGGTGCTGGTGCTGCTGATCCCGCTGCCTTATCTCTGTTACCTGAGTGACCTCTGAAAGTGCGTGTCGGCGCAAATTCACCGAATTTGTGTCCAACCATGTTTTCAGTTACATACACAGGAATGAATTTATTTCCATTGTGCACCGCTACTGTCAATCCTACGAAATCAGGAGAAACCATTGATCTGCGTGACCAGGTTTTAATAACTGTTTTTTTACCTGATGCTTGTAAAGCATTTAGTTTTTTCTCCAGCTTCCAATCTATAAAAGGTCCTTTTTTTAATGAACGTCCCATTTTTAAGTTTTAAGTTTTAAGTTCTAAGTCAAAAGCTCTTGATACTTTGTACTTGATACTTTATACAATTTTTATTTCTTTCTTCTTTCGATGATGTATTTATTTGATGCTTTTTTCGGATAACGTGTTTTGTATCCTTTAGCCGGTAAACCTTTGCGTGACCGAGGATGACCACCTGATGCTCTTCCTTCACCACCACCCATAGGATGATCCACAGGATTCATTGCTACCGGACGAGTTCTCGGTCTGCGGCCTTGCCAGCGTGAACGGCCCGCTTTACCACTGATTTCCAAATTATGATCGGCATTTGAAACCGAACCGATAGTTGCTAAACAGGTAACCAATACCATTCGTGTTTCACCTGAAGGCATTTTCACAACTGCATATTTTCCATCACGTGCACTCAATTGTGCATATGAACCGGCACTACGTGCCATAATTCCACCTTGTCCGGGACGTAATTCGATATTATGGATTACAGTTCCTAATGGAACATCGGATAAGAACATTGCATTTCCTACTTCAGGAGTTGCATCTTTACCGGAAACTACTTTTTGTCCAACTTGCAATCCGTTTGGAGCAACGATATAACGTTTTTCACCGTCAGCATATATCACTAAAGCGATGCGTGCAGTACGGTTTGGGTCATACTCAATAGTTTTAACAGTTGCAGGAATTCCTTGTTTATCTCTTTTGAAATCGATAATACGGTATTGTTGTTTGTGGCCACCACCGATGTAGCGCATGGTCATTTTACCTGTATTGTCGCGTCCTCCGGATTTTTTTACGGGAACTAACAAACTTTTTTCCGGTCTGTCAGCTGTAATATCAGAATTGTCTGCAGCTAATTTAAAGCGCTGTCCGGGTGTTAAGGGTCTTAATTTTTTTAAAGCCATTTTAGTTTTTTTATTTTCACAGGTCACTAACCTGTATAGTTATTTTCTTATCACATCCCTTTGGATGTTTGGTATTAAATGCTGGCGTAAAAATCAATTGTTTCACCTTGTTTAAGGGTTACAACTGCTTTTTTATGTTTATTAACTCTACCGATCGCTAAACCTTTAGTAGTGTTACGAGATTTTACTTTACCGATATAGTTTTGAGTATTTACAGACTCAACACTAACACCATATAGTTTTTCAACAGCATTTTTTATCTGAACTTTGTTAGCAGTAGCATCTACTACAAAGCCAAAGCGGTTGTGTTTCTCGCCTTGTGCTGTCATTTTTTCGGTTATAACCGGTTTTATTATTATGCTCATCTTATTTAAGTTGATCAGTTAATTGGTTAATGGTTAATTGGGCTGTTTTTGCTTTAAAATAGCCTTATTTAACTCATTTAACTTAATTACTATTTTAAAATATCCTCTAATTTTTTCACCGAACTCTCTACTAATAGAAGGTTTTGAGCGTTTAAGATATCGTAAGTGTTTAAATCTGAAACAGTTACAACTTTTGTGTTGCCCAAATTTCGGGACGACAAATATATATTTTTATTTGATTCGCCCAACACCAGTAGGGTTTTTTTATCTGATAGCTTCAAATTGCCTAATAAATCAACATATTTCTGAGTTTTAGGGGCGTCAAAGCTAAAGTCTTCAAGCACTGTAAGATTTTTATCTTTTGCTTTATAAGCTAATGCTGAAAAACGAGCTAACCTTTTTAATTTTTTATTCAATTTAAAGGAATAATCTCTTGGGCGAGGGCCAAATGCCCTACCACCACCAACAATCGTTGGCGATTTAATATTACCTGCACGGGCTCCACCGGTACCTTTTTGTTTCTTTATTTTTTTAGATGAACCGGATATCTCATTTCTTTCTTTCGATTTGTGAGTCCCCTGGCGTTTATTTGCTAAATGTTGTTTAACATCCAAATAAATAGCATGGTCATTGGGCTCGATGCCAAAGATTGCATCGTTTAGGCTTACTTTCTTTGAAGTAGCTTTACCGCTTATATTTACTATTGATACTTCCATTTTATTTTTCAATTGTAACGTATGAACCTCTTGATCCTGAAATAGAACCTTTTACGATTAAAAGATTTTTTTCAGCGATTATTTTAACTACTTCCAGGTTTTGGATCTTAACACGATCTCCACCCATTCTGCCACCCATTCGCATTCCTTTGAACACGCGTGATGGCCATGAAGATGCACCCAATGATCCTGGAGCTCTTTCCCTGTCATGCTGACCATGGGATTTACCACCATGTCCAACACCACTAAATCCATGGCGTTTAACAACACCCTGAAAACCTTTACCTTTTGATGTTCCTACTACATCAACGAAATCACCTTCTGCAAACAATTCTACAGAAACTGTTTCCCCTAAGTTTTTTTCAGTTTCAAAATGTTTAAATTCAACCACTTTACGCTTAGGTGTAGTTGATGCTTTTGCGAAATGGCCTTTCATGGCAGAAGAAGTATGTTTTTCTTTCTTCTCATCAAATGCCAATTGCACAGATGCATATCCGTCTTTCTCTAAGGTTTTTACTTGCGTAACAACGCAAGGACCGGCTTCTATAACTGTGCATGGTATGTATTTACCATTGGCACCAAAAACACTGGTCATTCCAATTTTTTTACCTATTATTCCAGACATTTTATATAAATTAAAAATTATTAATTACAAATTAAAAATTACGATGCTTTGATCTCAACTTCTACACCGCTTGGCAACTCTAGTTTCATAAGAGCATCTACTGTTTTTGAAGTGGAGTTATAGATATCCAATAATCTTTTATATGAACACAATTGAAATTGTTCACGCGCTTTTTTGTTAACGTGCGGTGAACGCAAAACAGTATAAATCTTTTTATGTGTTGGCAATGGAATCGGTCCACTTACAACAGCACCTGTTGATTTCACAGTTTTAACAATTTTTTCTGCAGACTTGTCAACTAAGTTGAAGTCGTAAGATTTTAATTTGATTCTGATTTTTTGGCTCATAGTTTTAATTTAAAGAACGATTATTAATTTGTTGATTTGCTGATTCGGTAATTTGAAAATTGTCATTTCGTTTAGATGATCCTATTATTTTGGACAAGACTTTAATTATAGAAGCAATTTTATCTAACAGCACTTCATTTTTGGGATACGATTTAGCTTGCTTACACAACAACAATAAATATTCTGACTCATCAGCCTCTTTAGCGGCAACTTTCATCTTGTGAATAAAATCAGCCTTACTTTCAGCATTTTGAGCTTCACGAACATTCGCTCCGATAGAAATTCCTGACCTTAACAGTTGATTTGCTAAAACAAATCTTCTTTTCGCTTCTAGCAATTCCGAAAATTCAATAATATCCAATGCAAATTGAAAAGTCATCTCCACAATAATATTTTCCTTTTTACTCTGCATTTTAAATTATCAAATTGCTTAATCATCAAATTAACCTTATACTTTTTCAGCTTTTTTACCTTTTGCTTTTGCAATTACTTCATCAGATACAGTGCGTGTTGCTTCTGCATAATGAGAAAATTCCATTGTTGAAGTCGCACGGCCTGAAGTGATGGTACGTAATGTTGTAACATATCCAAACATTTCAGACAAAGGAACTTTTGCTTTGATAACCTGAGAGCCTGCCCTGGAATCCATTCCTTCGATCATTCCTCTGCGTTTATTCAAATCGCCCACAACATCACCCATGTTTTGTTCAGGTGTAAGTACTTCAACTTTCATTATTGGTTCTAATAATACAGGTTTTGCTTTTGGTAAAGCTTCGCGGAAAGCGGTACGGGCACAGATCTCAAATGATAATGCATCCGAATCCACGTTATGATAAGAACCATCAATTAAGCGAACTTTTAAGCTATCAACCGGGTAGCCAGCTAATACACCATTTACCATGGCTGCTTTAAAGCCTTTTTCTACTGCAGGGATAAACTCACGTGGAATATTACCACCTGAAATTTCATTTACGAATTGTAATCCGCCGGCTTTGGTTGTCATATCAAAATCAGCATCAACAGGAGAAATAACAACCTGTATATCGGCAAATTTACCGCGACCACCGGTTTGTTTTTTGTAAACCTCGCGATGTTGTACTTCGCCATTAATTGTTTCTTTATATGCTACTTGTGGTGGTCCTTGGTTACATTCTACTTTGAACTCACGTTTTAAACGATCCAAAATGATCTCTAAGTGTAACTCACCCATACCGCTAATGATGGTTTGGCCACTATCTTCATCTGTTTTTACACGGAATGTAGGATCTTCTTCAGCTAATTTATTTAATGAAACACCTAATTTATCAAGATCAGCTTGCGTCTTCGGTTCAATTGCAACACCAATTACAGGCTCAGGGAAATTCATTGCCTCTAATACAATCGGATGTTTTTCATCACATAAAGTATCTCCTGTTTTAATATCCTTAAAACCTACTGCAGCTCCAATATCCCCCGCTTCAATAAATTCAATTGCATTTTGTTTATTAGCATGCATCTGGAAGATACGTGAAATACGCTCTTTGTTGCCGCTACGTGTATTTAATACATAAGAACCTGCATCTAAACGACCTGCATAAGCACGAAAGAAACACAAACGACCAACAAATGGATCGGTTGCAATTTTAAATGCCAATGCGGTAAATGGTTCTTTAACATCCGGTTTACGTGAAACTTCTTCTTCTGTATCAGGATGGGTTCCTTTAATACTTTCTTTATCCAATGGGCTTGGCATTAATTCCATTACCAGATCCAACATGGTTTGAACACCTTTGTTTTTAAATGCTGACCCGCAAACCATAGGTACCACTTTATTGGCAACACAAGCTTGACGAAGTGCATCAAGAATTTCACGCTCTGTAAGAGATTCAGGATCTACAAAGAATTTTTCCATCAATCTATCATCAAATTCAGCAATTGCTTCTAACAATTTACCTCTCCACTCTTTAGCTTCATCCATCATTTCTGCTGGAATAGGAACTTCTTTGAAAGTCATTCCTTGATCTTCTTCATTCCAAATAATTCCACGGAAGTTAATTAAATCAACTACTCCCATGAAAGTTTCTTCAGCACCGATAGGCAATTGTAATGGTAATGGATTTCCACCCAATACTTCTTTCACTTGTCCTACAACCTTTAAAAAATCTGCACCTGAACGGTCCATTTTATTTACGAAACCAATACGGGTTACATTATAATTATTTGCTAAACGCCAGTTTGTTTCTGATTGAGGTTCAACACCATCAACGGCAGAGAACAAGAAAACCAAACCATCAAGAATACGCAATGAACGGTTCACTTCTACTGTAAAGTCAACGTGGCCGGGAGTATCAATGATATTCACTTTGTATTGATTGTTCCTGTATTTCCAAAAACAAGTAGTTGCCGCAGAGGTGATGGTTATCCCACGTTCTTGTTCCTGAACCATCCAATCCATAGTAGCTGCTCCATCGTGTACTTCACCAATTTTATGGTTTACACCTGTATAATAAAGAATACGTTCTGTACAAGTGGTTTTACCTGCATCAATATGAGCTGCAATCCCTATGTTTCTTGTATATTTTAAATCTGCCATTTTGTAATTCCTTCTTTTTTCTTTTTGTAATTATTATCCCGCTTTACGGGATGTGATCTTGTAACGGTCGATAGCTTTCAGCTTTCTCCCTAACAATATCATCAAAATCTGAAATGTGAGAATGCTTTATTCGCCTCTGCCATTTTATGAACATCTTCTTTCTTTTTAAAAGCAGCGCCTTCTTCTTTAGCAGCAGCAACAATTTCACCGGCTAATTTTTGCCCCATTGATTTTTCATTGCGTTTACGTGCAAATAAGATCAACCATTTAATTCCCATAGAAAGTTTTCTTTCCGGACGAATTTCTGAAGGGATCTGGAATGTAGCACCACCAACTCTGCGGCTACGAACTTCAACAGCAGGAGTAACATTACTCAATGCTTTTTTGAACAGTTCTAATCCGTCTTGTTCAGTTCTTTTTTGAACAAGATCAATGGCTTCGTAAAATACATCATACGATGTACTTTTTTTACCATCATACATTAAGTTGTTCACAAAACGTGTAACGAGGATATCGTTAAATTTTGGATCCGGTAGAAGAATTCTCTTTTTTGCTTTGGTCTTTCTCATGACTACTAATTACTAATCTGTACTAATTTACCCCGAAGGGGGCCCTTTCGGGGCTAATCTATGTTTTCTGTTTCTCTGAATGCGAATTAAGCTATGATTCGTTACTCGGCTTAATTCGTTATTTGTTGATTTTATTTTTTAGCCGGAGCTGCTTTTGCACCTGCTTTTGGTTTCTTAGTTCCGTATTTTGAACGTCTTTGATTACGTCCATCAACACCTGATGTATCCAATGCTCCACGCACAATATGGTAACGTACTCCCGGTAGATCTTTTACCCTTCCACCACGGATCAACACGATCGAGTGCTCCTGCAAGTTATGACCCTCACCCGGAATGTATGCATTCACTTCCTTCTTATTCGTTAAACGAACACGTGCAACTTTACGCATTGCGGAGTTTGGTTTTTTAGGAGTGGTGGTGTAAACACGGGTACAAACTCCACGTTTTTGAGGGCAGGAATCAAGAGCCGCAGACTTACTTTTGTTAGTCGGCTTAAGTCTTCCTTTACGCACTAATTGTGATATTGTAGGCATTTCTTTGGTATTAGAATTTTATCAATTTTGTTGAATAAATAATATAATCCCCCATTTTTGGGGAGGGCAAAGGTAGTAAAATTTTGTTATAAACAACAGGTAGTTGAAAAATATTTTCAGGGTAAAAACAGGGTGTTATTGACCAGGACAAGAATGGAGCAAGAATTAACAATAATTTGGTGGGTATGTTTAGTTTTGTACGTTTGCATCTGAAAAAAGCCAAATCATTAAATTTATGGAATCAGGATATGTAAAATCAGTTACTTCAGCGGGTGTTACCATGATCACATTTTTTCATCCGAAAAGCAATTCATTGCCGGGAGACATATTACGCCAGCTAGCTGAAAGCATAACCGCTGCAGGTAAGGATGCAAATTCAAAAGTGATCGTATTGAAAAGTGATGGTGATAAGGCTTTTTGTGCCGGAGCATCGTTTGATGAACTGATCTCAATTAAAGATCTTGAAACAGGAAAGAAGTTCTTTTCGGGTTTTGCAATGGTCATCAATGCCATCCGTAAGTCGCCAAAATTTGTAATTGCCCGTGTGCAGGGCAAAGCGGTGGGTGGAGGTGTAGGAATAGCTTGTGCAGCGGATTATACGCTGGCAGTGGAAACGGCATCAGTGAAATTAAGTGAATTAGCAGTGGGGATAGGCCCGTTTGTAGTTGGCCCTGCCGTTGAACGTAAAATAGGAACATCAGCTTTTACCTCTTTATCGATTAATGCAAGTGAATGGCAAACAGCGCTGTGGGCAAAAGAGAAAGGGATGTATATGAATGTATTTAAAACAATGGAAGAAATGGATGCCGCCATAGCAACTTTATCCAAAACACTTTCAGAATCAAATCCAGAAGCCATGTCATCATTAAAAAAAATATTCTGGCAAGGAACAGATAACTGGGATACACTTTTGGTTGAACGTGCCGAAATAAGCGGAAAATTGGTGCTTTCAGACTTTACCATCAATGCGATCAATAAATTTAAAATGCAAGGTTAATTATAAAAAATTATTTTTATGAAAAAATTTTCTGTACTTTTTATACTGATTTTCTCTTTTGAATATTTATCTGCACAAGTTGTAAACACTGCAAAAGTAGATCCATTTGCTGCCGATCAAAAATTTTCAAAGGGGAATTATGAAGGAGCGTTAGATGATTATCTCAGTTTGCTTGAGAATGATACTAAAAATGAGAAATATACCTATAACATTGCTGTTTGTTATCTGAACACAAATATCAATAAAACGAAAGCAATTCCTTATCTGGAGATCATAACGCGCAAACCTAAGTATGATCCAAATGCAATGTATTTATTGGGAAGAGCCTATCATTTCGCATACCGTTTTGATGATGCCATAAAAGCTTATACTGCCTTTAAACAAACAGGCAAAGGAAAGTCAGATAATCTTGCGGATTCAGATCGTGAGATCCAGTTCTGCATCAATGCAAAAGAGCTGATGAAATTTCCATTGAATGTGAAATTTGAAAACTTAGGTGGAAATGTAAATTCTCCTTATCCGGATTATTATTCGTTTGTACCCAATGATGAATCCTATATTGTTTTTAACACACGCAGACCAAATGAAAATGTTGAAAATTTAAAAGAGGATGGCACCTATCCTCCGGCGGTATATATTGCCAAATCAACTGAAGGTACTTTTATCAAAGCAAAAAATATTGGCGCACCCATTACTAAAGAAGATGGAGAGCAGGAAGTGATAGGGCTCTCAGCAACAGGTGATGCAATGCTTTTGTACTATACCAATTCAAAAGGAGTAGGGGATATTTATATGACCACAACTGATAAAAACAAAAGTTTTAAAACTCCTGAAAAATTAGATGAAAATATTAATTCTCCAAAAGCTTCTGAAATTGCAGCTTGCCTTAGTAATGACGGCTCCATGCTTTATTTTGCCAGCAACAGATTGGGAGGGTCGGGTGGAACCGACTTGTATGTGAGCCGCAAACTTCCTAATGGAAAATGGGGTCCTCCTCTAAATTTAGGACCGGAAATAAATACGCCTCAAAATGAAGATTTTCCAACCATTTCAGCTGACGGGAAGATCTTTTATTTCAGCTCAAATGGGCATACCAGTATCGGTGGGTATGACATTTTTAAAGCGGAAATGGATGAAACGGCCAAGCAATATGTGAATCCTAAAAATGTGGGTTACCCGATCAATACACCGGAAGATAATTTTAATTTTCGCCTGTCGAGCACAGGGCGTTATGGATACATGGCGGCGTTACGTGAAGGCGGGTTGGGCGATATGGATATTTATCGTGTAACATTTAATGAAGTGGAACCAAAATATTCGGTTGTAAAAGGAAATATCTCATCTGCAGATTCTACAAAAAAATTAAACCTTTTGGATGTATTTATTTCTGTTGCTGATAATAAAACACAAGAGGTAGTTGGTAATTATCTTCCAAATCCGAACTCCGGAAATTATGTAATGGTGCTGGCACCGGGCACATATGATATAAGCATTGAGGCAAATGGTTTTCAGACAATGTCAGAAAAAATAAGTGTATTGGATAAGAACTCTTTCAAATTTGAGATCACCAGGAACATTCAATTAAATCCGGAAAAATAAAATGTCAGTTGAAAAACATCTTTTAGAAAACACGATCGGTGTTTTTAAAAATTATAGAACCCTGGCGGAGAAAGCAATGGCTCAGTTGATTACTGATAAGGATTTTCATTATGTGCCTGATGCTGAATCCAACAGCATTGCTGTTATTATTAAACACATGAGCGGAAATATGATATCGCGTTGGACTGATTTTTTAACTACTGATGGAGAAAAACCAACACGTAATCGCGACAGTGAATTTATTGAAGGGACAGAAACCCGTGAACAATTGATGCAGATCTGGGAGAAAGGCTGGAAAGTATTTTTTGATACATTACATTCATTAACAGAAAAAGATCTGATGAAAATTGTAACTATACGTGGCGAAGGATTAACAGTGTTGCAGGCTCTGAATCGTCAAACTGCTCATTATTCCTATCATGTAGGACAAATTGTTTTCCTGGCAAAGCATATTAGAAATACAGAATTCAAGTCATTATCTATTCCAAAAAATAAATCTTCAGAACATTCACATGGTTCTTATCATGAAGGTTTGAAGTAGCTATTTGTGAATTCCTTCCCACGTTCTCGCCGCCGCTCGAACTAACAACACTGGTTCATTTCGAGTACTTCGACTTCACTCAGTTAAACTCCGTCGAGAAGTGTGCGTTGGCTCTGCAATAGCCAATTCTTTTAAAATATTCTTTGTTCGTGCATGAAATGCTGCAGTGGTTTTTGATAACTGATCTTCAATAGCAGCTTTTAATTCATTTTTTAATTCGGAATGTAACTTTGCAATGTTAGTAATAGCTTGCAAGGCATGAACCTTTACAGCTACTGTTTCTGTAGGAGAAAGGATCAACTCAAAACATACATTGATAAGTTTGCCTTGTGATTTTTTAGGAATGGAATGAGAAGCCAAAGCAACTGCCATGTTTCGCTTAATACCATCAGTCTTAAATTTTTGAATAGTATCAATAAATAAAGTGATGTATGGCTTCAACAATTCAGGATGTTTTTCATTCACTGCCGCCAGCACCCAGGAGGCACGTTGAGGTAATGGCGCTTTTTCATTATAAATAATATCAATTATTTTTTTGAACTCAGTAGGGCTGTCGTCAATTGCTTTTGCAATAAGATCAGTATTTGAGCGGGAATGTTCTTTGAGGAGTTGAGAAATGTAATTCATAGAATAAAAATAATTCAAAATATTATATTTGCGATCCAAATTTAATTTATGGAATTAGAAATTATACAAAAACATATTTTTGAACTTCGTGGGCAACGTGTAATGCTGGATTTTCATTTAGGAGAACTATACGGTGTTGAAACTAAAGCTTTGAAAAGGGCTGTCAATAGAAACGTTAGAAGATTCCCGTCTGATTTTATGTTTGAGCTCACTAAAAGTGAGTTTGAAAACTTGAGGTACCAATTTGACACCTCAAATTGGGGAGGTACCCGATATTTACCTTATGCCTTCACCGAACATGGCATTACCATGCTATCAAGTGTTTTGCGAAGTGATACTGCAATCAATGTTAATATAAACATAGTTCGTGCCTTTATATTGTTGAAACAATATAGCAACAATTTTAAGCTTTTGCAAAAACGTATTGACGAGTTAGAATCAAAGTTTAATCGAAAGATTGAAAATATTAATGAAGTGATTGATTTGTTGTTAGCTCAACCTGAACCAAAACCTAAAAAAGAGAAGCTAATTAAGAAAATTGGTTTCAAGCTTACAAAGCAGAAAAAAAATAAAAAAGAGCGCAAAAATATATAGTTATAACTCAAACTCAGGTGTCTTACCAATCCGATTTTGGATTTATCATATATTTTTTTAAATTCGTTATCAAAGAATTTATTTTGGTGTCTGAACTTTTCCTTATTGCATCCCATTGTTTTTGAAAAAGACCCCATTTACCGCAAGCAGGATATTCATGCCCTATATCACCTCCGCTAGATACTGATCCTGGAATTTCATGCATTATATTTTTTATTTCATATTTATATCGACCATCTTTAAAATATAATGCAATGGTGTAATTTATTAGACCAGCAGCTTTATCATTCATTGTAATATATGAAAGACCTTTACCTATTATTAGACCAGCGGATTTATCATCCATTTGTATAACATCATTTGCAGACTTGAAAGTATTTGCCATCCACTCTCTACCTTTTATATAAAGCTCATCTTTTGTTAAACTATCAACTCTTATGATTTCCGTGTAAAAAGCATTACTAGATATACTATCAATAGGGATGTTTATTTTCTGTTGTGCATAACACAATTCTGATGTTGTAAAAATTGCAGCCAATAATATTTTTTTCATTTTTTATTATTTTGTAATCTTAGTTCCATCCCAAAGGTTTTAGACTTATTTCAATTCCGGCAAGGTATATTTTCTTTCTGCATTTTCTTTTTTCAGGTAATCCATCAATGGAGCGAAATAATCAAGCATTGCTTTAGCGCTTAATTCACTTCCTGTTTTTTCTTTTAATAGCTTACGCCAGTCGGCACTTGCACCGGGTTTCATGATATCGCCAATGAATTTACCTACTTCTTTATTGCCATAATAATTTGTTGCATGGGGGTCTTGTTTCAATATTTCCTTCGCAATATGGTCATGCACCTGGAACAATAATACAAATGATAAAGCATAATCATAATATTGTGCGGGATCATCATTGATATGTGTTTTGGTAGCAGCATCGCAATACTCTTCACCTCTTACAGTTGGAGGAGCAATTCCCTGGTATTGTGCAGCCAGTTCCCACCAGCGCTTGTTGAATTGATCAGCAGGCAAATTGTTTGAATACAGATCATGTTCGAACATGCTCATGGTTCCGGTACTCCAAGGAATAAATACCACATAGTTCAAAGCCTCTTTCAATAAGGTTTGCATTTCATCTGATTTACTTCCTTTAGGGATCAGGCTTAAATTTTCCATGAATGGTTTTTGCATAGCGGCCATTCCCATTAAACTTCCTAATGCTTCATGATAAGCACGGTTAGCTCCTTCACGTAATAAAACAGGCACTTCGGGAGTACTATAGGATAAGTAGTAATAGATATGTCCAAGTTCATGATGAGAAGTTTCATACCATTCACTATTAGGAATTACACTCATTAAAGAACGCACATCCTGGTCATAATCCATGTGCCATGCTGAAGCATGATTGTTCTTTTTATAATTAGCACCGGCAGGAATAGGGTATAGATCAGATTTTTCCCAGAATGTTTTTGGTAATTCCGGAAAACCCAGGCTTACATAAAAACGCTCTCCTTGCTTTACGATCCATTCCGCATCTTTTGTTTTTAAGGCGCTGTCAAGATTAATTCCTTCTACCTTTACAAGGCTGCTCCAGTCTTGTCCCCAGCGGTTTGGCAGCCAATGAGCAGGAATAAGATCCGGTACATCTTTTACAGCATATTTTTTAGCTAATTCATAACGGGCATAGGTATGTAATTCGCGGTAAAGCGGATATAATTCCTTATTGAATTTTTGAAGCATGTCGGTCATCTCTTTAGTGGTCATGCCATAATCAGAGACCTGGTATTCAAAATAATCCTTGTACCCTAAACCCTGAACTGTTTTATTACGCAGGTCACGTAAGTTTACCAAACCATCCTTTAAACTTCTACCAACTTCTTTACTGGCTGTCCAGGCACTCTGGCGTTTTGTAAGATTTTTTTCAGAACTTAAAATACCATCAATATCATTGGTAGTTACTGATTTACCATCAATCTTATAATCGAATCCAAATAGTTTTTCTGTTTGTTGTGTTTCTGCTTTGATACGAGCTTTTACTACATCCTGAATAGTTTCCGGGTTATTAGCAGCTTTATATAAAATGCCTTTTAATTGTTTTACTTGTATAGCTGTTAATTTATCTTGTTGTTCCAGATATTTTTTTGCCATTTCGATATTTTCAGTACTACCGGTAAACTTAGCATATTCTTCTTGTGCTTTGTTGTTCGCAACAGCATTGGTAGAATCACCTTCTATGATCCGCGTTTGGGATTTCCAGGAAGTTTCATTTGAAACAATATTTAACTCGCGGTATTTTTGATTGTAAGCATCCAGATAAACCTGAACACTATCTTGTAAGGCTTTGTTTGCACCAGTGTTTTCATTTTTATTTCCACTGCAGGAATAAAGTAATATAGCAGTTGCTAAAAGGATGGAATATTTTTTCATGATTTGTTTAAGATTTTGGGGAGCAAATGTAATAAAAAACCTAGGTTCTGCTTGTTCCTTTTTCATAAAGAGAAGGAGAAGTAAAAAACTTATCTTTGTCGCATGTCCGTTAAACAAAAAGCGATCATTATTGGCCCTGCATTTCCTTTGAGAGGCGGTATTGCCAACTTTAATGAAGCTTTGTGCAGAGCGATGAATGCGGCAGGTGTTGATACCAAGGTCATTTCTTTTTCATTGCAGTATCCTGGTTTTTTATTTCCCGGTAAAACACAGTATGATACAGGGAAAGGCCCACAGGATATAACAATTGAAACAAAAATAAATTCCATTAATCCTTTCAGCTGGTTAAAAGTTGCCAAACAAATTAAACGCGAACACCCTGATTTTGTGGTGTTTCGTTATTGGTTACCTTTTATGGGGCCTTGTTTAGGGACCATCGCAAAACAAATTAAAAAGAAAACAAATATTAAGGTAATTGCTATAACCGATAATGTGATCCCGCATGAAAAACGTTTTGGCGACAAGCTGCTCACCAATTATTTTATAAAACAATGTGATGGATTTATTGCCATGTCGCAATCAGTTTTAAAGGAATTGACTGAATTTACAAAGACTGACAAAAAACTATTTTTACCACATCCCATTTATGATATTTTTGGTGAAAAGGCAGACAAACAGCTTGCTTTAAAGCATCTCGGATTAAATCCTGCGGATAAACATCTTCTGTTTTTTGGATTTATTCGGAAATATAAAGGCTTGGACCTATTGCTGGAGGCCATGTCTGATAAACGTATCAAACAGTTGGGAATTAAATTGATCGTAGCTGGGGAATATTATGAAGATCCTTCTTTTTACAATCAAATCATTGAGAAAAATGATCTAAAAAATTCGGTGATACTAAAAACTGAATACATTCCTTCCGAAGAAGTGCGGTATTATTTTTCTGCATGCGACATGGTTACACAACCTTACAGAAGCGCTACGCAAAGTGGTGTTACACAAATTGCCTATCATTTTGAAAAGCCAATGTTAGTGACCAATGTTGGGGGATTACCGGAAATTGTTCCTCATAATAAAGTGGGATACGTAACAGAAATTAAGCCCAAAGCCATAGCTGATGCCATTGTTGATTTTTATTCCAATAATAAAGAACAGGCTTTTATTCAGAACGTAATGATTGAAAAACAACGTTTTTTATGGAGTAGTTTTGTGAAAGGAGTACAAGGGTTATATAATAATTTATGAAGATAAACTATTCAATTTCACCCCCCCGCTATTATAGTTCTCAACTATAAGATTATCAGACCTTTATTATTATTAGGAACGTTTCCTCTATACCGCTAATCAATATTATAATATTTGCTTTCCTCTTTATTAGAAATAAATTTAAGGAATAATCCTGTTATTATTGATTTTCAACCTATTTGTATTATTTCTTTTATGAAGAAAACATACATCAACATATTGATTGTCCTTATCGTTAAGCTACTTCTGTCAGGAGGGGGAGATATTAATGCCCAAACCACCTTTACAGTTGGTGCATCCGGTACCTATACAACTATTGCTGCAGCCTATGCTGCCTGTACTGGATCACCTCCGGGATATATCATAGAAATTAAATCGGACTATACAACAGAGGCATTACCAATCACCTTAGGAGCAAAAGCAAATCTGAATGCCGGGAATACAGTTACAATAAGACCTCAGGCGACCATGACCATATCCGGTAGCGCAACCAGGATTTTTAATTTTAGTGCTGCGCATCATGTAATTATTGATGGCAGAATAAATAGTGCAGGCAGTGGTGTTTTAACAATTGACAACACAACCACCAATGTATCCGAATATGCCATTCGCTTTGAGAATGACGCAAGTAACAATACCGTAAAATACTGCACCGTTAAAGGACGTTCAACAACAGGGATCATCATTTTTGTAACAACTACGGGAACAACAGGAAATGATAATAACATCATTGACAATTGTACCATTACGCGTTCAGCTGCCGGAAATACGAACTGGGGCATTCGCTCTATCGGAACAGCCGCAAAGGAGAATAATAACAATACGATCTCTAACTGCAATTTTGCAGATATAATCCGCCCCATTTACATTGAATCCAACAGTTATGATTTCACCATTACCGGAAACAGCTTTTACCTGGCGGCGGCTGTCACGCCTGCAGATTATTATTATGGAATATACTGTTCGGCAACGTTAGGAGGGCACACCATTTCGTCCAATTATTTTGGCGGCAGATCGGCACAATGCGGAGGCGCTGCCTATACGTTGAACTCATCTGCCTATTCTTATACGGGAATTTATTTTACTTCTGCTGTTACCGGTAATGCCATTACCATAAACAATAACATTTTTAAAAATTTTAGTGTTACTTCCACGGGGGAGTATGTTTTTATCGCAATGGATTTAGCCGGTTCCGCTAATTTTAATATTGGCGCTTCCGCAGCTACTGGAAATGCGTTTGGTGATACCACCTCCGGAACGGGCAGTATTGTTGTAAGTGCTTCAACTGCAACCCCTACCTATATTTTTTATGGAATCAAATTGACGGGAACGGGCACCAATACAATTAAATATAATAAGTTTGGTTCCGTTACCATGTCTGGAACAGCCACAGGCCTGAATCAAAATTATATGATCGGGCTTAGAGGATCTGCTGGTGTAACTACTGTTGATAATAACACTTTTGGAAATGTTACTGCCAATAATATTAATGCCTCTGGAGCAGGTTATTATCTCGGCGCGTTTAGTTCGTCTTCGAATTCCAACTGTACTTTTTCAAATAATCTTGTTCAGAATTTTAATGCGTCTAATACAGCTGCGCTTACTACCTGGGAAATACCTGTTGTTGAATTCACAGGTTCTGGAACATATACTGTTACAGGAAATACAATTGGAAATTCTACCAATAATAACATGACGTTTGCCACCAATGCAGGAGTTCATCCGCTATATATGGGCGGTACGGGTACGATGATTTCCTCCAATAATATCATACAGGAATTTAATTGTACAAATACCGGAACCTTCACTTATTTTCATGGGATTTGCGGAGCCAGCGGTGTTACCACAATAAATAATGATACCGTAAGAAATATAGATGTATATGGCACTTATGGCAGCACAGCCCTTGACCTGGTAGGAATCCGAATCAATGCAGCAAATGCAGGACAGGTAATAAGCAAATCAGCCGCTATAAATTTGAATCACCTTACCACAGCTACTTCGGTAACTGTTTGCGGTATTTATGCAAATAATAATAATACCACAACTGTCACCAAAAATCATGTTTCCGGTCTTACCTTAAGTAATAATACCAATTCCACTTCATGGTACATAGGGATGTATATTCTTCCAGTAGCCGGAACCTGGCAAGTGAGCAACAATGTTATTTTATTGGATTGTGGCAGCAATTCGCCAGAAGCATCCGGAATGAAATATGAAGGAAGCGGGGGCACCGGCAATATTTACCATAATTCGATAAAAATATACGGCACTGCTACTTCCGGGAGCGGGCTCTCGTCTGCGCTTTTTAATAACCAGGCTTCAGGAACGGTAACATTTAAAAACAATATATTGCAAAATATTCGTACAGGAGGTACCGGGACACATTATGCTTTCAGGGTAGGTGTTGCGGGTACTGCTACTTACGATTATAATTATCTGGAAACAGTTGCTGCTCCTATCGCACGTTATAATGCAGTTAATCAAAGTACCATTACCAATTGGCGAACTGCCAGCGGTGCATCTGCAAATGAAATTACACATGGTGGTACAGGTATCAGCCTGGAAATGATAAAAGGATATTGTGATAATGCACAAATTGTGAATAAAGGTAGCTATTATGCATCCGTGTCTGATGATAAAGAAGCATATGTTAGGAACAATCCCAGTCCCTGGATAGGAGCATGGGAAAATGCTCCTATCAGCCTTCCAATTGAACTGACTAATTTTAACACCTATTGTAATGCCGGAAAGGCAAATTTATTCTGGTCAACAGCAACCGAAACCAATAATGATTATTTTACCATAGAAAAATCGGTTGGCGGAAATGCCTTCCACGAAATCGGTATTGTTGATAGTAAGGCATGGGGTGGTAGTAGTATCAGTACTCTTTCTTATTCATTTACTGATAATATACTTCTCAAAGAGGAATCTAAATATTCTAATAATATATTTTACTATCGTATTAAACAAACGGATTTTAATGGGAATTATACTTATTCATATATTTCCTCAACAAATTGTGATGGATATTGTATTGGTGATATTACGGTTTCAGGAATAAACGGAAAAAATTATATTAATATTCCTTCCGCCTGTTCCACTCATTTGAATATAGATATATACAACTTATTGGGACAAATCATTCTGAAAAAAACCGTTTATTTGGAAGAGGGTGATAACCATATTCAAATAGAGGACAATGATATAGCCAACGGGGTTTATATGCTTAAGACAAGTATACACAATCAAACCATTATTAAAAAATTCCTTAAACAATAGTGCTTATATCTCTTGCACTCAGTTGTAATTGTTTTTAGCCATTAGCCATATAATTGAATAACTCCTTATTTGGCTTGATTTTTGAAAAATCCCTTCCACAAATTTTTGTATTTTTGTTTTAGTACTAATCATGTATCTTCTAAACCGGGTTCCCGTTATAAGATAAACTATAATTGTGCATATGAAAATTAAACTGCTTTTAGTTGCGATACTTTCTTTTTCTATGGCTTTTGCCCAGGATGCTCCAAACAAAACGGATGCGGCCGGAAAAAAGCAAGGTTTTTGGATAAAGTATGATGATAATAAAAAGAAGATGTATGAAGGGAATTTTGTAGATAACATTCCTGTTGGGAAGTTCACCTATTATTATGATAACGGCCAGCCTTGGTCCATTTCAATATTTTCCCAAAATGGTAAAGTAGCCCGGGCCCAGATGTTTAATGCCGGCGGGAAAGTGATGGGAGAAGGTAAATATGTAAATGAGAAAAAAGACAGCATTTGGAAATTTTATAATGATGAAGGAAAATTAATTTCAGAAGAAAATTATGCCAATGGTGTAAAGACCGGAATTGCAAAAGTATTTTATTCAAACGGGCAACTAGCGGAAGAAAAAAATTGGAAAAATGGTGCATTGAATGGGGTTTGTAAAAAATATTTTGAAACGGGCCAGTTAAAATACATTGGGCAATATGTGAATGGAAAAGTGGAAGGCAAAGTACAATATTTTCATGCATCCGGAAAGGTGAATGCAGAAGGAGTCTATAAAAATGATTTGAAAGAGGGGGACTTGAAATACTATAAAGAAGATGGCAAACTAGACCATACAGATAAATATATTGGAGGTAGAATGCAGGGAACTGACAGAGAAGTGATCTCAAAAGAGAAGCAAGATGAAGAAAAGAAAAAATACGAGCAATTTGAAATAAAAGATCCTTACCAGGATGGTTATAACCCACGTTAAATGAGTAAAAAAGGAAAGGTATTATTGGCGATGAGCGGTGGAATTGATAGTTCCATTGCTGCTTTATTATTGCATGAGCAAGGGTATGAAGTGGTGGGGATCACTATGAAAACATGGGATTATGCTTCTTCTGGGGGAGCAACTAAGGAAACCGGTTGTTGTAGTTTAGATTCGATCAACGATGCTCGTTTATTAGCTGTAAATCTTGGATTTCCGCATTTTATTTTAGATATCCGTAATGAATTTGGAGATTACATCATCGATAATTTTGTGGATGAATATTTGGCAGGACGAACACCAAACCCTTGCGTATTGTGCAATACTCATATCAAGTGGGAAGCTTTGTTAAAACGCGCTGACATGCTGGAATGTGAATTTATTGCAACCGGACATTATGCCCGTATCCGTGAAGAAAATAACCGTTATGTGATCTCAAAAGGCCTTGATCATACAAAAGACCAGTCCTATGTATTATGGGGATTATCTCAACAAAGTTTAAAGCGTACACTTTTTCCTTTGCAGAATTATAAAAAATCAGAAATAAAACAAATGGCCATTGATAATGGATACATTGACCTGGCAACAAAAAGTGAGAGTTATGAAATTTGTTTTGTACCTGATAATGATTATCGTGGTTTTTTAAAACGCAAAGTGGATGGGCTTGAAAAGCGTGTGGATGGCGGTGATTTTGTGGATCGTACAGGACGTATATTGGGTAAGCACAAGGGATATCCGTTTTATACCATTGGCCAGCGTAAAGGTTTAGAGATAGCTGTTGGTGAGCCTTTGCATGTATTGGAGATCGTTCCGGAAACCAATACCGTAGTGCTTGGATCAAAAGAAGATCTGGAGCAGCAACAAATGACCGTGGGGAAATTCAATATGATAAAATACTCTTCCTTACCTGATAATTTTGAGGCATTGACAAAGATCCGGTATAAGGATCCCGGAACAATGGCAAGCATTTCGCATGCAAATGATAAATTGAATGTGTTATTCCATAGTGCTGTATCGGCTGTAGCTCCCGGACAATCAGCTGTATTTTATGAAGGTGATGACCTGGTAGGTGGAGGCATCATTGAACGTCAGTTTCCTTTATAGAAAGGCTCTTTGTTTTTCATATTTCAACGCAATTTCTTATCTTTATTAGTGTGAAAAAATACATTTCTATATTTTTTATTTCAGTAATTCTTGTGCCCGGATTTTTTTCCTGCAAAAAAGACAAAGCTGCAACACCAGATATGGGCTATAATTACTTCCCTTCAGAAACAGGAACCTATGTAGTATACAATGTAGATTCATTTTATTACAATGATTTCAACGTTCCTACTACAATCGATACATTCAGATTTCAGCTGAAAGAAAAAATACAATCGCTTTACTACGATAACGAGAATCGCCTTACTATACGGTTGGAACGGTATATAAAGAATTATAGTTCTACAGTACCATACAGCCAAATGCCCTGGATACTAAAAAATGTATGGTCTGAAAATAAAACTGCAACAAATGCTGAAAAAGTAGAAGAGAATGTGCGTTATGTAAAACTTAAATTTCCTGTAAAGGAAAATCAGAAATGGAACGGGAATATTCAAAATACCTTACCTGAATGGAATTATAGTTATGCTTTTTTTGATTTGTCACGTACCATTGGCGGCATTAAATTTGATTCGGTTTTACAGGTAGATCAATATGACGATGGATCAAAGAATCTTGTGGAACGAAGACTTTATGTTGAAAAATATGCCCGTAATGTGGGTATGGTATATAAACAGGTAATTGATGTAGAGTCGCAACCGGGTGCAAATCCACCGCCTAATTTTTTTCTGATACCAATTATGCAGCGTGTAACATCAGGCGTTCAATATACGATGACTATCAATTCTTACGGAGTGGAGTAATGAAAAAAATCAATTTACTTTTATTTTTAATTTTAATATGTCAATTGTGTTTTGCTCAAAATACAATTTATTGGATCACTTTTTCAGATAAGAATGCAAATCCGTATTTTATAGATCGTCCCTCGGCTTATTTATCCGAAAAATCAATTGCCCGAAGAGTGAAACAGCATATACCAATAACAGCCACAGATCTGCCTGTCAATCCAGATTATTTGAACGAAGTAAAAGCATTGGGTGTTACAATTATTCAGCGATCGAAATGGTTTAATGCCATCTGCGTGAATATTTCAGATAGTGATAAGCTCGAAAGAATAAAAAGCTTATCGTTTGTTAAAGAAATAAAACCAATAGGGATTTCTTCAAATAAAAATTCAAATTCTAAATTTGAAATAGAAAATAATACGCAATCTATATCCCGTTCCAGATCAGGCATTACCACCTCTTCAAGTGTTTTGAATTATGGTCCTTCTTTTTTTCAAGCCAGTCAGATTGGTGTAGATTGTTTACATAATCTGGGTTACCAGGGGCAAGGTATGACAATAGCCGTGCTGGATGCAGGGTTTGAAAATGTACATCTGTTGCCGGCTTTTGATAGTTTGAGAATGAACAATCAGTTGTTGGGCACATATGATTTTGTTACCGGTGGTACAATGGTATATGAAGATCACAACCATGGCATGTGCGTGCTTTCCTGCATGGGAGGCAATATTCCGGGCAGCATTGTGGGTACTGCACCTAAAGCAAAATACTGGCTATTGCGTACAGAAGATGCCAATACAGAAACGTTACAGGAAGAAATTAACTGGTTAGCAGGAGCAGAGTTTGCGGACAGCGTAGGAGCAGATATAATTAATTCCTCATTGGGTTATAATTGGTTTGATAATTCAGCAGATAATCATACTTATTCCGATTTAGATGGCAATACCACCATTGTTACAAAAGCAGCGGATATTGCTGCAAGTAAAGGGATATTGGTAGTGAATAGTGCAGGAAATACAGGAAGTATCACTGCCTGGCCTTTGTATAAAATCGTAGCTCCTGGTGATGCCGATAGTATATTAACGGTTGGAGGCGTTGACTCTGCAGGAACAATAAGCTCATTCAGCTCACGCGGACTAAGCTTTGACGGAAGAATAAAGCCCAACACAGTTGCCCGGGGAACGCAGGCAGTAGTTGCATCACCAGCGGGTGGTGTATTCAAACAAAGCGGTACTTCTTTTTCGTCACCAATAACTGCAGGCGCTGTAGCTTGTTTATGGCAGACCAATCCTTCAAAAACAAACATGGAAATTTTAGATGCGATACAACAAAGCGCTAGCCAGTATGCTACTCCCGATTCAATAATGGGTTATGGTATTCCTAATTTTTGCATTGCCAGTATGTTGCTTTCAGGTATCGATGTACACAAGTGGAATGAAGATGATAAATTAAATGTTTATCCTAATCCTTTTAATACTTCTTTCGAGATCAGCTTTTTTTCCGGAAAAATGCAGGAAATTCAATTTGAAATTGTTGATGTTTCAGGACGGAGTGTTTTTAAAGAAGCAAGAGTTGCAAGTGCAAATGGTTATATTACATCCAGATTTGAGGGGAAAGCATTTTCTTCGGGTGTTTATATTCTTCGCGTAACCACACCGGATAATGTTTATTATAAAAAACTTGCAAAAGAGTAATAAGCCTCCGATTATTGTCCCTCACAAAAAATCTTAATTAAGTACTTATAACGTGCAGATTCGTAAATTTGTGCAAATTCGTAATTAGTAGTATGAAAAAAGTTTATGATAATATACTTGGAACCATCGGTAATACTCCAATGGTGCGTATCAACAATATCACAAAAGATATCAAAGCAACTGTATATGCAAAAATAGAAACCTTTAATCCTGGTAATTCTATTAAAGACAGGATGGCATTGAAGATGATAGAAGATGCGGAAAAAGATGGGAGATTGAAACCCGGAGGGACAATCATTGAAGGTACCAGTGGAAATACCGGCATGGGCTTGGCAATTGCTGCTGTTATAAAAGGATACAAATGTATTTTTACATCCACCGATAAACAATCCAAAGAAAAGTTTGATGCTTTGCGTGCATTTGGTGCTGAAGTGATCGTTTGCCCTACGAATGTTGATCCGGAAGATCCGCGTTCATATTATTCGGTATCATCCCGTTTGGTAAAAGAAATTCCGAATTCATGGAAACCGAATCAATATGATAATTTAAGTAACTCACAGGCACACTATGAAAGTACCGGCCCTGAAATTTGGGAACAAACTCAAGGTAAGATCACACATTTAGTGGTGGGTGTTGGAACCGGGGGAACTATTTGCGGTACAGGAAGATTTCTAAAAGAAAAAAATCCAAACATTCAGATATTGGGTATTGATACGTATGGATCTGTTTTTAAAAAATACAAGGAAACTGGTATTTTCGATAAGAATGAAATCTATCCTTATGTAACTGAAGGTATTGGAGAAGATTTTTTACCCGCTAATGTTGATTTTAATATCATCGATCATTTTGAAAAAGTAACGGATAAGGATGCGGCCATCATGACCCGCGAGATTACCCGTAAAGAAGCCATATTTGCAGGTAATTCAGCAGGTTCGGCTATGGCAGGACTACTGCAGATGAAAGATAAATTTAAAAAAGGAGATGTTGTTGTTGTTATTTTTCATGACCATGGAACGCGCTACCTGGGAAAAATGTTTAACAACGAATGGATGATGGAGAAGGGCTACTTTGATAAAAAGGGATTGATCGCAAAGGATCTTGTAGATGCAAATACAAAAGATGAACTGATCACTATTGAAAGTACAGATACAGTTGCAAATGCAGTGCAACTAATGAACAAAAAGGATATTTCCCAAATTCCGGTAACCAGTGATAAACGTATTGTGGGTTCAATAAACGAAGGGTTATTGTATTCAAAAGTGATCGCCAATCCTGAAATAAAAAATCAAACAGTTGGAACTATTATGCAGCCTGCATTTCCGTTTGTGGACATTTCCACACCTGTTGATTCGCTTTCGACTATGATCAATGCGGAAAATTCAGCCGTGCTGGTACGTGATTTTAAATTAGATAAAACATATATCATTACGCGCTCGGATATCATAAATGCTTTGATGAAATAACAAAATTTTACCGCAGAGAACGCAAAGAAAAAATGAGAACCACAGAGGTTTCTCAGCGTAACTCCGCGAAATCTCCGTGCTCTCAGCGGTTAAATATTTTTTATGCCTTTTTTTACCGATCAACTGAATCGAAAAATCGAACTTCCTTCTCCTCCCAAGAGAATCATTTCCCTTGTTCCCTCACAAACAGAATTGTTATATGATTTGGGCTTGCGTGATGAAGTGGTGGGCATTACTAAATTTTGTGTTCATCCCCAGCAATGGTTCCGGACTAAAACACGTGTTGGCGGAACGAAAAAATATGATCTTGAAAAAATTAAGCAACTTCAGCCGGATCTTATTATTGGTAACAAAGAAGAAAATGAGCGAGGACAGATAGAAGAATTAATGAAAGATTACAATGTATGGATGAGTGATATCTATACCTTGAAAGATGCTTTGAATATGATCGCTTGTGTGGGTATGCTGGTAGGAAAAAATGAGGAGGCAACGAATTTAAAACTGCAAATTGAATCACAGTTCCATCAATTTAAAACTCCTTACCCATCACTCTCTACTCCTAAAGCAGTATATTTTATCTGGCGTAATCCTTATATGATTGCAGGAAACAATACCTTCATTAATGAAATGCTTAACTGCTGTGGTTTTAATAATGTATTTGCTGACCATTCACGTTATCCGGAAATAACAGAAAAAGAACTTAAAGATGCAAATCCCCAATTCATATTCCTTTCTTCAGAACCTTATCCTTTCAAAGAAAAACACATACAGGAGTTTCAGTTCATTTGTCCGGATGCAAAAATCATAACCGTAGATGGAGAGATATTTTCCTGGTACGGCTCTAGATTATTACAGGCACCTGCCTATTTTGAAAAATTGCTGGCATACATTTAATCAACGTGCATAGTCCTTTCAAAGTTTTTTAATAATTCCATAAATGTGCTTTTCCACTCAAAATTCT
>JBQTHQ010000082.1:0-18481 GCA_052389695.1 Bacteroidota bacterium | reverse complement strand
CTTTGTGTTTACGCACAAATAGAACAGAACTTTTTACTCCTGCACCTGTGGCACTAAATGCCGTTTGAGGCATTGAAACAACTGCAACAATTCGATACATTTCTTCAATATTATCTCTCACGTATTGTAAACTGCTATTGGTTAAAATACCGTCAGGAATTACAACTGCCAAATAACCGTGTTCAGTTAAAAACTTATGACATTGCTCCAAAAATAAAACTTCGGTGCTTTGGCTATCACGCAAAGCGGCTTTGCCGCTTGTCCCGAAAGCTTTCGGGATATTTAGCCAATCTAATTCTTTAACTGCTAAATTGTATTGATGCATATAAGCCTTTTCGGTTTGCTTGATGCTACTTCCAAAAGGGGGATTGGTAATAATGAAATCAAATGTGCCATAAACAAATTCCTTGTTCTTTGATTTAGTTTGCATTTCGGTATCACTCAAAAGTCCGTCCGATGCAATTACATTGGTGTGTCCGTCATCGTGAATAATCATATTCATTTTGGCGGTTCTTGCAATTTGGTCGTTAATCTCAATACCGAACAAATTCTTTTCTGCAAAGTCGTGCCAATGGCGGAAATGGTCTTTTTCTTCTTTTGCTTTATCGTAGAAGTCGTTGGCTTGTTCTCTTACTTTGTCTAAAGCGTGCAAAAGGAAACCACCGCTACCGCAACTTGTATCTAATACTCGGCTATGGTTGTCAATTGGTAAACTATCAACAATAAATTTTACAATTGGTCTTGGCGTAAAATATTGTCCGAAGTCGCCACGAAAGAAACTGCCCATAAAAGTTTCAAAGGCTTTGCCTTTACTGTCAAGGTCAGTTTTATTAAGGTTTATACGCTGAAAATATTTTACAATGGTCAGCGTTTCGGTTGCAGTTAAAGTAATGTCGTCTTTAAAAACTTCGGGGTCTTTTTTTCTACCTTGCTCGTAAAGCCCTTTGATACGTTCTAATAAATCTTCGGGTGTTTCGTCACGGAATAACTGGAAGTCGTAAGGTTGCCCAATTTTTCTTGGGTGTTTCTCATCCCAAATTTTACAGAAGATGAGTTTATCCAATTCGTCAAACGCTACACTTGGGTTGCGCTGTCCACCGCCCCAAAGAGCTTGATGTGCTTGAATAAAAATCTTTGTCAGTTCGTTTTCGCTGACAATTTCAAGCTCAAAAAATTTTTGTTTTACATTTGGATCTGGCTCCGCAACAATATTTTCAATTTCTCCTTCAGATTGGAGGAAACCACCTTTCACATACTTGTACGGGGCTAATTTGTTAACTCCAAATTGCGGAATGTCGGGGATTTCAATTCTACTTTTGGGTTTCTTGTCAGGAACCTCGTAATACTGATTTTTAATTTTTGAGGTCGTCCAAACGTATTTGGCGCCTTCTGCAACTGCATAGCTATATGCCTGGTCTACTGCAATGTTGAATTGTTGGTCAGTTATTTCTTCTTTTTTGCATTCAATTAAAATGAAGGTATCCTTACATTGATCATCAGCATAAATAACAATGTCAGCCTCTTTCGTTTCGGAACCCATTTGAACCGATAAGTACTGTTTAATTCGGTTAACAGGATAACCATAATTTAGAATAAGACTCAAAAAAGTTTCTGCCTGGACTTTCTCTTCGGGATTGTTGTAAGTACGCTTTTTATTTTGATGAATATAGGTGATGAAGTTTTTGTCTTCATCCAACCTGATTAATCCTTTTTCAATACCTGTTTCTATTAAACTCATTCTATTCTTTTGTCGTGTTAATGTTAAGTCGTAAAGTTATAATTTAAAGCTTTTTCGAGTCAAAAAAGGCCCTCAATCTGCCACTTGTCTAGAAGTTGATTGATGGGTGGGCTTGGTGCGTTTGGGCAAAAAATGTTCGTGATTTAAATTTCTTTTTGTCAGTATACGGGTCTTGCGCTTATTACTTATAATTTAGTGATATTAGTGATAAGCGCCATAAATGTACAAAAACTTTCTAATGTCAGTGGCCGAAACTAGATTCGAACCCGTGCTTACCTCATCTAAATTTTTGTGTAATTTCGCCTCAATGCAAATCAAAATAAAAAGAGTAGCAACCCTTAAAGGACATAATGGTTCGGTATATGCATTGGATAAAGGTACTGCTGAGTCCTTGTTTTTTTCCGGCAGCAGTGACCGTTTTATCGCGCAATGGAACCTGGAAACCATGCAACCCGAAAAATTTGCCGCTCATTTTCCGGCTATTGTGTATGCCATTTGCCATGTTCCTGAAAAAAAATTACTAATTGCGGGAACTTCCGCAGGAAGTATACATATTTTAGATATTGAAAAAAAAGAAGAAATAAAAATTCTTCAGCATCATACCAGCCCTGTTTTTGATATAAAATATTCCATTGCAAGTAATTGTTTTTATACCGTAGCCGGTGATGGCAATTTTGCTATTTGTTCCTTAGACACATTATCACTTATCAAAATAAAAAAACTCTGTGATGAAAAGGTTCGCAGCATTGCATTTAATTATTCTGCTTCCGAAATCGCTGTTGCCTCTGGTGATTGCAATATCCGCATCTTTGATCTTCATACAACAGAAGAGAAGAAAGTATTTCTTGCCCATCAGCTTTCAGCAAATATTGTGAGATACAGTCCGGATGAAAAATTGATTTTAACAGGAGGAAGGGATGCGCATCTGAATATCTGGGATGCAAAAAGTTATACATTGATCAAAAGTATTCCTGCACATAATTTCGCCATTTATGATATCGCGTTTTCTCCGGATGCTACTATGTTTGCTACAGCCAGTCGGGATAAAACATTAAAGATCTGGGATGCCCAAACATTTGAATTATTGGTGCGCATCAACAAAGAAAATTATGATGCGCATGTAAACTCAGTAAATAAAGTGCTTTGGAGTACCTATAAAAATTATTTGATCTCTACCGGTGATGACAGGGCAATCATGATATGGGAAGTATTACCAGCTTAATCCATTCTTCTGTAAAAATTCCTGAGCAGGTTTAAATCCCAATCGTGCAGAACGCTGATAATATTCCAATGCTTTTGTTTTATTTCCTGCATTCAAATAAGTATATCCTAAATTGTAAAGTGTGGTAGTATTGTTTGGCTCTAGTTCCAATGCTTTTGTAAAATTTTCAATAGAAAGATCAAACTTCCCAATGGTGCCATACGTATTACCTAAATTAATATATGTTTTGGGCTCTTTCGGATAAATGGCAATCGATCTGTTGAACTGCTCAATGGCCTGCTCATATTGTTTTGTCATGCTTAATGCCCAGCCATAATTATTTAATACTTCTGAATTTTTAGGATTTAGTGAAGCAGCTTTTTCTAACAATGGCAAAGCCGTTTTAAAATCGCCTTTATTATTGTATGCCAGGCCTAAATTCCCATAAGCAACATCGGAAGTTCGGTAATTTTTAATGACATCAGAAAATAAGGTAATGCTGTTTTCCCAAACTTTACAGCGATTGTAAGTTCCAACAGCAAAAATGATTAGCGTTGAAGAGACCAATATCCATGCGGGAGTAGAATTCATTTTTTTTTGTTCGATCACTTTGTTCAATAAATAAGCAGCAATGCCAAACAATCCCAGTGATGGTAAATAAAAATACCGGTCGGCAGCAATGGTGAAGGTATTGGGAATGATCTGTAAAACAGGTAAAATGGAAATGATAAAAAACAAAAAACAGGCCTTGATGATCGGATTGCTTTTTTTATAAAAAAATACCAGCCAAAAAATTATACCAACAAGAATTGGTGAGATCAGATAAATAAGAGGCAGCAAATTCCCTGTTTTCTCAGGATAAGAATAGATCACCGAAAGGTTGACAGGCAAAACCGCTTTTTGTATGTAAAAAAATAAACCATAAGATGCAGTAGCTATTTTGTCGAATAAATTATACTCAAGGTTATTTGCTCCTCTGCCTTGCAGATTCATTGTTTTTAATGCAACAATTATAAATACGAATGAAATAACAGCAAAGGGGATTTTATTGATGATGATCTTCAGGGATCTTTTTTGCAGGTAAAAATAATCGTATAACAATAAAATGGCCGGGAGCGTTACAGCCATTGCTTTCGAAAAGCAGGATAAAATAAAAAACAGTATTGCGAACACATAATATTTTTTGCTGTTTCGTTCATTATGAAAATGATAAAAGAGTAAAGCCAGTAAATAAAAAAGAGCATATAATACATCTTTTCGTTCAGTGATCCAGGCTACCGATTCCACATGCAAGAGATGTAGAGCAAATAAGCCTGATATGGTAATGGTAATGAGTAAGTTTTTACTTAATAACCATATTAGCCATAGCACCAATAAACAATTTATAAGATGTAAGAAAAGGTTGGTAAGATGATATGCTTGCGGGTCCAGTTTAAAAAAATGATGTTCAATACTGTAGGATAAAAGCACCAGGGGCACATACAGATCAGATGTGCGAGTAGTAAAAATGGTTTTTATGTTTTTGAAATTTAGTTCTTTAATTAATGCATTTTCATACACATAATGCGGGTCATCATAATTGACAAAGTCATTTTTTTTAACCGGTGAAAAGGCAAAATAACTGATAGCGATCAGCAAAAAAGAAAGGATGTAAAGTATTTTGGTGGTTTTCATTAAATAGCAGGATGATTTTTCAATAATAGGAATAAAAAAGCAAAGGCGATTGTTAATTTTAACGTATGGAATAATAAAATGTTAAAAAGAAAAGAGTTGATTCTATTTGCATTTCAGGGAAAAATCTTATTTTAGTACTCCAAATTTTACCCACATGAAAAAAGTATTACTCGCAGCAATTACACTTCTGATTTCTTCTGAAATAAGCATTGCACAGGATAAATGGCAAAATGTTGTTACCAACACTTTTGGCGGAGATCCTGGTAATAAAGCGGTCACTAAAATGCACGTATTTAAGGGAGAGATCTATGCCGGTACGGGTAATAATCTTGGTGAAGTTTACCGCAGTTCTACAGGCCATCCCGGCTCCTGGTCACAAACATTCGCTCCGCCGTTTGTGACTTCCATAGATGATATTAATTCAACTACCGAAGGCGGTGGTTATATCTATGTATCCGGTTATGCGAGTGGTTCAGATAGCCCACGCATCAGCCGTTCGGCAGATGGATCTACCTGGGTGCCTTATTATCAGGGGTATGATAGATTTCCTTTTGTTTTCCCATTTAAAGGTACTGCAGCTGTTGATTCCATTTACATTGTAAGAGAGGTGTACCCTTTCAGTATGATCTTAAAATCATCATATGATAATAATGATCCTTTGGATACAACAAATTCTTTCGATACGGTATTTACAACTCCCTCATTTGTGAATATTAAATCTTATGCCATACACAATAATAAAATATATGTAGGAACCAATGCAGGTGGAAGAATATGGATATCATCCACTAATGGAAATAGCTGGCAGGAGGATACTTTATTTCAAGCAGGTTTTGGAAATTCAAATAATTATGAATTTACTGCAATGGCTTCTTATGGAGGTTATTTGTATGTAGGCACCGAAAACTCTTCAGATGGAGCCCAGATATGGCGCTCTAATAATGATACTACCTGGACAAATGTTGCTTCTTTCCCAGGAAGCTCAAAGGTAACAAGCCTTAATAATTTATCAGGAAAGCTTTGGGTAACACTTGAGAGCGGTTCCAAAGGAAAAATTTTAAAAAGTACGGATGGCTTAACATATGCATTTTCTGATAGTGTAGGTTTTGGAGCAAATGGCAATGAGGGAATGAGAGGCTCAACTGTTTTATTTAATAATCATATTTATTATGGATATGAGAATTATTATTCAGGTATGCCGCAAATGAAAGAAGATCCTTCCCGCACAGGATCAGGCCCGGGCGGACAAGTGTGGCGTTATTGTTTGGGTGTGCTACCAACTGTGAATCTTGGTGCCGATCAAACAGTTTGTGAAGGTGTTGCTGTTACATTTGATGCCGGATCCGGCCATGCCGCTTATGAGTGGAGCAACGAAACAACATTACAAACAATAAGTGTTATTGATCCTGATCATTATCGCGTTGTTGTTACCGGAACAAATGGTTGCCAGAACTCAGATACTGTAAGATTAATAAATACACCGGCTCCTTCAGTTTACGTATCCATGCCGGAAGGAAAAGGTCCACATATAGTATGTAAAGGTGATACACTGGACATATTTGTTGATGTGAATTCTAATTTAAGAAATCCATTGTCTCCAATTAACAAAACAACTTCGGTTCCAATATCAAATTCTCTGGGCACCACTTATGATACAATAACAGTAAGCGGTATCAATGATTGGGCTGCTGATGCTTTGTATTCTGTAACAATTGATAGTTTAAGACATGACTATGATGGCGATCTTACATTATCATTGCAAGCCCCGGATGGTTCATCAATTACCTTGGCAGCAAATATTGGTTCAAGTGGAAAGGACTACATGGGTACTGTGTTTTCAAAAAACGGCCCCTCGAGTATAATCTCAGCCAGTCCTCCGTTCACCGGAAATTTCTATCCATTTAATCCTTTTTCTGGTTTGTCCGGAAGCGCAGATGGGCAATGGATATTGCGTATGGATGATAATGTTTCATCCGATGATGGAAGCCTAAAAGGATGGTCAATCAGATTTTCGGAAAAAGATACCATCATGACTTATTCCTGGACTCCGGCAACAGGTCTCACAGCATCTAACACTCCGAATGTTCAGGCGATAGGAAACGTTTCTACCACTTATGGATTTGTAGCTACTAATTCCATTGGCTGTTCTTCAAGCGATACAGTAGACATTTATGTACCTAAAATGCAGGTTGCAAGTGCATCTGTAGTTGCATGCTACGGAGATTCAGTCATGATCTCTGCAACAGGTGGCAACGCATACAATTGGTTTCCTGCTATAGGTTTAACAGATACAACCAGCGATACAATATATGCGGCACCAACAGTCCCTACAACATATTATGTATCAGATACCATTAATGGTTTTTGCTATATTATAGATTCGGTATTGGTAAATGCAAATCCGCAAATAATGGCAGATGCAGGTGTTTCACAAACCATTTGCTTTTCTGCAAAAGACACATTAACCGGAATAGCAACGGGCGGAACAGCTCCTTACACATATCTTTGGAGTGGAGGAGGAAGTAATTATACAACACAAAATGTGATCGTTGGGGTAGCTGTAACAACCACGTATACACTTGTTGTTACTGATAACAATGCATGTACTGCTGCGGATAGTACCAGTATAATTGTGATACCAAGTACAAATGTTTATGGAAATGTTGTAGATACTTCCGGAGTAAGCGTACCAAATGCATCCGTTGTGATATATAAATATTTGCCATTTCAAACACATTTTGATACAATACAAACAACTACTACAAATGCTTCCGGCGATTATCAATTTATAGGTGTTGATTATGGAGATTATTTAATAGAAGTATTTGCGGATACAGCTGTATACCCAACTGCAATACCAACTTATTATGGAGATGCATTCCTTTGGGATTCATCAACAGTAGTGGTTCACGGTTGTATCAAAAACGATACAGCTGATATTACATTGATTGAGATTCCTGTATTGATAGGCCCGGGCAGATTAAGTGGTAATATTTCCAAAGGTCCCGGATTTGGAAATAGTCCCACAAAAAAAACACCGCCTTATGTTGGTGAGAGAAGTGATCCTATTCCGGACATTGATGTAAAACTGGGTAAAAAACCCGGAGGAAGTTCTAATATTGTTGGCCAAACAGTTACCGATGCCAATGGTAATTACCAATTCGATAATCTTCCGCTGAATCTACCCGGAGAATCGTATGTTGTCTTGGTTGATATTCCGGGCTTGGGCAGGGATTCATCTTATGTTGTGTCCTTGACTGTAGCTGATTCGGTAATTATTAACCTGGATTATATAGCCGATTCTGTAATAATTTATATTCCTATTGTAACCACAGGAATTAATGATCTTAAAGTTACTGCTCAAAATAAATTCAGTGTCTATCCAAATCCGGCTAATAACAATGCTGTAGTGGAATATACACTTAACAATGATGCCAATGTTACATTGGATATCTACAATGTGTTGGGTGTAAAAGCGTTTGAAGCAATAAATAATGATCAACAAGAAGGTACTTATAAATATAATATCAATATCCGAAAAAATAATTTAAGTCCGGGTATCTATTTTATAACATTGAGGGTTGATGGAAAAGCAACTACCCAACGATTGATCGTTATTGAATAAACAAATTGTGATGATTTAAATCAAAAAGCCCCTTCAAAAAGAAGGGGCTTTTTGATTTTTATATATCTTTAGTCAACTTTAAAATGAAGTATAAAAAAATCATAAAAAATTTTTTATCAGCCGTTTTGCTTTCAGCACAACTGGCTGTGATTGCCCAAACATATGACTTCCGGAATTTTAATGTGGAAGATGGTTTAGCGCAATCACAGGTATTATCCATTTGCCAGGATCACAATGGAAATATATGGTTTGGTACCAATAGTGGAGGTGTTAGCCGATACGATGGAAATAAATTCATTACGGTTAATGAAAATGACAGTTTGGTTAACAACGTTGTTTTTTCGATCACAGAATTAAAAAATGGGAAAATGCTTTTTGGTACAAACGGCGGATTAAGTGTTTTTGATGGAAAATTGTGTAAAAATTATACTGACCAAAATGGTTTGCCTCATAATCGCGTTTATAAAACCATTGAGGATAATACCGGTACAGTTTGGATCGGAACAGCAAAAGGTGTTTGTCAATTACAAAATAATAAAATTATACTTTTTAATGAGGACACCGTATTAAATAATTCAAGAGTGTTTACTATATATGCAGATAGGATAGGAAACATATGGTTCGGGACCAGAGAGAATGGCCTCTTAAAATATCAGATAAATAATAAAAAATTTACCCGATATACAACAAAAGAAGGATTAAGAAATGACTTTGTGCGTTCAATTAAGGAAGACGCTCAGGGAAATATATATGTAGCTACGAACAGCGGGATCAATAAAGTTACTAAGGAAGGACGTATACAAAATTTGAACATTGAAGGAGAAGAAAATATTGCATTTACGGACATAGTTGTAGATGATCAAAATAATTTGTGGATGGCTACTAACGAAGGTGTTTGTAAATATAATGGACTCAGTTTTAAAAAATATAGAGAAAAAAATGGTTTGTCGAGCGACCAGCTATTATGTGCTTTGTATGATCGCGAAGGCAATTTTTGGTTTGGAACAGACGCTTTTGGTGTTTTGAAATTTTCCGGCGAAAAGTTTATTTCCTATACTACTAAAGATAGTTTACCTGGAGATCATATAAATTCGATCTATCAGGATTCTAAAAAAAATACCTGGTTAGCAATTAAAGATTTTGGAGTATGTAAACTTCAAAATAATAAAATAATTAATTATAGGACGAATTTAAAAAATTTAGCAAATACATTATCAGATGATCAGGTTCAGGCAATTTGTGAAGACAACCAAGGCAATCTTCTATTTGGCACAAAAGAAGGCTTAAGCCTATTTGACGGAAAGGACTTTCATAATTATTATCAGAAAGATGGTTTGCCTCATGATAATATTTATTCTATTCTTAAGGATACTTACGGAGTGATCTGGATTGGTACCGCCAATGGGCTATGTATTTATAATGATGGCACATTTCGACCTGCTGAGATTGTAAATAAACTTAAAAGTGGGTTACCAGTTTATACTATTTGCCAGGATAGAAGTAATAATATATGGATAGCAACCGAAGAGGGGGTTATAAGATATAATCAAAAAACTGCTCAAAGGTATAATAAAAGTAATGGATTTACAGATAAACGGGTGTTATGTATACTGCAGGACAAAAAAGGATATATGTGGTTTGGGACTGATGAAGGAGTATTCAGTTATGACTTTACCAGTTTTGAAAAGATTGACCAAAATAAGGGATTAGCGGTCAATAAAGTATATCTTATGTTGGTTGACAATGATAATAATTTGTGGGTGGGAACTACAAAAGGGATTGATAAAATTAATCTGCAACTTTTATATTCCACCAATAAAATTGAAATAAGACACTTTAACAAAGAGGATGGATTTAAAGGAGTGGAATGTAACAGGAATGCGCAATTTAAGGATATAGAAGGCAATCTATGGTTTGGGACAATTAAAGGGGTAACGGTTTATAATCCTCGTTTTGACAGGATAAACAGGCATGAGGCGATCACACGTATAACAGGGATCCGTTTGTTCTTTCAGAATGCCGATAATGATCTTGTTAAACATTCCAAAGGTTTTTCTGATGCAGCTAATCTGCCTGTCAACCTTGTATTACCTTATGATAAAAACCACATTACGTTTGATTTTATTGGCGTGTGCATCGCCAATCCGGGCAAAGTAAAATACCAATTTAAACTCGAAGGTGCTGATGAGGACTGGTTTCCTCCTACCTCAAAAACAGAAGCGACCTATTCTTCTCTAGGTGCAGGGGATTACATTTTTCACCTAAAAGCCATGAATAATGATGGTTTATGGAATGAAAAGCCGGTCACATTTAAATTTACAATTCTTCCTCCCTGGTGGAAAACCTGGTGGTTCTATACACTTGTTGCTGTTGTTGCGTTTGTTAGTATTTATTTATTTATTATTGTTCGTACCCGCAACCTTGAAAAAGCAAAAGTAGCATTGGAACAGGAAGTAGAACTGCGAACCTATCAGCTTCGTAAGGAAAAGGAAAAAGTAGAGGTGATCAATAAAGAAGTGATCGAACAAAAAGCGATCATAGAAGCGAAGAATCATGATATAACAGACAGTATTAAATATGCAAAAAATATCCAGGAAGCTTTATTGCCACCATTGCAAAATTTACATAATGAAATAAATAATGCGTTTGTACTGTACCTTCCAAAAGATATTGTGAGCGGCGATTTTTATTGGTTTGCAAAACGGAACAATAAACGGTTCATTGCTTCCGTTGATTGTACCGGTCATGGCGTGCCCGGGGCATTTATGAGTATTATTGGTAATACTATATTGAATGAGATCGTTTCTGAAAAAAATATTACACAACCTGCTGAAATTTTAAATGAATTGCATGCAGGTGTAAAAACAGCATTAAAACAAAGTAACAGCGAAAATGAAAGGCGTGATGGTATGGATATTGCTTTGTGCTCATTGAATGAGGATAATACGATCCTTGAATATGCAGGAGCCAATCGCCCGCTTTGGGTCTTTAGAAAAAATAAATCAGGGGAAGAAGCATATGAAATGACCAAAGCCAATAAATTTCCTATTGGTGGATTAGAAATGGAAAATGAAGAAAAACGTAAATTTACTAATCACAGCATTCCTGTTTCTGCAGGTGATATGATCTATATTTTTTCTGATGGTTATGCCGATCAGTTTGGCGGCGAAAGAGGTAAAAAATTTATGCTGGGCAATATGCAAAAATTGGTGGCAGGAATTTATACTAAACCCATTAAAGAACAGGAACAATTGCTGCATAAAGCTTTTGCTGGCTGGAAAGGGAATTTGGAACAAATTGATGATGTACTGGTAATTGGCTTCAGAATATGATCGATATTTATGGTAAATATATGAACAACCACAGGCAACCATTCACCACTTTTTACGTCTTTTTCGCAGAGGGGGGTGTTTTTCTTGCTAAAAACGCTGGATTATGACTGAGACTGAGATTATTAAAGGCTGTTTAAAAAACGATCGTGCAAGCCAAAAGGCTTTATACGAAAGGTTTTACAGTAAAATGTTGGGCGTTTGTTTGCGTTACTCTAAAAACAGTGATGAGGCAAAAGATATTCTTCACGAAGGGTTTTTAAAAGTGTTTAATGGTTTAAAAAAGTTTAATGCTACAGGTTCTTTCGAAGGTTGGGTAAGACGAATAATAGTGAATACTGCGATTGATCAATTGCGTAAAAATAAACAGAACTACCTGATCGTAAGCACTGTTTATGCGAATGAAAAAGCTTCGGGTATGGCTGTTGAAGAAATAAATGAAGATGAACTGTTATCACATATTAATCAGGAAGAAATTTTAAAAGCAGTACAAAAGCTTACGCCTGCGTATCGTACCGTATTTAACTTATATGTAGTGGAAGAATATACACATAGAGAAATAGCGGAATTACTTGATATAAGC
This sequence comes from Bacteroidota bacterium, assembly GCA_052389695.1. Classification (GTDB taxonomy): domain Bacteria; phylum Bacteroidota; class Bacteroidia; order 2-12-FULL-35-15; family 2-12-FULL-35-15; genus 2-12-FULL-35-15. Next base: position 6,331 of record JBQTHQ010000082.1, on the reverse strand, counting down.
GAAGGGACATCAAAGTCAAACCTTTCCAAGGCAAAATTTAATTTGAAAAAAAATTTAATGCACTTAATAAAAGATACTGATGGGAAATGATACAAATAGCAAACTTGATCAGGTAGTAAAACAAACGCTGGGTAATTATGAGGCTACACACAGTACTCCTGATTGGTCGAAAATGGAGGGCATGTTGGACGCTACTCCCCAATCAGCTAATTTTAAATGGTCATATTCACTTAATGTTATTATTGGCCTGGTAATTTTGGGTGGAGGATTTTTGATCTATTCATTAATATCTTCTGAAAAATCTTCAACTGTTCCGCAAGTTCAACAACCTATTGAAAATAAATCAAACAGTACTGTTACAACAAAATCAGTACCTGCACCTGCTCCTTCCGTTCCCGTGGTTTCAGCTCCGGCAGAACATACGCCACCTCAAACAACATTACCTTCAGGAACAGCCGTAGTTAAAAATTCGGACAAAGAAACTGTTGCTGCCGAAAAAACAAATAATTCAAAAACAGAGGATATTGTAAAGGACAAAGAGAAAAAATCTGTTAAACTTAAGCAGGTAATAAATACAATGGGGAATGAACCTGTCTTTGGTGATATGCTGGATTCTTCAAAAGGAATTGTGGGAAAAACAAAAGAAAAAGAAGAAACTAAAAAAGCAGCCAAGGCTCAACCTGAAAATACAATTGGCTGGAGCAGCTTTTTAATGAAAAATAATCTGGACAGCTTAAAAAAATACCACGAGCAACAGCAAAAAGATTCATTGAAAAAGTAGTTATTTTATTTATTGTCTTTTTCTTTCTTCTCTCGATTTCTTTTATAGATCTGAATGGCAAGCAGTAATGTAGCTGAAAATATTATTAATGCAAGCATACCCCATATCCATCCACTCGTACTGCGTAAAATGATCAGAAAAACAATGGCAACTAAAAATAGTGTCGCTACCTCATTCCATAATCGTAGCTTAAATGAGGAGTACTTCACAATATTATTTTGCAGTTGTTTAAATATCATGTGATTTTGAATATGATATAATATTAGTCCGCCAACAAAACAAAGCTTTAAAATAAAATAAGCGTGGGTTAAAATTTCCGGTTTGATCCATATTAATGAACCGCCAAGAATAATTGTGAGGATCATGGAAGGCCAGGTAATGCCATACCAAAGACGTTTCTCCATTAATTTATATTGTGTTTGCAGAATATTTTTTTCAGGCTCGGGTTTTATTTCAGCTTCAGTGTGATAAATGAATAAGCGGACAATATAAAACAACCCTGCAAACCAGGTGACTATAAAAATAATGTGTAAGGCAAGTATATAACCATAATAGCTGCTCATTTGTATCATATAATTTACTGCGAAGGTACATCAAATAGTAAAATATTCCGCAATCAGTAAAATTCGTTATTCACAACTTAGTAAGTATCTTTGTAAAAAACATTAGAACCATGAAGCCGAAAACAGCAAAGGAATCATTAACTACACAAACTCAAATGGTATTGCCTAACGATACCAATACACTGGGTAAATTATTTGGTGGTAAACTCCTGCAATGGATGGATATTGTGTCTTCCATTTCTGCGCACCGTCATTGTAAACGGGTGGTGGTTACAGCTTCTGTAAATAATGTATCATTTAATTATCCGATCAATCACGCAAGTATAATTACTCTCGAGGCTAAAGTTTCCCGGGCATTTACTTCTTCAATGGAAGTATTTATAGATGTATGGGTGGAGGACCCGGTTAGCGGACAAAAAGTAAAATGCAATGAAGCAATATATACATTTGTGGCTGTTGATCAAAATGGCTCGCCACTTTCTGTTCCTGAACTTATTCCTGAAACAGAGGAAGAGAAAAAACGTTTTGAAGGGGCCTTGCGCAGAAAACAATTAAGCCTGATACTTGCGGGTAAAATGAAACCTTCGGATGCAACCGAATTAAGAGCGCTGTTTACGGGAGGAAAATAATGTTCTAAAATTTTTCTTCTATTATACTAATGCAGTTATCTAACCGTGATCTTCCCACACCTTTAATGATCGCATAATTGGCATTGATCTTTTTTAATTCCTTTTCATACCAGTTAAAAAGTAATTCTCTTCGATGCGGATTTTCTCTAAGAGGATCTTCCTCCCAGGGAATATCAGGGAAAGTAAGCAAGTACAAATCGTATTGATAGTTGAGGATGTTCTTTAATATCCAGTCAGGACAAGTGTTAAACAAATCTTCACACCATACTTTAGCAAGTATCAATTCAGTATCCACAAAAATAAATTTGTTGGCTTGTAACAATAGCTGTTGCTCATGTTTAAGCTGTTCCTTTGCAATTGTAAGTATATCATTAATGTTATATTTTCTATGGAGATTACTTAAATATTCACGTGCATATTCTTTTACCAAAACAGTTTTATAGTGATTGGCCAGGTTTTCTGAAAGAGTAGTTTTAGCTGTACTTTCAGGGCCAATCAATGCAATACGGATTATGGAATTAATTTCTTTCGCCATTGAATATATCCCAAAACTGACAATAATGTATAAATTAAATAAAGTAAGGCGATCAAATAAAATTCTCTTGATGCAAATAAAAAAACTGCCAAAGCGTCAATTACGATCCAGTATAACCAATTTTCCAGAATTTTTTTGGCAGTCATCCATGTTGCAACCAGGCTGAATGCGGTAATAAAAGCATCTAAATAAGGCATTACCTGTGTGGAGTAACGATTTGCAATATATCCGAATGGAGCTCCAACAACACAACCAATAATTATCAGGTAACAATTTTTTGTAAATGAGAATGACGAAACAATAAGCTTTGTTTTTTCCTTAGAGCCGTATAACCATTGATACCAGCCATAAATTCCTATTACTACATAAAATATATTTAATCCGCTTTCCAAAAATAAATTGCCTGTATAGCATAAATAAACAGATAAAGCGCTTGCTGTTATTCCAAATAACCAACACCAGGCGTTTTCAATTGTCGCTAATACCACATACAATATAGCCGTAATAAAAATAAACCATTCCGTAGCACTTGTTTTACTAAGAGCGGAAACAACCGAGTCTAAAATTTCAGTAGAGTTCATTTACTCTGGAAGTTTATTCAATCGGAATTTTCAATTCCTGGAATTTTTCTACAGCTTTATTAAATTCTTCGAGTGGATCTTTTTTCTTCCAGATGGAACTATAAAATGCTAAGCCGTCAAATCCAATGTCATGTGCTTTTTCGATAGTTGAAATATCAATTCCTCCTCGTGCAATTACTTTTAACTCTGTTTTTTCTATTGCTGATTTTAAGCTGTAGGCAGTAAAACCACCTTGGAATTTGCTGCTCAAACTATCAAATATCGGACTTAAGAAAACATAGTCGTATTTGTATCGGCCACCTGTTTCAAGTAATTGACCAATGCTGCTATACGAAGTGGTAGTGACAATATGAGGGTTTTTTAGTTTTAATATTTTAAGCGACAGCCAGGTTCGGATATTGTTTTTTTTATGTGATTTGGTCAGGTGAATTCCTTTTAAATTAAATCTTCTGGCCAGATCATGATGTGAATGTATAACAATACGATTATGAAAATGTTCAGGTATCCGACTGATAAATTCCCTTGTTTTTTTTGTTGATAATTTATGTTTACGTAGGTGAAAAGTTTCAAGGCCTGCCTCAAATAGTTTGGTTACTATATTCACCTCATTTTCTATAGGACTTGAGCTTGAAATAACGATTAGTTTCATATAACAGATTAAATTTTGTGGATGGCCTTTGAAATGGACTGGATCAATTGTGGGTCTTTTTCTATAGCATTGCCTATTACAATAATATCGGCTCCGGCCTTACAAGCCAAAATAGCTTTTCCCGGGCTATTGATCCCGCCTCCTAAAATTAATGGAATTTGAATATTTTCACTCACTTTTTTGATCATGCTTTCACTTACAGGATTCATGGCTCCGCTTCCGGCATCTAAATAAATCAGCTTCATACCTAATAGTTCACCTGCTATGGCTGTACACATAGCAATATCATCTTTATCATAGGGTATTGGATGGGTATTGCTCATGTATAATGCTGCTGTTTGTTTGCCGCTTTCAATCAGCATATACCCGGTAGATAAAACCTCTAAATTACTTGATTTTATTACCGGAGCGGCTATTACATGCTTCCCAATAAGTAACTCAGGATTGCGTCCTGAAATTAATGAAAGCAACAACATGGCATCAGCATTTTTACTGATCTGTAACTGATTTCCGGGAAAAATAATAACAGGGATGGAAGTACTTTCTTTGATCATTTGAACACATTGCTCAAAATTCCCATTTGTAAGGATACTTCCTCCAACCATAATAAAATCAATGCCTGCAACCTCTGCCAGTTTGATTATTTTGAGATCAAATTTGTCAGGATCAATCAGTAGGGCAAACTGTTTTCTTTTCAGTTTTTTACTTTTTAAAATAGAGGAATAAATGCTTTGCATTGTCAAACTTGATATTAATTGTCACAATATTAATTAAATCATTTGAGCCAATGGAATTTTATCCGTCAAAATGCAATTTTATGACGTTAAATTTTTTAAATTTCAATTAATTTTTAGATATTTGCAGCTAAAATTAAGCCATTTAAATATGAAATCATTAACATCCAGGTTATCAGTATTGGTTTTAATTGGCATGTTATGCCAATTTACAGCAGTATCGCAGGAAACCCTATACCCTTTTGGAGATAAAGGGAAGTATGGATATATCAATAAAACAGGTAAAGTGGTTATACCGGCACAATTTGAATTTGCCGATAAGTTTTATGAAGGTTTGGCTGTTGTTAAACAAGGCGGAAAAAGAGGGTTTATTGATCTTTCAGGTAAACTGGTAGTTCCGGCACAATACGATCAAAAAACAGACGGCTATTTCTCAGAAGGTTTGGCATGTGTAAAACAAGGGCCAAAATACTCCTATATTGATAAAACAGGAAAAGTAGTATTGGAACCAAAATGTGAACACGCATACAAGTTTTCAGAAGGAATGGCTCGTTTACAAATAGGACTGAAGTTCGCTTATATTGATAAATCAGGAAATGTTGTGATCAAGCCCGAATATGATGGAGGATGGGACTTCAAAGAAGGAGTTGCACGTGTTAAAAAAGGCGGTAAATGGGGTTTCATTGATAAAACAGGAAAAACCGTTGTTGATTTTAAATACGATGAAGCTTTTGAATTTTCTGAAGGACTTGCCAATGTTAGAATTGGTGATGAAAAGACAGGTAAATGGGGGTATATCGACAAGACAGGAAAAGCAGCTATTGAAGCTCAGTTTGACCGTGCCTGGACATTTTCCGATGGTTTAGCTTGTATACGTATTGGTGATTATAAGACCGGAAAATTTGGCTATATAGACAAATCAGGAAAAACCGTTATTAATCCTATTTATTCCGGAGCATACTTTTTTAATGATGGTTTGGCTTGTGTCAGCACTTCTCCTTTGGTAAACGGAAATTTAAAAGATGCTAAATGGCAATACATTGACAAAACCAGTAAATTAATTATTACCCGTGGATCTGATTACTTCGCGGATTTTTATAAAGGATTGGCCTATGTCAGCTACGGCGGAGTGTTATCCTATATTGACAAAACAGGAAAAGTTGTCTGGACCGCATCTGAATCTAAACAATAATTATCTGAATTCTAAACATTGCGAAATTTGTTTTGGTATAAACATATATTTCGCAATTTTTTTTATAATAAATATAATCTTTTTAAAAAATGGCAAACGCATCCGTGGAAAAATTTGTAAAAAATAAAGTAAAAGATATGTCCTTAGCAGAATGGGGACGTAAAGAAATAAAATTAGCTGAAGCAGAAATGCCGGGGCTTATGGCACTCCGCAAGGAATATGGCAAATCAAAACCATTAAAAAATGCACGTATTGTAGGTTGTCTGCACATGACCATACAAACAGCAGTGTTAATTGAAACACTTATTGAATTAGGTGCAGAAGTTACCTGGTCATCATGTAATATTTTTTCTACACAGGATCATGCTGCTGCTGCTATTGCTGCTGCCGGGATTCAGGTATATGCATGGAAAGGCATGAATGAAACAGAATTCGACTGGTGTATCGAACAAACATTATTTTTTGGAGAAGAGCGTAAACCATTGAACATGATCCTGGATGATGGTGGCGATTTAACCAATATGGTGTTTGATAAATATCCGGAATTGATCAAAGGCATCAAAGGCCTTTCAGAAGAAACAACTACTGGAGTTCATCGTTTGTATGAGCGAATGAAAAATGGAACATTGCATATCCCTGCTATTAATGTAAACGACTCTGTTACCAA
>JBQTHQ010000081.1:0-19794 GCA_052389695.1 Bacteroidota bacterium | reverse complement strand
CTTTCCGCTTATTTTCGGAAAGTATAGTCAGGTTTTTTTGAGTGTTCCGAAGCATTTTCTTTTAATGCTTCTTCTAAAATAACTTCTCTTTCGTTTGTCGGCTTACCAGCGTTATTTTTGATGTCCCAACCAAGCAACTCAAAAAACGGGTCTAAGAAATCACTGCGGAGCAGTGTTTCATTATACCTGTTTGTCAAGTAGTGTTTTCTGTCTGCGTTATATTTTTCTATGAGTTTTTTAACAGTCATTTGGTCTTGTTGGCTTTTAAATATTTAACTCTCTTTTCTGCTACTTTTAATGCTTTTTCGCCAAGGTCTTCGTCTTGAATTTCATACATTATTTTTTCGCTAAGGAAAAGCACCAATAGTTCTTCAGGATTGCATTTGTAAATGTCAGCAAGTTTTAATACCACTTCCTTTGATAGCTTACGTTCGCCTCTTTCCATTTTGCTTAGAATGGCTACATCAATATCAAGCAATGCGGCTACCTTTCTTAAAGGCAGTTCGTTTTGCTCCCTGATTTGTCTAAGCTTTTCGCCTAATGTTTCTGTTGACATATATTCTATTGACAATAAGTGTCAAAAATAGTAGTTATAATTTAATTGCCAACTTAGTTTCCAAAAATCTTTTCAACATCGTTATGGTGGGTCGGGAAATTGGCTCTTTTGGTTTTGCGAAGGGTCGGCTTGTGCGTTGGGCAAAACCAAATGTGCCAATGTGGGCTGGCTAAAATTATTTTTTTAAATGTGCGGAGGGAAAATTTTTAAAACAAATGCGTTGGCTTCAGTGTCGGCAAACAGGTCAGGTTTGTGTCGATTTACAGCGGAATTGTCAACAGAGTTTTATCGCCCGAAAGTCTGGTCGTTTGGTGTGCTTAATGGTTGCAGGGTCGTCCTTAGGCTTGCTTATAACGTTTTGCAGCTACTGGCCGTTGGGCTTTTGGAACACTCAACTTTCTTTACCGACAAAAGGTTATTTAAAGATACCCAAGTTTTTTAGCCGCCGCAAATAAAAATTCGCGAAGCGACCTTGTTAATAGCGCGCGGCGATGACCCTCTCCCGCCCAATGGCCAGTAGGTGCTGTTAGGTGTCTGGCGTGGGCACACAGATTACGCTTAGGTACGTGTCCGCAAAACGTATATTATTTTTTTATTTCGCCTTTTTTGGAAATGTATGCTTGTGTTATTTCTAGCAGGATTCCAGGTGTCGAACAACTTTTAAGGTAGTCAACGATTTCTTGATCTACATAATTTTTGTCGAGATAATTTTTACCCTCGTCTGTAACTTCGAATTCGCTTGGCTCTACTTTGTATGGTTTTTCAAACCATTTTGATGGTCGAATTAAATTGTTGTCGAGCAAATATTGAAGGTTCGCCGTCATGTCGGAAGGAAAACAACATCTGTCAAAAAGTTGAATGAGTTTATAAAGGCTTTTTACACCTGGGTCGGAGGCAATTAAAAATAATATAAGTTTATGCTTATTCGTCATTTTGTTGTCAGTCGGGTTACGGTCCCACGCTTGCACCTAACTTCTTTATATAAGCAATGAGTGTGTAACAAATTGCTTATAAATTAATAAAATCAATATTTTTGTGTTACACACATTTTGTTTGGTATTATACGTAAAATATAAATTTACACTATTTCCTTTTATTGTTGCTGATGCAAAAGGAAACTTTTACCAATTACCTCATTGTACAAATAAATATACTAAAAATTATAGAAAATTAACGTTGATGCTTAATAATGGAGTAACTCCCGGTTATCGCATCAACAGGCAATTTGTATCATTAAAACAACTTAGGAAATTAGCATGTATTGTAAATGAAACCATTACCATTCAACCCCATTCTTTTGGTGAATGTCCATTCTAAAAAACTTATAAAATAAAAACGTCCCCGGGTATTCGAGGATGTTTTCGGATTGTAAAAACTAATCTATTTCTTATACAACAAATAATGTTTTACAATAGTAGTTGTTCCTTCCTTAGCAGGCTTCATTTCTACTTTTTCATCAATGGGCTTGTAACCATCCATATCTAGTTTCACCTGATACGTCTTTCCCGTTAAAAGAGTAATGAAGTATTGTCCGCTATTTGGGTCTGACATGGTACTGCCCACTTTGGCTCCTGTTTCATCATAGATCACTACTTCGGCTTCCATTCCTGATCCTTTTGAAGCATCAAATACATCTCCCTTTAAAATACCCATTATTGGTCCGGTATTAACCGCTTTAGGTTTCATGTCTTTTTCAAGTACGGGGTAGTTGGCAAGGCTTACCAGGTAAATATCACGTTCACCCAAGCCCCCTTTTCTGTCACTGGAAAAATAACCCGTTTGAGCATCAATAGATACTGTAAAACTCATATCATTATTAATAGTATTGATAGGATAACCTAAATGAATAGGTTTTGACCATTTACCATTCTCATTCACCGTTTTAAAAATATCATATCCACCCATCGAGCCATGTCCTTTTGAGCTGAAGAACAATGTTTTTCCGTCAGGTGCTAAAAATATTCCTCCTTCATCTTCAGCAGTGTTTACGTCTGCGCCCATATTCACAGGTGTATCCCACTCTGTACGGGTTTTTCTGTTGACCATATAAATATCACCATGGCCCAATCCGCCCGGACGTTCAGTTACTAAATACAGTGTTTTTCCATCAGGAGAAACACAAGCTCCGCCTTCCCAATAAGTTGTATTGATGGGCTTTCCCATAGATGATGGTGCCCCCCACTTATTGGAAGAGCTTAAACGGGAAGAATAAATATCTCCACCACGGGATTCGCCTTCTGCATCATTTTTATATATAAAAATTTGTTTGCCATCAGGCGAAATACTGGTGCAGGCATCATGTCCATCGGTATTAATAGAGCCCGGTATCAGCTCGGCACCGGACCAGGATCTTTTAACAGTGTCCCATCTTGAAATATAAATGTCTTCAAAATGTTTTTTATCTCCCTCAAGATCCAATTCACTTGATCTCCCTGGGCGTCTCGAAGTAAATATCAATGTTTTTCCATCGGCACTTATAGAAGGTGCTTTATCATCAAATTCAGAGTTGATCACATCTCCTGCATTATTAATTTTAACTTCCACAGGTTTTGCTATCATTTCTTTGGCAGTAGTTACCTGTGTAATGTAAGCTTCTACATTACTTTCTTTCAGTTTTTTCCCTTCTCCTACTGTAGTTTTATAGGTAGTAAATTCAGCAAGGGCTTCATCTAGCTTTTCAGCCTTGTGATATAATTTGCCCAGCAATAATAAAGTATTCTCATTGGCTTTTGGGTCGATTTTTTTTGCTTTTTCAGCATTTTCAGTTGCTTCAGCATATTTTCCCATTTCAAAATAGCATTCCGCAATATGAAAAATAATGCCTGCATCATTTGGTCTTGTTGAAAGCACATCTGTATATATTTTTAATGCTGTCTCAGGATCGCCCGCATAAAAACGTTGTTGGGCATTGAACAGCTTCACTTGCTCTTCACTTTTTATGATGCCTTTTTCAATTGCATTTTTTTGAGCAAACAGAGTGTCTAGTCCCAAAAAAATGATCATCGACAAATACAGAATTTTTTTTATCATAACCCGGTTTGGTTTAATTATAATTGATTAAAAACAAATATATATCAATATTACTAAAATACGAAAAAATTATTGCTCCAGTTTTGTGCTATAGTCCAGAAACCGCTTCAATGCCTGTTTCTTGGAGCTGTCATAATTATAACTGATATTGTTATTCAGGTAGAGTTCGATATCAATTAAATGCTCAGCATTTAATTTTAATTCCTTAATGAGCAATGGACGATCATCAAGTCCCTTTTGGAGAGCTTTATTAAACTGGTCTATAAATACATCCGGAATTTTTTTGTTTGCTACCCAGCAGGCAAATACAAAAGGTAATTGTGTGAATTTTTGCCATTCATCAGCAAGGTCATATGCATATTTATATTTATTCTTCAAACTAAAAGTGCGATCACCAATAATTACTGCTGCAGTATTTGCGGTAATTAAATCTTCAAAGTTGGAGCTGGTTGGGGTCCATGTTGGGTTTATTTTCCAGTAGTTTTTAGCTAGTACTTTTACCAATGTAACAGATGTGATCGATTGGTAATCCAGTAAAATATTTTTAATGTTGTTTAGAGGAACCTGGCTGTAAAGCATAACAGATGCTACTTTTCCATTGGCACCAATACAATAATTACTTATGATATAATGTTCCTTTAATTGTGATATAGCTGATACAGGAACTAACCCGATGTCTGCTTTGCCTGTAATTAACTTTTGTGCGCAAACAGAAGGAATATCAAGGGATAAGTCGATCTTATTCATAAGATCAGAATGCTGTAAGCCGTAAATAAATGGCTTTGAGTTTAAATAAGATACGGCAGATATTTTTATTTTGTCCATATGGGGGCTAAAAGTACAAAACAATATATGCACCAAAGAATGGGATTAGGAGTTTATTATAAAAATTGTAAATTGTTTTAGCAAGATTCTTCGCTACCGCTCAGAATGACAGGCGGGATGGTTGAGGGCTTGTCATTCCGAGTGAAATGAGGGATCTTGCTGGATGCAAGCAGAATGTTAATACAAACCTTTACCTTTGAATCATGAAGATCACCTTCCTCCTTAACGGTAAAACTGAAGACGATTATATTGTAAAAGGCGTAGCCGTTTATCAGCAACGTTTAAAGCATTATGTTTCTTTTGAAACAATTGTAATTCCCGCAATTAAAAATACAAAAGCATTAAGCATAGATCAGCAAAAGCAAAAGGAAGGAGAGTTGATCTTAAAAAGCATTCAAACTTCAGACCGTCTGATCTTACTGGATGAAAATGGAAAAGAATATAATTCAGTTGGCTTCGCAAACTTCATTCAACAGCAAATGAATTCAGGAATTAAAAATCTTGTATTTGTAGTTGGCGGCCCGTATGGTTTTTCAGATGAGGTATACAAACGGGCCAATACAAAAATTTCGCTCTCTAAAATGACCTTCTCTCACCAAATGGTGCGCCTGTTTTTTGTGGAACAGCTGTATAGGGCAATGACCATCTTAAGAAATGAGCCCTATCATCATCAATAAAAGGGACGAGGGACGAAAGGCGAGGGACGAATGAAATCAATCCCCAAACTCACACCCTTGCATAAAACTTTGTGTTTCAGCGTGCCATGGAAAATTATTGTTAGCTTTTGAATTCTCCCAGAAAAATTTTCCTCGTTTAATATCATAATTACCAATTTGATCCATTGTTTCCGCATCAAACAAACGCCCGTTTACCATCACATATTTAATACTTTCTGTATTACGAATATTTTCTAAGGGGTTTTTATCCATAACAATTAAGTCAGCTAATTTTCCTTTTTCCAATGATCCGATCTGGTCTCCCATGCCAATGTAATCGGCACCATTTTGTGTGGCACAACGAATGGTTTGCAACGAAGTTAATCCCCCCATTTGCAGCATCCATAATTCCCAATGAGCGCCAATACCTTGTATTTGTCCGTGTGAACCTAAATTTACTTTTACTCCCGCATCAGTCAATTTTTTACATGATTGGGAAATTTTTATAAATCCATTTTCGTATTCTCCTTCCGGAATAATTTTACGATGACGTGAACGCGAATCAATAATAAAACGCGGATAAAAATTCAGCAAACGTTTATTTTCCCAGACATTTGTTTTTTGATACCAGTAATCTTCACCATTAATAGCTCCATAGCTGACGATAAGAGTAGGAGTTAATGCTGTTTTGCTGGCGCTCCATAATTTGATCACATCATTGCTTAATTCATGAACAGGAATATTGTGTTCAATACCGGTGTGGCCATCCAGGATTTGAGTCATGTTATGAAAAAATGTGGAACCACCTTCAGGCACCACCATTATTTTCAGGTCGCGTGCAGCCTGGATCACCTGTTGGCGTTGCTCCCTGCGGGGCTGGTTATAGCTCTTTACAGAAAATGCACCAAATGCTTTTGTGCGTGCAATTGCTGAGCGAGCATCATCCAGGTTATTGACCACTGCTTTAAAATCTCCTTCAGCACCATATAGAATAGTTCCTGTGGAGTAGATCCGGGGGCCAATCATGTAACCCGCCTTTACCATTTCCGATTGAGAAAAAACCATTTCAGAGTTGGAAGAAGGGTCGTGTGTTGTAGTTACACCGTATGCTAAATTCGCATAATAGCTCCATTGTTTTTGCGGGCTGGGCCCAAGTCTCCAGGTGCTTAAATGAGAATGTACATCTACTATTCCGGGCATAATGGTTTTGCCGCTGCAATCAATTATTTTTGCATCTGCAGGGATCCGGACCTCATCAGTTTTCCCGATCGCCTCAATTTTATTTTCATTGATGATAATAGTTCCGTTCTCAATTACCTCGTCACTTTTCATAGTAATGATGCGTGCACCTTTCATTGCTATCTTACCCTTTGGTTTATCAGATGTAAGCTGTAAATTTATTTTTACTCCAACTGAATCCATTGCAGGAACTTTTTCAGGTGATCCTTCAAAAAATGTAAAACGGTCTTTAATATTGGAAGTAAAATATTCATCACTGTATGTCCAGTGAATTTTTTTGTTATCTGAGCTCCAATGCAAATTTAATCCTGCATCTTTTGCAAATTGTGAAACAGGCAGCGCAGTTGTTTTTGCTGATAATTCAATTGGTTTACCTGTTTTAGGAAATGCAGTAATGTATGCTTTGTATAATTCAATAAAGGCTATCCAATTGCCATCCGGACTGGGAACTACGGATGTTGCATACTTAGCGGTAAAATGTGTGCGCTCATCTTTGCCATTCACATCAATACTTTTATAGGATTTGCTTTCTTTTTCTTCTGTCTGGAAAAAAATTCTTCCATCAGCTAAAAACACCGGATTAGAACCTTCCTTCACTACCAATCTTGGTTTGGCATAAGGGACATTATCCATCACATAAATTCCAGGCTCTACCGAAAATGTAAATCCTAAATGATCATTGCCTTCTTCTTTTTGGTAAACGATCATTTTGCCATCAGCAGAAAAATTGGGCGTGCGATAAATTCCTTTTTCAGCCGTTAGCTTAACCGGCCTTTGATCTCTGATTCTTCGATTTATTTTGTAGATAGCACCCATATTGTCATCGTTCCAGGTGGTGTAAACAAGCTCATCGCCTTTAGGTGAAAAAGAAGGTTCAAATTCCAGGTCTGTATTGGAGCTCAATCTTGTCGGAATACCATTAGGCAGATCTTTTATCCATAAATACCCAACAGAATTAAACACCAGTGTTTTTTCATCAGCCGAAGTAGTGGCATTGCGGATTACTTTAACAGTAAACTTATCGGGAGCAACTTCCTGGCGGAATTTAAGGGCATCAATGATTTTATGTTTTGCATTAACGGTAAAAGGAATTTCAACTGCAGTGGATTTTGTAACATCTACATTCAAGATCTTCCCACTTGCCCATATAATGATATGTGATGCATCCAGCCAGTTAAAACCTGTATACACGCCAAAAATGGCCCATGCTTCCTGTTGATCCTTACTTAATTTATCATAAACGGGCCATTCTTCGCCTGTTTGCAGATCACGTAGATATAGAACAGATAATTCACGAACACGTTTTACAAATGCCAGAAGTTTTCCGTCGCGGGATATTTGCGGACGTACAGCACCACCCGGACCACCTGTAACCACATCCGTTTCGCCGGTTGTGCGGTCATAACGTTTGATAGTATAGATCTGCGCATTGGGGTTTTTATTATACTGAAAATATCCACCCGGATAAATATCCTCACTATAATATACATATCGTCCATCAGGAGAAACACAAGGCTCTCCGGCATCCTGTTGCTCATTCTTCTTTTTTGTTAATTGTAAACCTTCCCCTCCTGAAACATGGTAGATCCACATTTCACCGGCACCCATTGAGCGGGTAGAAGTAAAGTGTTTGCGGGCAACAAGATATTGGCCATCCGGGGTCCATACAGCATTGTTCAATAATCTGAAATTTTCTTTGGTTACCTGTTTTGGATTAGAACCATCTGCATTCATTGTCCATATATTATCCCCGCCACCTGCATCACTGGTAAAGGATATTTTTTTACCATCAGGGCTAAACCGTGGCTGAACTTCATAAGGGAATCCGCTGCGTAATACTTTGGCTTCGCCACCTGTAATGGGCATAGTATAAATATCACCCAAAAGGTCAAATACAATGTTTTTACCATCAGGACTCACATCGAGGCTCATCCAGGTGCCTTCATTGGTAGTAAATTCAACATCTTTATAACTGCCTTTTGGATTGGATACATCCCATTTTTTTTCTTTTTCCTTATCTTTCTCTTTGTCCTTCTCTTCCTGGGCGAAAGAATTACTGCATAAGATCAAAGCAGCAATTAATAATTTATAATTACACATAGCTATATTAGTTTAGAGGCTGCTAATGTAAAAGATAATTTTTAAAAGGGATAAAGTAAGAGTATAAATGGTTATAAGAAAGGATTAAAGGGAGAGGCTAACCCAATGCATTGGTTGTAACCCAGTATTTGTAGCCCACAATGGCTTTTTCCCATTTTTTGAGCTTGGAAAGATCGCGTTTGTAGAATTTAGGTAAAAAAGCCTTGTTAAATCCGGCAAGGAGTTTGAAAAATTGTTTTTTCATAGTACAAATATAGTAAATAGGCAATAGCGAATAGGAATAGGGTTGGTCTATATCATCCTAATCCTTTTTATTATTGAATATTCGCTAAAAAGTATGAAAAATTATTGCTGATTTAAGCCAAATCACTATATTTGCATCCCGATTTAAAAAAAATGTCGGGAATCAACATAAAAAATGAACCAATGAAAGCAGGAATTCACCCGGAAAATTACCGTTTAGTGGTATTTAAAGATATGAGTAATGATTATGCATTTTTAGCAAAATCTTGCGTTGAAACGAAAGAAACCATTAAATGGGAAGATGGAAATGAGTACCCGGTTGTAAAGCTGGAGATCTCGCACATGTCTCACCCTTTTTATACCGGTAAAGTTAAATTGGTTGATACGGCTGGTCGTGTTGATAAATTCAGAACACGTTACGCTAAGAAAGAAACAAAAGCAGCTGAAACTAAAAAAACTGAGGAATAATAATTATCTGCCTCAAAAAGATCCCTCATCAGCAAAAACTGGTGAGGGATTTTTGTTTTATTCCATTGATTTTCAGGATAAAAAACATACATTTGAGTGCTAAAAATTAAAAACAAAATTTTATGAATATACATGAATACCAAGGTAAATCTGTGCTAAAAGGATTTGGAGTTGCCATACAAGAAGGTATTGTAGCGGATACCCCTGAAAAGGCGGTTGAAGCTGCTAAAGAATTACAAAAACAAACCGGCACCGGCTGGTGGGTAGTAAAATCACAGATACATGCGGGTGGCAGAGGTAAGGGTAAAATCAAAGGTACTGAACAACGCGGAGTCGCTTTGGCGAAATCATTGGATGATGTAAAAACCATTTCTAAAAATATATTGGGCAATACACTTGTAACTCTTCAAACAGGTGAAAAAGGAAAAAAGGTAAATAAAGTATTGATCGCTCAGGATGTTTATTATCCGGGCGAAACGCCTACTAAAGAATTTTATGTAAGCGTGCTGCTCGACCGTTCCAAAGGCCGTAATACCATTATGTATTCTACTGAAGGAGGAATGGACATTGAAGAAGTTGCACACAAAACCCCCCATTTAATTTTTAAAGAAGAGATAGACCCGAAAGTGGGATTGCGTGATTTTCAATGCCGCAAAATTGCTTTCAACCTTGGATTAAGCGGAGAAGCATTCAAAGGCATGACAAAATTTGTTGCTTCGCTTTACAAAGCGTATGAAGCAACCGATTCATCCATGTTCGAGATCAACCCGGTTTTAAAAACATCCGATAATAAAATAATTGCTGTCGATTCCAAAGTTTCCTTAGATGGAAATGCATTGTTTCGTCACCCTGATCTATTGGCATTACGTGATAAAGAAGAGGAGGATCCTACGGAAGTAGAAGCAGGAGAGCATGATCTGAATTATGTAAAGTTGGATGGGAATGTGGGTTGTATGGTAAATGGTGCAGGCTTAGCAATGGCTACCATGGACATCATTAAATTATCCGGCGGCGATCCTGCTAATTTCCTGGATGTTGGAGGTACTGCAAATGCTGCACGTGTTGAACAAGCTTTCCGTATTATTTTAAAAGATCCGAATGTAAAAGCGATACTTGTGAATATTTTTGGTGGAATTGTTCGTTGCGACCGTGTTGCACAAGGTATTGTGGATGCGTATAAAAACATGGGATCTATTAAAGTGCCTATTATTATACGTTTGCAAGGTACTAATGCCGTGGAAGCAAAAAAAATAATTGATAATTCCGGGTTGAAAGTTTATTCAGCAATTGCTTTACAGGAAGCTGCTGACCTTGTTAAAAAGGTGCTTAGCTAACAGACTGTAATTAATTCCTGCCCTAATTCCGCATTTCTGTGAAAACCATTGCAGCCAAATATAGAAATGCTTATAGCGGGCTTTCTCCATCTACATGGTGGCTTTCCTTAGTAATGTTAGTGAACCGTTGTGGTACAATGGTCTTTCCATTCATGACGCTTTATCTTACCGAAAATCTTCATATAAGTATTCCTAAAGCAGGTTTTGTAGTTGCTATATTTGGTATGGGTGCCATTTGCGGAGGATTTATAGGCGGTAAACTCACAGATAAATTTGGTTTTTATTTCATCCAGATCATTTCACTTATCAGTGGAGGTATTATGTTCTTTATATTAGGTGAAATGACCAGCTACTGGAGTATCTGTGTCTGTACCTTTATTTTAAGTGTTTTAAATGAATCCTTTCGTCCGGCTAATGCATCAGCCATAGCACATTATAGTAAAGAAGAGAACAGGACAAAGTCCTATTCATTGAACCGGCTTGCCATCAACCTGGGATGGGCATTAGGTGGGGCCTTGGGTGGTTTTATTGTTTCTCACAATTATCATTTATTGTTTTGGATAGATGGGTTTACAAATATAGGGGCAGCTTTTCTCTTATGGATCTTGTTAGCTCCCTCAAAAAATAAAGCTACGGTACAACACCAAGAAGTAGGTGATGAAGTAAAAGGTATTTCTCCTTACCAGGATAAATATTATCTGGTATTCATTATTCTCACAACATTATTTGCGTATTGCTTTTTTCAGTTATTTACCACAATGCCTGTATACTTTAAAAGAGAACTACAGTTAACGGAATTTTTTATCGGTTTAACGATGGCTTTGAACGGGCTTATTATCGCCTTGTTTGAAATGGTAATCGTACACAATCTGGAAGGGAAAAAAAATGTGTTGCAATACATTACCATTGGAACAATATTGTGTGCACTTTCTTTTATTGTATTCAATATTTTACCGGGTACCCATTCTCTTGCCATCATTTCAATGTTATTAATGACCATAGGGGAAATAATTTCCATGCCATTCATGAACACGTTCTGGGTAGGGAGAACGAATAGCAGTAATCGCGGGCAATATGCCGGTTTATTTACGGTAGCATGGTCGGTTGCGCAGGTATTGGGCCCGGCTACCGGCTCACAAATAGCAGATAAATGGGGATTTTCTGTGTTATGGTGGATGATAGGGATTGCATTTTTGATATCGGCAGCCGGGTATAAATGGCTGCAATGGAAGATAAAGCATTCACAGATATAACCCAGCAAGCGGCTGGATATTATATCTTCCGCCTTTGGCGGGATTGTTCGACTAAGCTTTTTACGGCTCCATCTGAAGCGGATTGCAAAAAGCATGTCTCACGAATAAAAAACCACTTATCTTTGCGCTCATAAAATTTTGTGGCATACAATGGCTAAATTATACATTATAAAAATTGGTGGCAATGTAATTGATCATCCTAAGAACCTGGAAAAATTTCTTTCAGATCTTTCCAGGATCAAGGATTTGAAAATATTGGTGCATGGTGGAGGAAAGCTTGCAACTGAACTTGCACAACGTTTAGGTATTGAACAAAAGATGGTAGATGGGAGAAGGATCACCGATGCTGAAACATTGAAAATTGCAAGCATGGTATATGCCGGTTTGATCAATAAACAAATTGTAGCATCGTTGCAGGCAAAAGGTATTAATGCTTTAGGTCTTTCCGGTGCTGATGGAAATGTGATAAAAGCAAGTAAACGTAAAGTGGCAGAGATCGATTATGGTTTTGTAGGTGATATAAAAAGTGATGGAGTAAATGCAGAGTTAATTTCAACATTTCTTTCAAATAAGGTGACACCTGTGTTTTGTGCGATCACACATACGGGAGATGGTCAATTATTGAATACGAATGCAGATACGATCGCATCGGTATTGGCTGTTGCACTTTCAAAAAAATACGATGTGCAATTGAATTTCTGTTTTGAGAAAAAAGGCGTGTTGAAAGATGTATCAGATGATAACTCGGTGATTAAAAACATAACATCAACAACATATAAACAATATTTGAGTGAGGGAATCATTTCAAAAGGGATGATTCCAAAACTGGACAACGCATTTGAAGCCATTACAAAAGGGGTGAAATCAGTGGTGATAGCACATTCAGATGACCTGATCAATACAACAAAAGAAAATGAGCACGCAGGAACAAAACTTATTGCCTGAAAAAGAAAAGTTAGATCAGTTAACTGCCGAAGCAATTGAATTGCTGAAGCAGCTCATTGCTATTCCTTCCTTCAGCAAGGAAGAAGATAAAACCGCGCATATACTTCAAAATTATTTAGAAGCAAAAGGGGTGGCAACAATTCGTAAGCAAAATAATGTTTGGGCCTTGAATAAACATTTTCAAAAAGGTAAGCCAACGATTCTTCTGAATTCACATCATGATACTGTAAAACCTAATTCGGGATATACAAAAGACCCTTTCAAGGCCATTGAGCAGGATGGAAAATTATATGGTTTAGGAAGCAATGATGCGGGAGGATGTTTGGTATCATTACTGGCCACCTTTCTTTATTTTCATGATAAACCCCTGTCGAATTATAATATTGTTTTTGCCGCATCAGCAGAAGAAGAGATATCTGGAAGAAACGGAATAGAGTTAGTTCTGTCTGAGCTCGAGAATGTTGAATTCGCTATTGTAGGAGAACCTACATTGATGCAACTGGCAATTGCTGAAAAAGGGTTAATGGTGTTGGATTGCGTGGCTCACGGTAAAGCAGGACATGCTGCACGCAATGAAGGAGAAAATGCCATTTACAAAGCATTAAAAGATATAGAATGGTGTCGCACTTTCCAATTTCCAAATGTATCGGAAACATTGGGGCCTGTAAAAATGAGCGTTACAATTATTCATGGTGGATCACAACACAATGTGGTGCCTGATAAATGTGAGTTTACGGTAGATGTGCGTACTACGGATACCTATTCAAATGAAGCGGCCTTGGAAATTATCAAGCAACATGTTACAAGTGAAATAAAACCTCGCTCAGTACGGTTGAAACCATCTTCTATAAGTAAAGAACATCCAATTGTAAAAGCAGGATTGAAATTAGGCCGTACCACTTATGGTTCACCAACCACCTCCGACCAGGCATTGATGAATTTTTCTTCTTTGAAATTGGGTCCGGGTGATTCAGCACGTTCGCATACAGCGGATGAATTTATTTATATTAATGAAATTAAAGAGGGAGTTCAGCTATATGCGCAAATGCTGGCGGAAGTTTTAAGTTATAAGTAGTAAGTTATATGTGAAAAATGGAACTAAAAGATTTTATTAAACATACTCTGTTAGATATTGTTAATGGTGTTGAGGAAGCGAACTCAGCGAAAAAACGTTTTCATTTGTCGAGTAATTTTCATTCTGGAACTGGGGAAAATGGACAAAATGTTGAATTTGATGTATCTCTTATTATCAATGAATCCTCAGAAAATAATGCAAAAGGAGGAATAAAGGTTGCTTTGGTTAATTTAGCAGGGGAAGCTAAAGAATCGGAATCGAACCAAAATATTCATAAAATAAAATTTCAGGTTTTTGTTTCTGAAAAAGAACGTTCAAAATAAATTAATGCTTAAAACTTATTACTTATAACTTAATTATGCAAAATTATAAAGAGTTAAAAGTGTGGGAAAAATCACATGTTCTTGTTTTAGAAATATATAAAGTGACCAAGACTTTTCCTAAGGAGGAAGTATATTCGTTAGCAAGTCAGGTTAGACGTGCAGCATATTCAATACCTGCAAATATTGCAGAAGGTTGCGGTAAAAAGACTCAATTAGATTTAGCTAACTTTTTACAAATGGCTTTAGGTTCAGCAAATGAAACAGAATATTTTTTGTTGTTATCTAAAGATCTTAAGTATATAAAAAGTGATGTCCATTTTGTTTTAGAGAAAGATATTAATGAAATAAAAGCAATGCTAATTAGCCTTATTTCTAAGGTGAGAAACTCAAATTCCGTCACTAGTAATTAGACTTAAAACTTACAACTTATAACTTACAACTCTATGAAATTGTGGCAAAAAGAAAATAATAAACCTTCAGAATTGATCGAAAAATTTACTGTCGGGAAGGACAATGAACTGGATCTTTTATTGGCAGAATTTGATGTGTTAGGTTCCATCGCGCATACGCAGATGCTGGAGTCAATTGGTTTGCTGACCAAAAAAGAACTGAAATCTATTCATACGGAGTTGAAAAACATTTTGAATGAGATCAAAAAAGGAAAGTTTAAAATTGAAGATGGAGTGGAGGATATTCATTCGCAGATCGAATTAATGCTGACAAAACGTATTGGAGAAGCAGGAAAAAAAATACATAGTGGCCGTTCTCGTAACGACCAGGTATTGGTTGATATTAAGTTGTACATCCGTTATGAATTACAGGAAATTACAAAACTGGTTTCAAACTTGTTTGACCAGTTGATAAAATTAAGTGAACAGCATAAAGAAAAATTATTACCGGGTTATACTCATTTTCAAATTGCGATGCCGTCTTCATTCGGTTTGTGGTTTGGCGCTTATGCTGAAAGTTTAGTAGATGATATGGAATTGATCACGGCTGCATACAATGTTGCCAATAAAAATCCTTTGGGTTCAGGCGCAGGATATGGTTCATCATTTCCACTAAACCGGAAAATGACAACTGATTTGTTGAACTTTGAAACAATGAATCACAATGTGGTATATGCTCAAATGACACGTGGAAAGACAGAGAAAGTTGCTGCAATGGCAATAGCTTCCGTAGCTTCAACACTTTCTAAATTAGCGTATGACATATGCTTGTATATGAACCAGAATTTTGGTTTTGTTACGTTTCCGGATAATTTAACAACCGGCAGCAGCATTATGCCGCATAAAAAAAATCCGGATGTGTTTGAGTTGATTCGTGCGAAATGTAATAAGCTGCAAGCACTGCCAAATGAATTAACATTGCTTACCAATAATTTACCATCGGGTTATCACCGTGATATGCAGTTAACAAAGGAAAGTCTCTTTCCTGCAATTGCTGAATTGAAAAGCTGTTTACAGATGACTGAATATATGTTACAGCACATTAAAATTAAAGATGGCATTCTGAAAGATGAAAAGTATAAGGATCTTTTTAGTGTAGAAGTAGTAAATGCGGAAGTTCTTTCCGGAACGCCTTTCCGTGAAGCGTACAAAAAAATAGGTCATGCTATTGAGAAAGGAAATTTTAAACCTTCAACAAAAGTAAAGCATACTCATGAGGGCAGTATTGGTAATTTATGTAATGATAATATCAAAAAAGAAATGAAAATAAAAGTATCTCAGGTACTTGGTAAGAAATAAGATTATGCACAATTCTAAAGTAGCCATTTTTGGAACAACAGGATCCTTTCATGATCTTGCTTCACAGAAGTTTTATGGGAAAGATATAAAAACATTAAAGTGTTTTACGTTTCGTAAATGCTGCGAGATGCTTAAAAATAAAGAAGCAGATTATGCAGTGATGGCTATAGAGAACTCCTTAGCAGGAAGTATCTTACCAAATTATAATTTGATTGATGAATATAAACTATCCATTATTGGAGAGCAATATTTAAAAATTGAATTACACTTATTGGCATTGGAAAGTGTTAAAATGAAAGACATTGAATTCATTCATTCACATCCGATGGCATTGGCACAATGCACTAATTTTTTAGTGAAGCATCCACACATAAAAATTATTGAACAAGGCGATACTGCTTCCTGTGTAAAAAATATACATGATAAAAATTTGAAAAATACAGCAGCAGTTGCTAACAAAGTAGCCTCGGTGCTTTACAATGTTCCTGTTTTGTCTGCGAATATTGAGAATAATTCAGAAAATTATACGCGTTTTTTCCTTCTTTCAAGAGGGGTTTCAAGGCCCCAAGATCCAAATAAGGCATCACTTTGTTTTCGTGTAAAACATCATATCGGTTCACTGGCTGATGTATTGGCTGTAATGAAAAAAAATAATGTAAACCTTTCCAAAATACAAAGTGTACCTGTATTAGGAAAACGAAATGAATATTCATTTCACGTAGATGTGGAGTGGAGTAAGTATGAAAATTTTCAAAAAGCTGTGAAAGAAATTAAAGCTGACACTACCTCATTCTCAATATTGGGAGAATATGTAAAAGCTGGTATTTGAATAATCAGTAAAATTATATATATAAAAAATAACCACAGAGAAAAATGAGAAAAAAGGAGAACCCCAAAGCTATACTATGCGGCTCTCTGCGAAATACTCAGCGATCTCTGCGGTAAAAAATACAAACCGGTAATTTATATCAAATGAAAATTGCGATCATTGGCTGCGGAAACATGGGACTGATCTATGCCCGCGCATTTTTGAAATACAATATTGTTTCAAAAGAAAACTTGTTGCTTGCTGAAAAAAATGAAGCTCGCAAGCGCGAATTGTTGAAATTGGATGTAGGTGAAGTAACAGTTATCAATGATCCTAAAATAGTTGAAAGTGATATTGTTATTATTGCTGTTAAACCACAGGATTTTGATGAGATGGGGGCAGAGCTGAAAAAAGTATTAAGCTCGAAAAATATTATCATTTCGATCATGGCGGGAATGAAGCTGGCGCGAATTGAAAATGTTTTAAAACAACAAAATATTATACGTGCAATGCCCAACTCTCCGGCTGAATTAGGAATGGGAATGACGGCCTTTACAGCAAACAAGTTATTGTCCATTGAACAAATACGTAAAGCTGAAAATTTACTGGCAACTACAGGACGCACTGTCTTTTTTGAGAATGAAGACCTCTTAGATGCTGTAACTGCATTGAGCGGTAGTGGCCCTGCTTATTTCTTTTATGTGGTGAAACATATGATCGATGCAGGTAAACAAATGGGTTTCGATGAAGCTACCTCGGCCATGCTTGTTAAACAAACCATGCTAGGTTCTTTTCACCTGATCAATAATGCCAATAAATCATTAGATGATCTGATAAAAGCTGTGGCTTCAAAAGGTGGAACTACCGAAGCTGCACTTTCAGTTTTCAATGGGAAACAGGTTGGTGAAAATTTGGAAAAAGGTATTATTAATGCCAGGAACAGAGCAAGTGAGTTATCCAAATAATTATTATTTACCCTCTTATTTAAAGTCTGAAAATTTATAGTCATGGCACGTATTCAATCATTTGAGCAATATCAAAAGGAATACAAGCGAAGTATTGATCATCCTGAATTATTTTGGGCGGAACAGGCGGAACAATTTGTTTGGAAAAAAAAATGGGATAAGATATTAGAATGGAATTTCGTTGATCCAAAAATAAAATGGTTCATTGGAGGTAAATTGAATATTACTGAAAATTGTATGGATAGGCATCTCCGGGAACGTGGTAATCAAACGGCCATCATTTGGGAGCCGAATGATCCCAACGAAGCAACAAGGAAAATTTCTTATAAAGAGCTCCATACCGAGGTATGTCGTTTTGCGAATGTGCTAAAAAGTAATGGCGCAAAAAAAGGTGACCGTATTTGTATTTACATGCCAATGGTTCCCGAATTGACAATTGCCGTTTTAGCTTGCGCAAGAATAGGGTCTATACATTCTGTGGTATTTGGAGGGTTTTCTTTCAAATCTCTTTCTGACAGGATTCATGATGCAAACTGTAATATTGTAATAACTGCTGATGGCGGCTTTCGTGGCGCCAAAGATATTCCTTTGAAAAGTGTTGTGGATGAAGCATTGCAGACTTGCCCTACGGTTAAAAGGGTGGTTGTACTGAAAAGAACAAACACAGAAGTGAAAATGGAAAATGGCCGCGACGTGTGGTGGCATGATGAAATACAAAAAACCTCTCCAGATTGTGATGCGGAAATAATGGATGCGGAAGACATGCTTTTTATTCTTTACACTTCCGGTTCAACGGGAAAACCTAAAGGTGTAGTTCATACAACAGCAGGATATATGACTTTTGTGGAATATACTTTCCGAAATGTCTTTCAATACAATGAAGGCGATATATATTGGTGTACTGCCGATGTGGGTTGGGTTACGGGCCATTCATACCTGATTTACGGACCTTTGCTGGCAGGTGCAACAACATTAATGTTTGAAGGAATACCCACATATCCTGATGCCGGACGATTCTGGAGTATAATCGATAAACATAAAGTCAATATATTTTATACCGCCCCTACTGCTATCCGTTCCCTTGAGGCTGCAGGACTGGATTTTGTAAAACCATATAAACTGAATTCTCTTCGAGTACTTGGAACAGTTGGTGAACCTATTAATGAAGAAGCATGGAATTGGTATAATGAAAATATCGGAAAGAAAAACTGTCCGATAGTAGATACCTGGTGGCAAACCGAAACGAGTGGAATTATGATTTCTCCTTTAGCAGGAATCACCAAAACAAAACCAGGTTTTGCAACACTTCCTTTGCCTGGTATACAGCCTGTACTTGTTAATGAAAAAGGTATTGAGCTAGTGGGAAATAATGTAGAGGGCAGGTTATGTTTCAAGTTTCCTTGGCCTGGAATAATTCGTACCACTTATGGAGATCATCAACGATGTAAAGATGCTTATTTTTCAACCTATAAAGGATATTATTTTACCGGCGACGGATGCAGGCGCGATGAAGATGGCTATTACAGAATTACCGGGCGCGTGGATGATGTGATAAAGGTTTCAGGCCACTTGCTTGGAACAGCTGAAATAGAGAACGCGATAAATCAACATCCGGATATTGTTGAAAGTGCTGTGGTTGGTTTTCCTCATGATATTAAAGGTTGGGGGATCTATGCATTTGTTATTTGTAATCATGAACGGAAAGACGAACCCCGGTTAAAAAACGAAATAACTGATACTGTTTCTAAATATATGGGGGCTATTGCTAAACCTGATAAAATTCAAATTGTAAAGGGGCTTCCCAAAACCCGCAGTGGTAAAATAATGCGAAGGATCTTACGCAAAATCGCGGAAGGCGATACTAATAATTTAGGTGATATTTCTACGTTGTTGGACCCTGCAGTAGTTGAAGAAATTATTCATAGCTCAATTTCTACTTAACTATCACTTTATCTTCACGATAAACTCTGTCCTGCGATTTTGAGCGTGTTCTTCTAAAGAACATTCAATTCCATCCTTGCATCGGTTTGCAATTTGCTTTTCGCCCATACCTTTTCCGGTAAGGCGGGATTTATCAATGCCTTTTGATCTAATATAATTAATACCAATTACAATTAAAATATAGTCCAAATTTGTTTTATTGATTTTTTTTATTAATTTTGGACTAAATTATAAATGTAAATCATGTCAAAAGCAAAAATCATTCATGTCAAAGAAAGCTCGAAA
>JBQTHQ010000080.1:0-11477 GCA_052389695.1 Bacteroidota bacterium | reverse complement strand
TATTTTAAAACAACCTTCAAAAGGAGGCAATCTAGATATCAGTTCTTATTTTGGTAATGGCTCCAATAAGATATTATCTGTATTTGATCTGCTGAATGATGCTTCATTTACGGATGGTAAATTGATTAAAACAACCATTATTTCTCCAATGGTAAAGGCTTCGGATACCATTGCAGTAGAACTTGCTCATATAAGCAAAGGATATTACGAATTTTTAACTGCCTATAAACGATCTTCAAAGCTGATCAACCAGCTTACCGGAGAACCTATTAATTATCCTTCCAATGTGCAAAATGGCTATGGCTATTTTAATGCGCACTATCCTGATGGAAAGATCTTTTTCCTGAAAGATTATTAGGGAGCTATAATTAAAATTTTAAAGTCGGTTTCTATAAATGGCGCTCTGATTATGGAATTCCCCATACTCCTGCATCTATATTGAAAGTTGGCAATTTTTCAATGAAAATTGGCGGTTTCCAGATATGCCGTATAAAGCGGTATAATCAATAAAAAAGCATAAATTTGTATGTTAAGGGGGTGCCTAAGGCACAACTATTGATCATCATTACCGACAATTCATTTTTTATTACACTTTTTCCCGGAATCGGGCTTATTTATGAAGAAGCTAAGGCTTATTTACTTATTGCTGTTATTAGGGCTTAATGTTACGGCTCTTAAGGCTCAGACGGCTTTTGCTTCGGAGGAGGAATTAAAAAAACAAGCTGCCAAACTGTTTGAAGAAGAGCAATTTGAAGAAGCTTACCCGCTTTATACCCAATTAACCAGCATTTATCCCAAAGATCCTAATTACAATTACCGCATAGGGGTGTGTATGTTATATTCCAGTGATGACAAAGAACAGCCTATTTCTTACTTGGAATTCGCTTCTAAAAAACCGGGTGTGGATAAGGAAGTGTTCTTTTATCTGGGGAAAGCGTATCATTTGAACTATCGTTTTGATGATGCGATCAAGGCTTATCAAAACTATAAAAAAGTAGCCTCTGGCGCCAAGATCGAAAAATTTCAGGTCGATCACCAGATAGACATGTGTAAGAGCGGTAAAAAACTATTACGTAATCTTTCCGACCTGGTAGTGATCGATAAAAAAGAATTGAACCGTGCTGATTTTTTTCGCGGGTATGATGTTTCCGGTATTGGCGGGAAGCTTCTTGCCAAGCCGGACGAAGATCAGTTTAAATCAGCATTGGATAAAAAGAAAAAAGAATCTTCCATCATTTACCTTTCTGCTAACAACACCCAGATTTATTTTTCCAGTTATGGTACGGATCCCGACCGGGGCAAGGATATTTTTATTATTAAAAAACTTCCTACCGGCGAATGGAGCCCCTCCCAAACGTTAGGATATCCTATAAATACGGAATACGATGAGGATTTTCCTTTTCTGCACCCCAATGGGAAAGTATTGTATTTCTGTTCCAAAGGTCATAATTCAATGGGAGGTTATGATATTTTCAAGACAACACTTAATGAGGAAACAGATACCTGGAACAAGCCTGTAAATATGGATTTTCCGATCAATACACCGGATGACGATATTTTATACGTGACAAATGAGGATGAAAAAGAAGCTTACTTTGCATCGGCACGGGCCAGTTCAACAGGGAAAACAGCTGTATATCATATTAAATCAGACCGCAGAGCAATAGATAAGGCGATCATAAAAGGTGTTATAGTTAAAAATGGCGAAGAAAAGCCTACTGATGTAAAAATCACTGTAAAGGATATGAAAGACAATTCGATCCTGGGTATTTATAATTCAAAATCCGATGGAAGTTATTTTATAAGTGTTCCCAATGGCGGAAAATTCTTATTTACGGTGGAAGCGCCTGATTTTACAACACAAACCCAACTGGTGGATGTGCCTGCGCAAAGTTCTTTCACACCTTTAAAACAGGAGTTAAGTTATGAGCCCGGGACTGATAAGTTACTTGTAAAAAATTTATTTGATCAAACGGGTGATGAAGAAGGAGCCTATCTGGAAGTACTTAGCCTGATCAAGGAAAAATCCAAAATGGATGTGAATGTAAATGAGTTTGCAGATAATCCTTTGGCAGAAAATTCAGCCAATACAAGCACTTCCCCTGCAAATACAACTGCGGTGAATGATCCCAAAAAGTCTGCTACACTTAGTAATGATGATATCGTAAAAATTGCTTATGACGATGCAAAAGAAGCGGAAACGGAAGCAGCAGAAGCCCGTGAACAGGCGGATATTGCGCTGAACCTGGCGAATGAAAAAAATGAATTGGCGCGTAGTAAAACAGAAGAATCAAAAAAACTAACTGCGGATGCTGATATGGTAACAGATCCTTCTCAAAAACAAACAGTAACTGACCGGGCAAAAGCTGCAACTAAAGAAGCAGAGTTATTAAATGATGCTACGGTAGTTGCATTTAACCTGGTGAAAAAACTGGAAAAAAGCGCGGTTACAAAACAAGAGGAAGCAGATCTTTCACTTAAATATGCCAAGGACCTGGAAGCAGCTGTAAAAGCAAAGAGCTCCACAGCCGCTCTTACCCAATTGGACGATCAGAAACTAAAGCTGGAAACTCTGAGCCAGGAAAAAACAAGTGTTGATGACATTTCAAGCAGTTTAAAGATAGACTCAGATAACAAACAGCGTGAATTAAATAAAACCATTCAGACATCAGCTGATATCAAACAGGAAATGGCTGATAATATCATATTAATAGGCAATGTACAAGCGGATGCAGATAAAACAAAAAATGAACAGCTTAAAAAAGGGTTGTTAGATCAGATTGTAGAATTAAAGCAGGAAAATATTGATAAGCAAAAAGAACTGGAACAAAATGATTTGAAAATTGTTCGTTTGGAAAAAGAATTTAATGGAATTAAAAATGAAACAGAACTCGTAACTGCTGTGATCAACCGTTCTAAAACAGAAACCAGTGAAACGGCCAAAGCCAGCGTAGCAAGTATTGATAAAAATAAACTGGAGCAAGAGGTGAACACTATTAAAACTGATACACCGACATCTGATAATCCAGCATTAATCAATAATCAACAAATATCTAATACTAACAATCCAGTTGATATAACGACTACTTCAACGCCTGTTGAAAAGAAAGCGGATCCAGAAGTATTTGTAAAACTTAATCAAAAATACAGCGCTGATTTAGCTACAGCAGAAAAAATAGAAAATGCTGCCGATCGGGAAGAAATAAAAGCGGACGTGTTAAAAACCTGGTCGGAAGCAATAAATACTGAAGTAGAAAAACAAAAACAAACATTTGCCATTGTTACCGACCCGGAAACAAAAACTGCACTGGCAAACAGTATAAGTGATGCTGAAATACTTTCAAAGGAAAAACAAACACAGTCGAATGAAAGTCTGGTAAAAGCGGAAGCATTAAAACAACAGCAAGCCACAATAGCAGGTAACACTAATACCAGCACAAATACAAATTCTTCTGATATAGCAAATAAAGGAATTAATACAATTGGAGATACATTAGCCAATTCAACAGGTAATACAGCAGTTAACATAGGAAATACAGCACCGGTTACAACACCTGTAGTAGATACACAGGCATTGGTTATACTTAATAAAAAATACAATGATGATATTGCAGCTGCTGAAAAATTAGAAAACATTGTGGATCGCGAAAGTGCAAAGGCGCAAGTGTTAAAAAAATGGTCGCAGGCCATAGATACAGAAGTGTCTAAACAGAAACAGGAATTTATTACCGCTACTGATCCTGAAACAAAAACATTGCTGGCAAATAGTATAAGTGACGCTCAAAAACTTTCCGAAGAAAAACAAACTCAGGCTAACGAAAGTTTAGCGAAAGTAGAAACGTACAAACAGGAAAATACACTGGCTGTCGCTCCAGCCACAACAACTACTACGGAAATTGTTGCAGATACAACGGCACAGGGTGATCAGGTTGCTTCAAAAGCGCAGTTTATTTATACTGCATCTTCATCCAAAGAACAGATCATGCAAGCCAATGCAATTACCAGACAGGCAGAAGACCTGGATACAAGATCCAATGAATTAAAAGATAAAGCAGAAACATTCGCTGATTTTAAGGATCAAAATGAATTATACATACAGGCTGAAGAACTCAAGAAACAATCTGAAAATAAAAAATTAGAATCGGCCGGGATCATTGCTGCAGCTAATAAAACAGAGTATACAACTAACCAGGATCAGTTGGAACAATTCGTCAGAATTGCTGTAAACAATACTGCTGATGATGTTGCAATGGCTGAACTGATGAAAGATGAAGCGAAAATTTATTTCGATAAAGCACAAAAATTTAGATCAGAAGCTGCTATAGCGCCTTCATATTATGAAAAAGAAACCGCATTGGATGAAGCCTATGCAAATGAAATGATTGCATTGGAAAAACAACAAAAAGCAAATGCGATCTATAAAAAATATGGAAACAGTCTTGCAGTTAATAAGAATGCTGAAAGCACAACAACTAATGTAACACCAACAACTGCTATAAATAGTCCGGTTTCACCAACAACAACACAAACACCAGCAACTTTAACAACTACACCTGTAGCTTCAAATACCAGTCCGGCGGATACAACATTGTCTGCAACCAACAGGGTCACAAATAATAGCGCCACGCAAAATCCTAATGATACGTTGTATGTATACTCTAATCCACCTCTTGTAAGGGATTCAACTACTGATAATAACACTGCAATTAAAAATGATGTTGTGCCTGCAAAAGAAACAGCTATTAACAATGTTCCGGTTGTTAGCAATGCAGATGTAAATACGAACACAACAAATCAATCTACAGCCGTTGTTCTTGCCAGCAACGAGGTGTTTGAACGAAAGGCAGTGCCTGTATATTCCGCAGCTAAACCGATCCCGGTTAATGAAAAGTTACCTGAAGGTTTAATTTTTAAAGTTCAGATTGGTGCCTTTCGTAACCCTATTCCACAAGATCTGTTTACAGGCATGACTCCTATTACAGGAGAAACTACTCCCCAGGGCTTTACAAGATATACAGCGGGTATATTTATGAAATTTTCTACAGCAGATCTTGTAAAAAATGAGATCAAGGATTTGGGATATAAAGATGCTTTCGTGGTTGCATTTTTAAATGGCAAACGTATTTCTATGAATGAAGCATTAACAATGGCGGGCATTGATCCTTCAACTATAGTACAATCACCCCTTGCCCCCATAACATCATTAACACCTAATACGAATAATGTGCCGGTTGCAAATAATATAACCCAGCCTGCCACAATAACCCCATCTGCAAATACAGAGATCGCAAAAGCTGAAAATGTGTCTGCACTTAGTGGATTCTTCTTTACAGTTCAGGTAGGTGTATATTCCCGGCCTGTTTCTGCTGATAAATTGTTTTATATCCAGCCATTATATTTTGAAACTACAGCCTCTGGGGCTTTACGTTATAATACAGGTATTTATAATAATGTACCACGTGCTTCAGAAGCTAAAAACCTGGCGGTAGATGCAGGTATTAAAGACGCATTTGTAACAGCTTATTACAATGGTAAACGTGTTTCTTTATCAGAAGCTGCGTTGCTAGCAAGTCAGGGATCGGCTGTTTTTTTAACCGATCCAAATATGAATGTGTTGCCAACATTCAGAAGAACTGTAGCAACAACTACTATTCAACAACCAGTTATTGGTAACCAGCAACCAATAATTAACAACCAACAACTAACAACCAACAACCAACCAACCACTAACAACCAGCAACCAATAACTACTAACCAACAACCTGCAACTAACAGCCCTATCCGGCCGGATAGTCCAGGCGCACAACAACTAATAGCTGTATTAGCACAGAACAATGCAATGTCGATTGACTCAGGCGTTGTATTTAAAGTACAGATAGGTGCATTTAAAGATGAAGTGCCATTAACTATAGCTAATAAATTTCTAACGATAGCAGGCAAAGGAATTAAAAATTATAAAGATGAAAATGGTTTGACCATATATACTATTGGAACTTTCAGAACTTATGATGATGCAGGTAAGGTAAAAGCTGATATAGCTGTACAAGGCATTCCGGATGCGTTTATTGTAGCCTACAGCGATGGTAAAAAAATATCAGTTGAAGAAGCCAACAAACTAATTAATAAATAACTTTTTTGGAAACAGCTATAAAAAAGCGTCCTTTATTGCTTACAATTGTTTGTGTGTTGGGGTATATATGGATCGTGTTTAGCTTACCCGGAGTATTTTCACCTGCCATAAAAAAGTTAGGTGACTGGTATCCTGCCTTATTTGGATTGCTCGTAGCCACTAGCTTTATTTCTTATGTAGGAGTTTGGCACATGAAGCGTTGGGGGGTAAATTTATTTAGCATTACTTTTTTTGTTAAAGAAATGATTCTGATACTTATCAATGATACGGGTTTTAACTTTTTTATGGGATTAATTTTTTCCATATTTTTTATTGTCACTATGATTGTTTTTTATAAAAGAATGGATGTGAATTTATAATTTATGCTATACAAGCTAGTTTTAAAACCTTTATTTTTTTTATTTCCGCCTGAAACAATACATCACATTGTTTTTAGATCGCTTAAACTTTTTTCAGCTATTCCGGGTATTTCTAAAATTATACGTAATGTATATGTAATAAATGATAAACGTTTAGAACGTAAATTATTCGGACTTACGTTTCCAAATCCTGTTGGACTTGCAGCGGGTTTTGATAAAGACGCTAAATTGTTTGATGAATTGGGAAATTACGGATTTGGCCATATTGAAATAGGGACGCTCACCCCAAAAGCTCAGCCGGGTAATGAAAAACCACGTATGTTTCGTTTGCCTGAGGACGAAGGCTTGATCAATCGGATGGGTTTTAATAACGATGGAGTAGAAGCTGCTGTGAAACGGTTAAAAAAACGAAAGACAAGCATTATTATTGGAGGCAATATTGGCAAAAATAAAGTAACTCCCAATGAAGAAGCAGTGCATGACTATGAAAAATGTTTTGAAGCATTGGTTGATTATGTGGATTATTTTGTAGTGAATGTAAGTTCTCCCAATACTCCTAATTTACGTGCGTTACAGGACAAAGAACCACTGACAAAATTGTTGATGCGTGTGAAGGAATTGAATGCTCAAAAAAACAATCCTAAGCCCATCTTGCTGAAAATTTCGCCTGATCTTACAAATGAGCAATTAGATGATATTATTGGGATTGTAAAAGAAACAAAAATTGACGGGGTTATTGCAACCAATACAACGATCTCAAGAGAGGGACTTAAGACGCAAGATTCAAAACTCAAGATCATGGGAGCCGGAGGATTG
Source organism: Bacteroidota bacterium (assembly GCA_052389695.1). Classification (GTDB taxonomy): domain Bacteria; phylum Bacteroidota; class Bacteroidia; order 2-12-FULL-35-15; family 2-12-FULL-35-15; genus 2-12-FULL-35-15. The sequence goes on along the minus strand of JBQTHQ010000080.1, from coordinate 4,172 downwards.
AGTGGAAAACCTTTAAAAAAACGTTCAACTGAAGTGATAAAATACCTGAGTGATAAATCAAACAGGACATTTCCTATCATTGCTGTTGGTGGTATTCATACTCCTGAAGATGCACTTGAAAAATTAAATGCAGGAGCAAGCCTTGTGCAGATATACACCGGTTTTATTTATGAAGGTCCGGGGATTGTGAAACGTATTAACAAGGGAATATTAAAGGAATTGGCGCAAGAGGCATGATGCAGTAGGCAATTAAACAATTAAACAATCTTAAATAGCTAACACACAGATTTGTAATTCGTTAAAATTCGTAATTCGTAGAAATGAAGTTAATAGAGTGTCCCCGGGATGCAATGCAAGGTGTTCATGATTTTATACCTACTGAAAAAAAAGTAGGGTATATCAATTCTATTTTAAAAGCGGATTTTGATACGGTAGATTTTGGAAGTTTTGTATCTCCGAAAGCCATTCCTCAAATGCGTGACACTGCCCATGTTTTAGAGCAGTTGGATTTAAGTACAACGAATTCAAAATTATTAGCGATCGTAGCAAATATGCGTGGTGCACAGGATGCTATTGAATTTGAAGAAATAACGTATTTAGGCTTCCCGTTTTCTATTTCAGAAACATTTCAACAGCGAAACACCAATTCGTCTATAGTGGAGTCCTTAAGCAGGGTAGAGGAGATCCAGGATCTTTGTGTAAGAAATAAAAAGCAATTGGTAGTATATATATCAATGGCATTTGGAAATCCATATGGTGATGAATGGAGCAGCGATGTGGCAATTGAATGGACAAAACGTTTGGCACAAATGGGAATAAAGATCATTGCATTGTCAGATACTATTGGCGTTTCCAATCCTCAAAATATTTCTTTTTTGTTTTCAAAATTAGTTCCGGAATTCCCGGGCATTGAAATAGGAGCACATTTGCATACTACCCCCGCTACCTGGGAAGAAAAGGTACATGCAGCATATACCAGTGGTTGCCGCAGATTTGATGGTGCTATTAAAGGTTATGGAGGCTGCCCTATGGCTGCCGATAAACTAACAGGTAATATGCCAACCGAAAAGCTGATCAGCTATTTTAAGAAAAATAATATTCCTACCGGGGTTGATGAAACCGCTTTTGCGGAAGCAATAACTATTGCTACAACCACGTTCCCTTTACTATAAATGACAACCGATAATAGAATAAAAGCTTTTGTAGTCTTAGGCAAATTTCTACAACAATTTGTCAGGGATGGCCATAAAGAAGCGCATCCTCTGAATGATCAGTTCTATAATGATTTTGAACAACTGATAAAAACGGTTCATATTCATAACCCATGGTTTACTGAAGATAATGTAAGAAATGCAGTTAAAGGAATTGCAGGGAATCTCCATCACGAGCAGTTGTTGGAATGGATATCCGTCTACATTAAAAAATTAAACAATAAAAAAGCACAACGTATTGCCGTGATCATGGCCGGAAATGTACCGATGGTTGGTTTTCATGATCTACTATGTGTTTTGACCTCGGGAAATAAATTTGTCGGGAAATTATCCTCAGAAGATAAATTTCTATTGCCCTTTATAGCTAAGATATTGATCGCGGCTGATCCCCAATTTTCCGAAAATATTGAATTTACCGATGGGCAGTTAAAAAACATTGATGCTGTAATTGCTACAGGTAGCAATAATTCTGCGAGGTACTTTGATTATTATTTTGGAAAATATCCAAATATTATCCGAAAAAACAGGAATTCAGTAGCTGTACTTACCGGCAATGAAAGTATTAACGATCTTAGACTATTGGGGAAAGATATATTTCAATATTTCGGATTGGGATGCCGAAACGTTTCCAAACTGTTTGTGCCCAAGGGCTATAATTTCAATACATTTTATGAATCTGTTTTTGATTATCGGAATATTATCAATAACAATAAATATGGCAATAATTATGACTATAACAGTACGATCTATTTAATGAGCAATAGCCCGTCCTTATTGGATAACAATTTTTTATTATTAAAAGAAGATGCCGGTTATTCATCACCTATTGGTGTGCTTTTTTATGAATTTTTTAATACTGTTAAAGAGTTAAATGCCCGCCTGGAGGCGGATAAGGAACAAATACAGTGTGTGGTTTCCAATAGCCCGGATATTAAAAATTCAATTTTATTCGGAGAAGCCCAATCCCCTAAACTAGCTGATTATGCGGATGGAATTGATACGATGAACTTTTTGATAAGATTATAAAAAAATTGTCAGAAAAACAGGTGAAAAAATGAAACTTTTAGAGGATATAAGCGTAAAAAAACGCTATAAATACTCAATTTAATATATATCAGGCGACAGATAAATGGCAAGATTTTAAAAACCACTTTTATTTATGAATATAGTCCATGTGTTAGATCCTTTTGGTGGAGGATTAGCAACTTTTTTACGATTATTAACGGAACAAATGAGCGATGACTATCATGTGATAGTTCATGGTGAACGTAAAGAGTTAATTGACCCTAAAGACGTTAAACGTTTCTTTCCTAAAAAAAATATTCGATTCATACACTGGAAATCTGTTCAGCGTGATTTAAACATTCCTAAAGATTTCAAAGCATATGTTGAGCTTGTTAAGATATTACGCAGGTTTCGTAATGCTGATGTTATTCATTTGCATTCTTCAAAGGCCGGATTTTTAGGCAGAATAGCCTGTCGGCAGTTGGGAATAAAGCAAATTATTTATACACCAAACGGAGCACCTTTTTTGATCAATGATGCCAGCAAATTTAAACTCGCATTATTTGAAAAACTAGAGCAATTTGCCTATTTAATGGGAGGAAAAGTGATCTGTTCTTCGGCATCTGAGCAATTAGAGTATAATGAACGGGGAATTAAAGCTGATTACATTAATAATGGGACTAAAATTGGTAAGCACTCTTTTATTAAAGACAAAGATTATAACAAGTTCCGTATTGTCACCTCAGGCAGGGTAGCAGACCAGAAAAATCCCAAAGTATTTAATGAAATTGCACAGGCATTTATTGATCTGCCGCATTTTGAGTTTGTATGGATAGGGGATGGGGAGAGCTCTTTAATGCTAACCTCACCAAATATTAAGATTACAGGATGGCTGACCAATGAAGGGGTAAGGCAGGAAGTTGAAAAGGCCGATTTGTATTTGTCTACCTCTTATTTTGAAGGACTTCCATTTGCCGTGATGGAAGCGATGGCTTTGGGAAAATGTCTTTTATTATCCCATTGCATCGGAAATGTGGATTTGGTGCGATTTGGAGTGAATGGCAAAATTTTTGAAACAAAAGAAGAAGCGATCAATAACATTATTTATTTCTTTCTGAACAAAGAAGTTACTGTATCAATGGGTTTAAGCTCAATAGAGATCTGCCAGGATTATTTTAATATTGAAGACACTGCAATAAGATATAAATTAGAGTACCAGAAAGCCTGTGAATTATCAAGGAAAAGCAATTTTGGCCTGACGAGATTATTCTTTAAAAAAGATACGGTGTTTAGTAAAAATTACTAATATATTTATAACATCGAATAGTCATAGATGAATAATTATTTCCTTTCGGAAAGAAACGAGATTAAGAACAAAATTAATCTCGTTCTTTATTTTACAATCCTGATATATATTGTTTCTTTATTTTTAAAGGATGCGCCTGTAATAAGCAATGCGTTAATAGCTTTTATTTTCCTTTTGTCACTATTCAGTGCTTCAGGTAGTAGTTACAAGCAGCGTATTGTAAATAATAAAATAAGTTTCGGTATTGTTATTTTCTATTTATATCAGATCTTAAGCGTTGTTTTATCAGATAATATAAAAAGTGGTTTTAGCATTCTATTGTTGCGTTTACCATTACTGATCCTGCCCTTGGCATTTTGTTTTATTGATTTTGAAAGACGCACATGGAATAAAATACTGTTGTTCTATGCTGTGGTTACAACGGTTGCATCAATAATCGGATTTGCATTTGGAGTGTACCTTTCAATAAAAGAAAATGATTCAGGGAATTTATACAATGATAATATTTCTGATTTTATAGGTAAGCAGGCAGCGTATTTTGCTGTATATGTTGGAGTTGCAATAATGGTATTGCTTACTCAATAAAAGTGGGGGGGGGCCATTGTTCAAATGTACCGGTGGTGTATTTATTTTGGAGTTGTGTGGCTCAT
>JBQTHQ010000079.1:0-2787 GCA_052389695.1 Bacteroidota bacterium | reverse complement strand
AACAACTACATTAGGGCTATCATTCCTCATGAATGCATGCGCTTTCGGCATTCGTCCAAATTTTGAGGTCATTAAAACATCTGTTTTCATGCTGCTATATTTAATTGTTGATTGGTTTCTATTTCAGGTTGCTTTTTTTCTTTCTTAATTTTTTCCTGCTCATTTATAAATTCATAAAGAATACTGCTGAATGTTTTAATACAGAATAGTGTTTCCTGTGCTTGTTCATCACTTAAATTTTCCAGTCCCTTAAATTTTTTCAGTTTATCAATTGTCAATTCTTCCTTATTAGGATTACTTGGTTTTATATTTTCCATCTCGGTACTTTCCTTCCTGTTTCGAATTAGTTTTATTATTAATTATTGGGTAATGCAATCCCTTCAAACTCAAAGAACTATTTGAATTTGCATACCTTTCAGGGAATATCCGCCTGATCCGGGCAATAGTTTTTCACTCCGGCAGATAAAGCCGAATGGACTTGCACATTCCAAACAGAAAGTGCATACTATATACTCATCCCTGTAATGGCTGTAAACGCGAGGTTAGGAATCATCTATACTAAAATTGCCCGAAATGTGGACTGATTTGCAACTTATTGAATTTACTCTCATCATCGGAAACAAAAGTAGAACGAGGTAAAAAATCGATTATCGCTTTAGTAAGAACAAAGTAAAAAAGTGATGGCAACTATCACCTTATTTAACTTTGATTAAAAATATTTCACTTCATGAATGGCAATAATTCCATGCAGTAATGATGAGGAAGTAATGGAGTAGCAATGCAGAAGTAATGCAGATGCAATGCGTATATAATGGAGATGTCATACATATGTAATGTGGAAGTGATGGAGATGTCATGGAATTATCATACAAAAACAAAGCCCTTGCAAAATTAAGGCAAGGGCTTTGTTTTAATTGTTTAAAATTATTTCACAACAATCAGCTTATCAGTGGCAATCGGCTTATCATTTACAAGTATCTTATAAAAATATATACCGTTGTTTAACATTATTTCATTTATAGCAACGGAGTTTGAATTTTGGGCTAATTCATACTCTGCCTGTTTTTTACCAAGCAGATCATAAATTACAAATACTCCTTTTTCCTCTTTTTCTAAAGTGTAATCCAACTGCATCGTTCCATTACTCGGATTAGGATAAAGGATGACATTATTAATTTTAAGACTATAATTATCTATATTCGTAATGATTGATTTTGTTCCATAATACACGGGAGTTGTAAATGCTAATTCCTTAATACAAAAATCAAAATCACCCGTTCTGCCCAAATAAGGACCACTGAACTGAAGGTATGTCCACTCGCTTCCTGTAGCACCATCAAAAGTAGTTGAATAATTCCCTGGGGCGTTTGCTAAATCAAAAGTATAGCAACCCGATGGGTTTAAATTTGAACAATCTTGTCCATGCCATACATTTAAATGTATACTGTCAAATCCAGAAACGGACGCAATTTTAATTTCAAATTTTCCAACACCCATTTTATACCAAATGTCATTTGCTACATTTGTATTTAAAGGAGTATAGCCTTGGCAACCACTCATCGCCGGATAAGGGTAATTAACTATCGCATTTATATTGGATGTACTTAAAGTGGTATCATACCCCGGAATTCCATCAAAACAGCTATAGGTTGCTGTGGAATTAAATGTCCCTAAAAAAAATGCATTAGAACAATCATCATTTGTAACTTGTCCAAATACTATTTTTCCGCAACATAAAATAAAAATAGTTAATAATTTTTTTTTCATTTGTACATGATAAAAAAGCGTATTCATATTATTAGTTTTTTGACTCTTTCAAAATAATTATTTTTTCACTTTTTATTATTTTGTCACCCACAACTATCTTATAAAAATACATCCCGTTCCTAAGTGCAGTTTCATTTATAGAAATTGATATCGTATTTTCTTGCAATTCATATTCAACTTGTTTTTTGCCCAACAGATCATAAATTACAAATACTCCCTTTTGTTCATTTTTCAATGTGTAATTTAATTGCATTATCCCATTGTTCGGATTCGGATAAAAAGTAAATGAGTTGATGGTTTCCTGCTCCCTTATATTTAATGTATTATCCACAATAACACAAGCCCGACAGGTATCCGAACATCCATTTACATCTGTTATTAAAATAGTATAACAAGTTGAAATTGTTGGAGTAGCTATTGTATTGGGGCAAGTATTACAAGCGACTGTATTTGGGCTCCAGGAATAAATATACACAGGTGTGCCGCCAGATGCAGAAGAATTCAATACAGTGGAGGCGGAAGAAGAAATAGTGTCCGGATTTGCAGAACAGGTAACAATAGGAGAAGGATTGACGGTTATGGGGTGATCTACGGTATCTTTATCTCCATTATTATTTGTTATAATCAAAGTTACTATATAAGTTCCAGGATAAGCATAATAATGACAAGGATTTGGAGTATTACAACAAGTAGAAGTTGCATCTCCAAATAGCCAAAGCCAAGATGTAATAGGCCCGTTATTGCTGGTTGATAGATCAATAAAGCAACTTGCCGTATTAACACATACTGTATTATTAAAAGAATAGTTTGCCGTAATATTCTGACCATTTGTAAGTTCACAAACGGCCACCCCAAAAAGGCTAAGGATCAAAAGTTTTTTCATGAGTAAAAACGCTTGTAAAGGTTGCTTTTATTGTTATTTAACGATCACCAGCTTATCAGTAGCAACCAGTTTATCATTTATAAGTATTTTGTAAAAGTAAATGCCATTGTTAAGCATTGCTTCACTTATGGAAACTG
>JBQTHQ010000078.1:0-16681 GCA_052389695.1 Bacteroidota bacterium | reverse complement strand
AGCCGGTTTACTTATACAGGAAAAGTGATAAATGGTCCTGCTAATATGAATTTGCCTTCTTATAGTGAGCATGTGGTAATGGAAGAATCAAGAGCAGAATCGGTACTTAACTAAACGAGTTACCAAGCAATGATTTCCCTGTTTGGGGCTTTTGAAATACGCTCTTGCCGAATATAAAAATAACCGGGCAAAAAGCGATTTAGTTTTGGAGTGTAAAAAAAACGGAAAGTTAAAATAATAACATTTATTAAAATGAAAATTAACCTGGTCCCTCTGGTACTGTTTTTTTTAGGAATTGTTTATTTTATAACCGGGCAAAATTTTCAGAGATTTTCTATTGATGCTAACCGTTTGATAAAAAAAATACATCAGATGACAGGGCGGATAAAATTATTACAAAAACGATCTATTTCCCAAAATAATAATTTCATCATCCAAAAACTATACAAATGAAAACACTCGAACAACAACCAATTAAGTTGGAAGCCATTATTGGTGTTTCAGAAAAAAAAACAGATGATTTAACAGAAATGCTCACATTGCTGTTGTCATCTGAAATGAACTTATATGTTAAAACGAGAAAAATTCATTGGAATGTAGCCGATGACAATTTTGTAGTGCTGAATACATTATTTGATGTACAGTATAAACAATTGGAAAAATCAATCGACCATCTGGCCGAACGCATTAGCAATTTTGGTGGCAAATCATTAGGTATAATGCAGGAATTCGCAAAACGATCATCTATTAAAGAAGTTCCCGGGAAATATATTACCATAAAGGATCTTATAAATGAATTGGTAAAAAATCATGAGCGCATTATTGTCCGGCTGCTTAAAAATATTGATGATTGCATGGAAATATATAAAGATACAGATACGGCCGATTTCCTTATAGGGCTTTTACAAGAGCACGAAACTATTAAATGGACGCTTAGGAAGTATATAAATTGATCAGAATAAAGAGTTTATTCCGTATACAGGAAATTAATACCAAAACCAATGTCATTGAAGTTTCCAGCTTACGCAAAAACGTCATTTGTTCTGCTTAGTTTATGTATAATAATAGTCTTTTTGTACATCGGTCAGCAGGTATTTATTCCAATTTTACTTTCGCTTTTATTTGCCATCTTACTACGTCCGGTAGTTAATTTTTTAAATACTAAACTGAGATTTCCGCATGTAATTGCAGTATTGGTAACTGTTTTTTTGTTCATCATTTTTATTCTCGGGATTATTTTTTTTGTTTCATGGCAGATATCCAATATGGCGGATGATTGGAACCAGATCAAGCAAAATCTTAGCGCGCATTATGAAAATATTCAGGAATGGGTGAAACAGAAATTTCGTATCAGTTATAATAACCAAAATAAATATATTGAGAAAGCAACTCAGGATTCGCTGAATAATAATAAGGAAGTTGTAGGAAATACATTGAGTTCTTTTACAGCTTTTGTTTTAAATGTGGTTCTGATTCCTGTATACACTTTTCTTTTGCTTTTATATCGTACACTATTCATCAAATTTCTTTTTAAAGTGGTACAAACAGAGCAATATAAAAACGTTGAACTGATCCTGGTGCAGGTAAAAATGGCAATTCATAGTTATTTAGTGGGAGTGATACTGGAAATGGGTATAGTAGCCACATTAACATCAATTGGTTTAATGATCATTGGTATTAAATATGCCCTGTTGTTTGGAGTGATAACGGGGATCTTAAATTTAATTCCATACGTAGGTATTTTATTTGCAGCATTCTTAACAATTATTGGGACGCTTACAACATCTACAGACCTATCGTCAATTATTGGAGTGGTCATAGTAAATTCCATTGTTCAGCTGATCGATAATAATCTTCTTATTCCACTTGTGGTAAGTTCTAAGGTTCGTATAAATGCAATTGTATCTATTATAGGAATTATCATAGGTGGAGAAATTGCCGGTGTAGCCGGAATGTTTTTAGCAATTCCGATCATTGCTATTCTGAAAGTGATTTTTGATCATGTGGAATCATTTAAACCCTGGGGATATGTGATGGGAGATGATCTGCCTAAAACATATAAGTGGCGAAGATTAAAACTTCCTTCTTTTCACGCAGGCCATAACAGTACAAGTAAAGAAAACTAATTAAAATACATTTTAAAAGATGAGTAAGAAACTAAAAATAATCATAGGTGTTGTTGTTTTTCTGATTGCCCTCAGACTTATATTACCTTATATCGTATTAAAGTACGTAAACAATAAACTGGCAAATCTCACGGAATATTACGGACATGTTGAGGATATAGACCTGGCTTTAATAAGAGGGGCTTATGTAATTAATGATATTCGAATAGTAAAGTGGAATGAAAAGAAAAAAAATGATACTATCCCATTTTTTACATCCTCAGAAATTGATTTGTCTGTTGAATGGTCCGCCATTTTTGAAGGAAAAATAGTAGGCGAGATCGATGTGTATGATCCTGTTTTAAATTTTGTAAAAGGTGCGCACAAAGATGAAGATGTAAAAGCAGATACAGCAGATTTTCGCCAGTTAATTAAAGATCTAATGCCTTTGACAGTGAACCGTTTTGAGATCAATAACGGGCGAATTCATTATATAGATGTAATCAGCAATCCCAAATTGGATATTTCACTGAAAAACTTACACGTGATCGCTACCAATCTTACGAATGTTAATGATAGCGCTAAACTGCTTCCGGCACATGCGGAAGCCAGCGGACAAGCATATGAAGGTGATTTTACATTGAAAATGGATTTTAATGCATTAAATAAGATGCCCACATTCGACATGACAGCAGAACTTAAAAATCTAAACCTGGCATTATTAACGGATTTTTTTAAAGCATATGGGAATTTTGATGTAAAAAAAGGCCGCTTGGGACTTTATACGGAGTTTGCTGCTAAGGAAGGCACTTTTGGAGGGTATGTAAAACCATTGTTGAAAGATATGGAAGTTGTAAAGGGTGAAGGTGATCTTAAAGAACAGATCTGGGAATTGATGGTGGCAGGTACCGCTAAACTTTTAGAAAATAAAAAAACCGACCAGATAGCAACGAATGTTCCAATTAACGGACGTTTTGATAAACCGGATACCAATTTATGGAGGGCGGTAAGTTATCTTTTGCGCAATGCTTTTTTAAATGCGCTTAAACCTAGTATAGATAATACTATTAATATTAAACAATTGGAAGAAGACGGTAAAAAAACATTCTTGGAAAAAGTCTTCGGAAATAAAAAAGAAAAGAAAAAAGAAGGTGAAAAAAAATAGGACAGCAATTTGGATTTTTTTCTTATTGCTGGGAGCCGCACTTATTGGAGGGATATTATATTATGTTCTAAGACCTAAGGAAGCTGCCCAACTGATTTTACCTGAGATAAAAGAGATAAGCTATATATATGCAGATATAAAAGATGACCAGGTAGCAGCAAAATTATATGCGATTGTTCAAAACCAGAACCCTTATTCATTAGTGTTGGATACAATTCATTTTGAATTTAAACTGGACGGAATGGAAATGATAAAGGAAACGATACCTATACAGCTTAAACAATCGCAATACGAACTGGATACTGTAAAGCTGCCGATTCGCTTTAATTTGAAAAAAATTATTGAAAAAATAGTAAAGATTCAGAATAAGGATTCAATCGATTTTGAGATGGATGGTTACATTATTTACAATACAATAATTGGACAACAAAAGTTAAAGAAGAATAAAAAGATAAGAATTGCTGTGCCTGTACCACCGAAAATAAAAATAAAAGATGTAGAACATAGTAAGTTTAAAATAGGAGATAAAACCTCAGAAGCAAATATAAAACTGGAGATAATTAACCGCGGGAAATATGTTGATATGAAACTAAAAGATATTAATTATTATTTGCGTATCCCAAACACAATTACTTCTAAAGGTATTATCAAAAATGCAATAATAATAAAGCCTGGCGTAGATCAGGTAGTAGATATCCCTGTTATGGTTGAGTACGATCATCCAATTAAAACAGCATTAGCTATAATTTTTGATAATGACCAGGTACCATATGAGCTTACTTTAAGATGCGATCTTAAAGTCAATAATTTAAAAGATTTAAATATAATACCGATGGAAGTGCACGCTACAGGTACTACAGAATTAAAAGAAAAAAAATAGGATGGAACAGTCTGTTTCAAAAAGCAAATCTGAAATAATAACATTGGAAGAAAACCCGGGAAGTTTTAGAACACTCAGAAAATTTTTCCTGGACATGACCTTGCTTACTAAATTCACATTTCAATTCTTCAAAGAAGTATTCAGGCCAAAGTATGAAGTAAATGAATTATTGAAACAATCTTATCTTATCGGTTGCAAATCTATCGCTTTAGTAGCAATTACAGGTTTCATCATGGGTTTGGTTCTTACCATTCAGTCGGGCCCTACTTTAAGGGAATTTGGGGCAGAGGCCTGGTTGCCGGCAATGGTTGCTGTTTCTATTGTAAGAGAAATTGGTCCGGTAGTAACGGCGTTAATTTCTGCAGGAAAAGTCGGTTCGGGTATTGGCGCAGAATTAGCGTCCATGAAAGTGACCGAACAGATCGATGCCATGGAGGTATCGGGCATCAATCCATTTAAATTTATTGTAGTTACCAGGGTGCTGGCTACTACACTTATGATCCCCATATTAGTGATTTTTGCTGATGTGATCGCCTTGGTAGGTTCCTATGTTGGAGTAAATATTACCGGGGAGGTGAGCTTTCGGCTTTTTTATTTACAGGTATTTGATTCGCTTGAATTTATAGATATAATACCTGCATTCATTAAAACATTTTTTTTCGGATTTGCCATTGGGATCATTGCTTGTTATAATGGGTACAATTCCAATAAGGGAACTGAAGGTGTAGGAATATCAGCTAATTCAGCAGTTGTATATGCCTCCTTATGGATTTTTATTTTAGATATGATAGCAGTTCAAATAACAAATTTGTATTCGTAACGGAATTTAGAATAAAGTTGTAGATAGTTTTTATAAAGGTTAATGCCGTTGTCAAGCCGGCTAAACGGGGTAACAGAAACAGGTGGATTTTCCGGCTTTCTAAACCTGGCCAACGAAATGGCAGGCGAGTCTAGTAACCCGTATGCGGTTTTAAACTGATATAAAAGCTTCTACAACTTGCTTTATACTGTATAGAAATGAGAATGATGGAAACAACTCCGGCAGACATTATTTTAAGATCAATTGCTGATGATATAAAACGCGAGAATGATATTGTATTGGAAATTCAGCATCTGAAGAAGTCTTTTGGCAATCATAATGTTTTGTTAGACATTAATTTTCAATTGCGTAAAGGTGAAAACCTGGTTGTACTTGGAAAATCAGGAAGCGGCAAATCAGTACTGATAAAATGTATTGTAGGGCTTATAAATGCGGATGAAGGAAAGTTAATGGTACTTAATAAGAACGTTGATGAATTGGAAACTCCTGAGTTAAATGAACTCCGAAAAAAAATCGGTTTTCTTTTCCAAAGCGGAGCCTTGTACGATTCCATGACTGTAAGAGAAAATTTAGAATTTCCTCTTAGAAATGTAAAAAGAAAAATGCGATCAACAATAAATTCATTGGTAGAAGACGCATTGAAAGATGTGGGGTTATCAAAAGCGATCGATAAAATGCCTTCGGAACTTTCAGGAGGCATGCGTAAACGAATTGCTTTAGCGCGTACATTGATCTTGCAACCGGAAATTATGTTGTACGATGAACCTACAACAGGGCTCGATCCTATAACATCTAAAGAGATCAGCAAGTTGATACTGGATGTTCAAAAAAAATACAATACAGCTTCCATTATCATTACACATGATATTGAATGTGCAAAAATTACAGCTAACAGGGTGATGGTACTTAAAGATGGTTTAGTTACCGCTGAAGGAACGTTTAAAGAGCTGGAAAGATCAGAAGATGAATGGGTGCGTTCGTTTTTTGAATAAAAAATTATAACAATGAAAAAAAATACAGGTAATAAAATCGGCTTAGGAATATTTGTTTCCATAGGTATCGCTTTATTTATTGCGGGTATCTATTTTATTGGCGACCGCCAACAGTTATTTAGTAAAACATTTACTATACGTGCGGTATTCAAGGATGTCAGCGGGCTTCAGGTAGGCAATAATGTCAGATTCGCAGGAATAGTTGTAGGAACAGTTGATAATATTGAGATATTGAGTGATACAATAGTACGGGTAGAAATGATCGTTGAAGAAGGCCCGCGAAAGTTTATTCGCAGGAATTCAAAAGCGGTCATTGGAACTGATGGCTTAATGGGAAATAAAATTGTAACGATAACAAATGGAACTCAGGAAAGCAAAATGGTAGAAAACAATGATTATATCTTAACAACCATTCCTGTTTCTTTAGATGATATTTTAAAAGACATTAAAAGAACCAGTGAAAATGCTTCAAAGATCACAAGTGATCTTGCAGTGATCATCAATAACATACGTTCCGGAAGAGGTACTGTAGGAAAATTATTTATGGATACAACTTTTGCCTATAATGTGGATCAAACACTTGTCAATTTAAAAGAAGGCGCCGGAGGTTTCCAGCAAAATATGGAAGCTGCAAAGGATAATATTTTATTTAGAGGTTTTTTTAAACGGAAGAAGAAAGAAAAAGAGAAAGAAAAAGAAGAGAAAGAGAAAAGGGAAAAAGAAGAAATGCAGGCAAAAGAAAAAGTGACAAAGAAATAATTAATTAATTTCCTCAATTATAAAGCCGGCTTTTTTCAAATCATTCCAGAAATCAGGATATGATTTTTGAACAACATCAGGATGTTCGATTATAATATTATGCAGTTTCATTGCTAATGCAGCAAATGACAAAGCCATACGATGATCTTCATAGGTTGAGATAGGGGAGGCGGCTGCATGAAGTTCAGAGTTTGGAATTATTTTCAGCGAGTTATCATTTAGTATCTCTACTTCCACATTTATTTTTTTTAACTCATTTTTTAGCGCTGTCATACGGTCGGTTTCTTTGATTCGAAGAGTATGAAGGCCATTAAAGAAAGCCGGTATCTGTAAAGCACTTACTGTAACCGCTACTGTTTGTGCAAGGTCAGGACAATCTGAGAAATCGAATCCGAAATGTTCATCTTTGACCGGAGATTTTGTAAGATGAATTTCACCATCGGCATACGTTGTTTTTATTCCAAAAAAGGTAAAAAGATCTGCCACAATTGCGTCACCCTGCAAGCTTGGGTTATGGAGACCTTTGATAATAAAATCGGTTTCTTTTGCTAATGCTGCTGCTGCATACCAGTAGGAAGCCGAGCTCCAGTCGGCTTCAACTGTATAAGCATAATCGGCTTCGCTTTTTTTATGATATTGTTGAGCGCTCACTGAAATGCTGTTTTCATGCCATTGCCCGTATACCCGGAATTCTTCCATCATTTTTAAAGTCATATTGATGTATGGGCGTGAAGTTACTTCACCCTTAAATTTTATGACCAATCCATTTTGAAATTCAGGGGCAATTAATAATAATGCCGAAATAAACTGGCTGCTAACACTACCATCTATTTCAACTTCACCACCTTTTAATTGTTTGCCGGTAATTTTTAATGGTGGATAACCTTCTTCTTCCATGTATTCAATCGTTGCGCCTAAATCACGTAATGCATTTACCAGGATACCGATTGGGCGCTTTTTCATCCGGTCGGAACCTGTTAAAATATGCACACCGGGTTTAGTTGAGAAAAAAGCCGTTAAAAAACGCATAGTAGTACCCGCCGCACCTACATCGTGGGTATGGTTTGATTGCGGAAGATTGGTAACGGAAGTTAAGATACGCTGAAGGGTTTGCGTGTCCTGCGCTGCTGCCAGATTATTTATCTCAAATTTCTCAAGACACAATGCCTGGATGATCAGTGCACGGTTGCTTTCACTTTTTGAAGCGGTGAGCTCAATGCTGCCTTGCAGTTTTTTTGTAGGATGAGAAATACGGTAGTTCATACTCATTTCATCAGCTTAACTTGTTGAATATAATATTTTAGTGATTCTTTAATCAGGTCAGGTTTAGCCGTTTTATTAATTTCACATTTACCAATTGTCGAAAGTTATGAAAAATTAATATCGCCTTTATCATTTTTTTTGTCATGCTTCATTAATTCAATTAAACGGTGCATATCCATGTCTTCTAAAGGTACGCTTTTGTATTTCCCGATTATGAATTGCACAATTTCCAGTAATTCCTGATCGCTCAATTTACATAATTTGTTGGATAAATAGGATTCGCAGACCATTCCTACCGCAATGGCTTCACCATGTAATAAATGTTTTCGGTTATCATGTTCCAGTGAAAAAGTTTCTATAGCATGTCCAATAGTATGTCCGAAATTTAAGGATTTCCGAACATTTTGTTCTTTGGGATCATCCATTACAATTTTATTTTTAATACGTATCGATTTTTCAATTATACTATCAAAATTATCGAAATTAGAAAAATCAGCGGTAATTACCTTCTTCCAATAGCCGGCATCCGCAATTAATGCATGTTTTATGATTTCAGCATATCCGGATAGAATCTGGCGCTTATCCAGGGTGGTTAAAAAATTACTATCAATAAAAATAGCTGCTGGATTATTGAACACACCAATTTCATTTTTCAGATGATGCAGATCTATTCCAACTTTTCCACCAACTGAGGCATCCACTTGTGAAAGTAATGTGGTTGGAATATTAATAAAATCAATACCACGTTTAAATGTAGATGCAATAAAGCCACCCATATCACCAATAACGCCTCCGCCCAGGTTTACAAACAATGCCTTTCTGTTGGCACCAAATTCACTTAAGGTTGTCCATATTTGTACACATACTTCAATATTTTTACTTTTTTCCCCGCTCTCCACTTCAATAATTTCGGCATCCTGAAAAGGTTTGATCCGTTCTACCAATTGTGGATAACAGTATTTAAGTGAATTTTCATCAACCAGAATGAACAACTGAGAATACTTGTTTTTAGAGGACTTTAAGAAGCGATTGATCTCTTTGGGAAGATCTTTCGAAATAAAAATCGAATAATTGTTTGCTTTAATTTCTATCATACAGTTCTTAGTCTCACAAATATAGTTAAGAGTTCAATTTGATGACCATTGTTTTTCCTGAAATCCGCTTTATTCTCAATAAAGCGCCTATAAATTGGGTGATTTGCCATTTTTTTCTATTTTTGTCGTCCCTTAACTATATTTTATCTAAGCTAAATATGAAGGACCAAGCTCAAACGGATGCTAATTTTGACTCATTAAATGTATTGTTTATGTTTTACAAATGGCGTAAGGCGCTCATTATCATTGGTATAGCTGCAGTTTTAATATCTTCAATGATGGCTTTGCTTATTAAGAATAAGTACAAATCCACGGTTATTCTTTTCCCTGCTATTACAAATTCTACTTCCAAAGCTCTTTTTGAATACAATACAAACGGTCAGGATATACTTGCATTTGGTGACGAGGAAGAGGCGGAGCAAATGCTTCAAATATTGAATTCTGATGCGATCAGAAAAAAAATCTGTGAAAAATATGATTTGATGACGCACTACCAAATAGATACTTCCGGTAAATACAAGCGTACACAATTATTCGATGAGTTTAAAAGTAATATTACATTTAAAAGAACGGAATACATGTCGGTTCAGATAGATGTGATGGATACCGATCCCAATATAGCGGCAGCAATTGCTAATGACATTGCGGCATTTCATGATTCTATAAAAATTGATATACAGCAACAGCGAGCTGTTCAGGCATTGAACATTCTTAAGAATGAATATTTAGAAAAAGAAAGATCAGTAAAAATCCTTTCTGATTCCCTGGTTAAAATTAATAAAATGGGTATTTCCGATATTCAGGTACAGATAGAAAGAACCACAGAACAGTATGCTATAGCTGTTCGTATGGGCGATCAACGTGCAATAAATGCGCTGGAAACACAATTAAAAATCTTTTCAGATTATGGAACTTCTTTTGTTGCTTTCAGAGACAATGTATTTGTTGAACGTAATCAATTAAATGTTCTAAAAGCAAAATACGAACAGGCAAAAGTAGATGTAGAACAGATATTACCACAAAAATTTGTTGTAAGCAGTGCTTTTCCTGCAGAAAAAAAATCATACCCAATACGATGGGTCATTGTGGTTGTTTCAACTATAGCTGCTCTATTGATCGCTATTTTGACAATCCTGTTGCTGGAAAATATACAAAAATGGCAATCCAGGTGACTGACAAATGATATATCCGATATTCCCTTACAGGAAAATAATTGGATGAAAGAAAAGACGGTAGAAGAAGTTAAAGAAATAAGTGAAAAGAAACAAAACTCATTTTTCGAAAATATAAAAACAGGTGCAATGCAAGAATATTCGGAAAGCAGCTATTACTTTATAAAATTGGTCCTTAAATGGAAAAAACATTTTATAATAGTTACAATTGCTGCTGTTGTTATCGCATCGGTGTTTTCAAGCGAATCCATTATAAAACCAAAATATAAATCATTTGCAATTGTATATCCGGCAAATATCAATGCGTATGGATCGGAAACTACCACAGAACAGTTATTACAGCTTCTCGAATCAGCCGATATAAGAAATACGATCATTAAAAAGTTTAATCTGACGGAGCGTTACGGCATTGACACTACGGAAAACGCAGCATATTCAAAATTGATTGCGGCTTATGAATCAAATGTAGAAGTAGAGCGTACAGAATATGAATCCATTGAAATAAAAGTATTGGATATAAATCCACAAGTGGCTTGTGATATGGTAAATGCAATACTGGATGCCTTAAATTTAAAAGCCCGGACTTTGCAACGTGATAAAACCAAAGAAATATTAGTAATTGCTGGTAACCAGTTGGATCTTAAAAAGCGCCAACTGGATTCACTGAATATAGTATTGGAAGAACTGCGTGTCAAATACCAAATTTTAGATTATGGTGTGCAGTCGAAGGAGGTCATCAAAAGTTATTTAAAGGCATTAAGCACTGGTAAGGGTAGCAATGGCTTTAAAGATATAGATATAATGCTGCGTAATCTCGAAGAGAAAGGTGGTGAATATTACGAAGCCATCAGAATATATGATGCCACTTTAGGGCATTATACAGGTATTAAAGTAGAGTATGAAAATGCAATGAAGGATATGAATAAAGAATTAACGTATACTAATTTGGTGACTAAACCATTTCCTGCCGATAAAAAAACATATCCGGTTCGCTGGCTAATTGTAGCAGCTTCTGTTGCCTCAGCCAACTTATTTTTATTATTGCTTTTAGCATTGATGGATGCAAGAAAGAAAATAACTTTATAAGAATCAAAACCTTGTTGGAACAAAAAAATATAAAATGGGTGTACGCCTTAAGTATTGCATTTATACTTATTAATGCATTGTGTATCTATTTTGAATTTTATTATTTTAATCTGATTCCTGCCGCAATTTTAATATTATTCCTGGCGCTTTTTTCTTTGGATAAATTAATTCTACTGGTCGTGTTCCTTACCCCGCTGGCTGTTAATCTGCAGGATTTAGAAGGAGGCTTAGGGCTTAGTTTACCTACTGAACCTATTATTTTTGGTATTATGCTCTTGTTTATTTTAAAGCAGTTTCATCGAAATACAATAGAAAATAATGTGATAAAACATCCGGTCACTATTGCTATCATTATTAATTTGATCTGGATATTTGTTACCTGCATTACCAGCGATATTCCTCTTATTTCCTTCAAGTTTTTAGTTTCAAGACTTTGGTTTGTAATTGTTTTTTATTTTATAGGAATTCAATTATTTAAACATTATCCTGCTATTAAAAAATTCAATTGGTTGTATATCATTCCATTAACCATTATTATTTTCTATACCTTGTATAAGCATTCTTTACTGGGATTTGAAGAAAAAGCTGATCATGTGATGACACCCTTTTATAACGATCATACAATTTATGCTGCTATGATCGCAATGTTCCTGCCTGTACTCGTTTTTTTTATGATGAACAAAAAGTATTCTCCGACGATAAGATCCGGCGCTTTTCTTTTGCTTATTATTTATTTGGTTGCATTGGTACTTTCCTATACACGCGGTGCCTGGGTTAGTTTAGCGGTAGCGCTACTTACCTGTTTTGTTCTTCTGTTACGTATTAAATTCCATACCATTTTAATATTAATTACAGGCGTATCTGCAGTTTTGTTTTTTTATCAAACAGAAATAACAATGAAACTTGAAAAGAACCGGCAGGATGCCTCAGAAGAGTTTGATGAGCATATTCAATCGATTGCCAATGTTTCTACAGATGCATCAAATTTGGAGCGGTTGAACCGTTGGAACGCGGCATTCCGGATGTTCCGGGAACGGCCGGTATTTGGTTGGGGACCCGGAACATATTCTTTTAAGTATGCACCTTTCCAACATGCGAATGAAAAAACAATTATTAGCACAAATAGAGGCGATGGAGGGAATGCACATAGTGAATATATCGGACCTTTGAGTGAATCCGGAGTATTAGGGGCACTTACGTTTATTATAATAGTACTGTGTGTGTTATCTACAGGGTTTAGATTGTACTATACTTTAAAAGATAGTGAAACAAAAAAGGTTGTATTAGTAACATTGCTTGGCTTTATTACTTATGTTGTGCACGGTGGTTTAAATAATTTCTTAGATACGGATAAGGCATCGGTCCCATTTTGGGGGTTTATTGCAATTTTAGTTGCAATTGATTTATATCATAAAAAGAGAGAGGAAGAAAACAATATATTAACGGTTAATGCACCTTCAAACTAAATAAGGCGATGTCATCAATGTAAGGGCGGCTTTGTTTGTAATTCATAATAGTTCCCATTATCAACGCGTTCAGGTCGGACATGCTTAAATCAGGATTGCTTTTTATCAGGTCTTTCAGAGCATCAATCCCAAAGTCTTCACCATTATCATTTTCAAGTTCAACCAATCCGTCTGTATAACATACAATGCGGGTGCCGGGCGTGATATTTACAATTCCTTCTTTAATTTTAGGGATCTCTTCAAACATTCCTAAGCCTGTACAACCAATTTTAAGCGTACTTATTGAATTTCCTGTTGCTAATAATGGCGGATTATGCGCAGCATTTACGTATGTTAAGGTGTGTGTTACCAAATTATATTTTGCGATGAATAGTGTAATGAATTTTTCTCCTTTAGCACTTGCCATCACTTTTAAATTAAGCTCCTTAATCAGATCAGTAAGTGAAGTTGTATGATTAAATAAAATACGGAGATTGGCCTGGAAGTTGGACATCAGCAAGGCAGCAGCAACACCTTTTCCTGAAACATCCGCAACGCAAAAAGCGCATTCATTTTCATTTAGCCATATAAAGTCATAATAATCACCGCCTACCTGTTGATGAGGTAAATAAAAAGCAGCAGTATCTAATTTTTTATCATTAGGTAATTTACTTGGGAATAACATGGATTGCATTTCCGAAGCCAGCTCTAACTCTTTTCTCATTGCGGCCTGGCGAATGCCTTCCTTGGCCAGTTTTTTATTTTCAATTGCAACTACAATAATGCTTGTAAGTGTTTGAACGAATGGTAAATGTTTTATGGTGGGGCTTACCTCTAATTTATCTTCCAGATCACCGATTAGCACATATGCTAATGGTTGGGATTTATGAAATACCGGAACTACAATTTCGAAGGCTTTATTAAGTTTTTTTTTAGAAAAATTAATAGTGCCTATTTCATGAATGGAAAGTAGATCACGTTCAACATTAATATCATTATATTCATCACCAACGCCATATTTTAAAATACATTTCCAGCCATTATCATTACTAAAAAGTACAAGTTTTCCAATGTTTAATTGGTTTTCAAGTACATTTTCAAAGATTTGAAGTAATTGTTCAGTAGAAAAGTTATGATTAATAGCTTTTGTAATTTCCAACAACGAATTAAGCTTGATATCCTTTGTTCGTTTAGAAACACTTTTATTGATATTTACTTGAGAGGACATTAGTATGAGATGATAATTTTAATCTTTTAGTTTTTTGAGCACATCAGGCAACATTTTTAGAGCTGCCACTTCCCTCATTTTGGTTCTTGCCTCACCTGCAGGATAACCAAAATAGGTTTTTCCGCCTGCCAGTGATTCTGCTACCCCGGATTGAGCTAGTATGATAGCACCTGTACCAATGCTTACGTCGCTTCTTATCCCTACCTGTCCCCAAATGGTTACATTGTCTTCAATTTTTACAACACCTGCAATGCCAACATGAGATGCAAATAAACACATTTTGCCAACCTGAGTATCATGTCCTATTTGTACATGGTTATCAATTTTTGTGCCTGTACCTATCTTTGTGTCGCCTGAAACGCCTTTATCAATGGTGCAAAGAGCCCCAATTTCAACATCGTTTTCAATTATAACACGTCCGCAGGATATGAGTTTATCATAATGGGTTGCTCGTTTTTTATAATAAAAAGCATCCGCTCCAATTACTGTACCGGCATGAATAATAACATTATTCCCAATATGGCAATCGTCATAAATTACAACATTGGGATGAAGTACGCAATTATCACCAACAGTTACATTGTTACCTAAATAAACGCCGGGCATAATAACTGTATTGATGCCAACTTTGGCAGTATCACTTATTGGCTTTGAAGAATAGCTGAGCGGTAAGAAATGCCTGACTAATTTATTATAATCTCTGAAAGGATCATCGGATATGATCAACGCTTTTCCATCCGGACATTCTACTTTTTTATTTATCAAAATGGTAGTAGCCTTTGATTGAAGCGCTTTGTCATAGTATTTAGGATGGTCTACAAAAACAATATCACCCGCTTCCACCATATGTATTTCATTTAAACCGGTAATCATATGATTGGGAGCTCCTTCAAATTCACAGTTGAGGAGAGCGGCAATATCTTTAAGTTTTTGTTGGGGTAATTTCATTAGTTATACATTAGCTATTATAAATTACACTAATCATTTACTGTATAATACCGATGCAGCTTTGTTAGGCTGATGAAATCAGACTACCTGCCTGCCGGCAAGGCAGGTTACAAATGCGATATCGGTATCAAATATTAGTTCAATGACGTGTCAAATATAATAATAAAAACGCCCCGACACTATTCCTGCGGAGCGTATTTATCGGTTGTACCCTTAACTATATTTTAATTTTTCAATTATTTTGATTTACTAATTCTGACTTTAATTCTTCCGCAGCTTTATCACAAATTTCTTTAACTTTTAAGTAGAGCGATTCGATCTTATTGATCTCCGATTTATTAATGGCCAATTGTTCTATTTCACTTAATTCATTTTCAATTAATGGGCTCAAACCCATAAATGCAATGGTGGATTTCATCTTATGAGCGATCTCTTTTATGAGTGTGTAGTTCTTATTTTGAATACTTTGTCCGAGATTTTGAATCTCTTCAGGGTTATCTTCCAGGAACATATCGATCATTTCTTTTACAAATACTGTATTACCTTTTGCCAATCCATTTAAATAATCAAGATTGATTACTTGTTTTGTCATAATATAAATTTATTATTAATTGTTCTGGTATTTGGATTCTCCTACCAAATATAATTTAATTATTGAAACCTGTTTAATTATAATTTAGATGGTTGTAAACAATCCTGTACGGAGTTTAATATGTGTGAAAAAACAAATTGGTCTTTAAGTACATAATCACAGGCACCAAAACACAATGTTTTAGTTGCATGTGCCATGTCACTTTCATTGGAAAGTACAATTATCATTGTTTTTGGGCTCATTTGCTTAATTCGGTCAACAGTATGCAATTCATCATTTCCTTTCAATGTTCTGTTTAAATAATGGTCAAGAACAATTATATCAGGTTTGATCTCCCAGCTTCCAATTTCATTAATACAAGATTCTGCACTGGAAAAGTTTTGTACCTGAATAGTATTTTCGAGGTTAGTTTCTAAAAATTGCTTCAGAGATTGCCCATATAATGTATTGGTAGTTACTATATAGATGTTAAAGCTTTTTGAAGTTTTCATGTAATAAAAAGTTAATTATAAAGGTTGTGAATTGATTGTTGATACTACAAAAATCGTTTATTGTTTCATTTGTATTTTATTCAGGAAGTAATCTTAATGCCCAGATAACTACGGCTGCCATAATGGAAAATACAATAAAAAATATGATCGTGAATTTCATAATCCCAAATTCCCTTATCCATGCTTTGATAGGACTGGCAATTATTCTATTTATGCGAAACAGTATTTTTTGCCATGAACCTTTTCCCTTGACTATATAATCTTTTGCACCTTTTCGAAATGATTCAATTGCAGTGGCCATATCTTCATGAGAAGATAGCATAATTACTTCTGTTTTAGGATTAATAGTTTTAATATCATTAAGCACTTCAAGCCCATTTTTCCCATTTAAAAAATAATCAAGTAAAACAATATGAGTTTGGTCATCAATTTTTTTTAAACAACTTTCTCCATCATAAAAAGTTGATATTTTAAGTGTGGATCCAAACTTTCTATCTAAGTAGTGTTTTAATGCTGCTACCATAGAGGTATCATCATCAACAATAAAAAGATTTAATTTTTGAATGGTTTCCATCCTAATCATGTATAATGGTTAAAATTAGCATAAGACTTGCTATGTGAATTTCCTATTCGGTAGAAGG
>JBQTHQ010000077.1:0-8931 GCA_052389695.1 Bacteroidota bacterium | reverse complement strand
GCTGCCTTTGCCGAAACGGCTACGTACAGGCAGGCTCGCAATGATATCTAATTGGTAGCTCTGTCTATAATGATTAATCACTATTCTCATTAACAAACCCAAAAGTATATTTGAATTTGGGCATATTCACAAGAGTTCCTTTTTTATTCCTTGCTTTTATATTTTCAAAAAATAAGATAGGGGAGGTATCGCATTTACGAATTAATTCCTGCATTTGATATGTGAGGGTAGGGCCAGCTGCTTTTTCAGAATAAAAAATTCCATTTATTGTTACCGACATCTGAAATTCTACTACCGCTGAATCCAATATATTTCCATATTGATCGATGCCAATTAAACGATAATTTACATTATCAAAAATTATTTTTTGAAGCTGCCCTTTTTTTTCTACCTTGATAGTGCCTTTGTGTTCCTCTTCCTGGGCAGATAAGGTGAGGGTAAAAGTGAGAATAAATAATATAAATGTAATTTTTTTCATATATTTTTTGTCTGCGCTGTTTCTCGATGTTTTGCTACTCGAAATGACATCGCGCTGGCATTTCGAGCTTGTCGAGAAACGTATGAGTATTTAATACGCTCCGCTTCGCTTACGCATAAACCATTCCAAACTCAACAAAGCTAAAATCAAAAAGAAGATCCACTTTATATTGATGAGATCAGTCAGTTTTTTTTCGGAATAGGAAACAGATTTTATATCTTCACGCGCATTTAATTTTTCAGTTAATTTCTCCAATTCATTTGGGTATACCATTTCGCCATCATGTTTTTTTGACAAGCTGTAAAGTAGCTGATGATCAGCAACGGTATTGGTAAGTTCCACTTGCAAAGGGCTAATGCTAAATTCCCCACGTTGTGTGTGGATCTTTTCTGCCACTTTTGCTCTTGCTTCATATTTATATTCACCAACAGGCAACATTCCCGCATTCAGCCGATAAGCATTGGTTGTTTTACTAAAAGTGAAAGGAAATTTTTTATTGTCAGCGTTTGAAATGGTGATGTTTACTTCGGGGTCATTTATTAGTTCATAACTTTCATTATACACTTCCGCTTCCAGTTCAATTGGTTCGTTTTCAAAGAAATTATTTTTGCCCAATACCCTGAAAAAACTTTTATCCACTTTTACAGAAAGGTATTGAACTGTTTTAGAAATAAATTCATCAAAGATCTGATGGTTGCCATGAGCGGCAAAGTCCTGCAATCGCCAGCGCCAAATGCCTTCTCCTGTAAATATGGCTGTTTTGTTCTCTCCAAACGTATTAAAAAGCATTAATGGGGTTTTAGTTTCAACAATACCGATACGCTGATAAAACAAAACATTGCTGTTTCCTTCCACCTGGTAATTCCCAAACGGACAAGCCACTGCCGGAAAATCTTTAATTCCTCTTCGTAATTCCTCACTGATAGTGAACAGAGGAAAATCAGGATCCAATATCGCTTCGCATTCATTTGTTTTTTGAGATTGAGAAGCCACTGATAGATCAACTTTAAGTACTGTATTCGCGCCTGAGAATGACCATACAGGAATATCTGAATTATTTAATTCCGTTAATATTTTGGATGAAGGGTTGCGCGCACTTGGTAATTGATGTAAAATAACAAGATTGTAGTTTTTCAAAGGCTTATCAAAATCCGCAAGTGTATAGCTTTCCACTTCGTAGTTTTGGTTGCTTTCAATGCTTTGTTTGATAGCGGAAATATCCGGATGCGGAGCATCCGCCAGGATCACTATTTTTTGACGCGCATCCAATACATCAATGAATATATCACGTATATTATTGGCTGTGCTTACCTCTTCTGAGAGTGTGGATAATCTTATTTTATAGTGTTGCAGTCCGGTTTCCTTTGCCTGTAGTATAACCGGAATGGTAGTGATGAATGCATCCGAATTTAAATTAATGTTTTGTGTAAATAAGGATAAACTGCCTTTACTGACAGTGAGTGTGGTTGTTTTCCCTTTTAATTGTTTTGCGTTTACTATGATCTCCAAAGGGAACTCATTTCCTAGATATGCTAAACGGTTATGTTCTACTTTTGCAAGAATAATATCTTTTTTTACTGTGGTATCACCCAAGGCAATTGTATAAAGAGGAGTTTTAATTTTATCGGAGGTATAAACAGGATTAGCACCTTTGTTATAAAGTCCATCGCTGGCCAGAATGATTGCACCAACATTCCGATTGCTATAACGCGTTTCAATTTCATCAAATAAGGAGGATATGTCTGTTTGTTTTTCATTGAAGGTTAATGAATCCACAGAATTTAGTTCTTTTATTCTGTCGGCAAAGGAATAACTTCGAACTTCATAGTTATCACTTAACTCATCAGTTAAATTTTGTAAATTTTGTTTGTAATCCTTTTTGTAGAAGGCTGAATCCTTACCGGCGATCAATGATTCAGAATTATCCTGAGCTACAATGATCACGGGTTTTTCTACACTTCGGTTAATTGTTTTTAATAAAGGAGAAAGTAAAAAGAAAACAAGGATAGTGACAACAAGAAAACGGAGGGCCGCCATAAACCTGATTGTCCAGTTGGATAACTCTGAAAATTTTTTATCACGGTAATATAAAATGCCGGCATAAATAACTCCTGCAGTAATGCAAAAAAGTACAAACCATACAGGATATTCGGTAACTATATTCATATATTAAATTTTAACCGCAGAGATCGTTGAGAAAAATTTGCGCGTCATTGCGAGGTACGAAGCAATCTGCATGTGTGTAGGAATTAAAAGAGATTGCTTCGTTCGTTTCACTCTCTCGCAATGACGTTCTAATAATCTTTAAAATTTGAAACTAAGTAAGCATCCCTCCACACACATTCAACGTCTGTCCTGTAACATATGCACTCATATCTGAAGCTAAGAATACGGTAGCGTTAGCAACATCATCTGCGGTCCCCCCTCGTTTTAAAGGAATACCTTCTCTCCAACCTTCCACTACTTTTGGATCGAGAGCGCCCGTCATTTCTGTTTCAATGAACCCGGGAGCAATAGCATTACTGCGAATATTGCGAGAACCCAGTTCAAGCGCAACTGATTTTGTAAAACCGATGATCCCTGCTTTTGATGCTGCGTAATTGGACTGTCCAGCATTGCCCTTTACGCCTACAACAGAACTCATATTGATAATAGAGCCTTTGCGTTGTTTCAGCATAGGTTTTTGTACTGCTTTAGTTAAATTAAAAACTGATTTTAAATTCGCATTCATTACTTCATCCCATTGTTGTTCACTCATACGCATCAATAAAGTATCACGAGTGATCCCTGCATTATTCACCAGCACATCTATCGTACCAAAATCAGTGACAACGGAATTTACTAATTCATCAGCCGCCTTAAAATCAGCTGCATCAGAACGGTAACCTTTTGCTTTTATTCCAAATGCTTCCAACTCTTTTTCAAGTGCCAGCCCTTTTTCAACGGAAGACAAATAAGTGAAAGCTATATTCGCGCCATGTTCCGCAAATTTTAACGCAATACCCCGGCCGATGCCACGTGAAGCACCTGTAATTAAAGCGATTTTTCCTTCTAATAGTTTCATATGTACGTAATTTGTTTTTTGTAGAGTTTAAGGATTCAAAGATAAGCAATAACATTTTACAAAAAAGGCTGCTCCTAGCGAACAGCCTTTAAAAGATCCTCATTTCACATAGTGTTAATCCACTCTGTTAGCATGATGATGCGGACTGGCTTTGCGTGAATCTTCCGCTAGTGCTTTCGCCATTGCTTTTCCGATATCAGCAGGAGAATCAACCACAATGATCCCGCAATCGCGCATGATCTTTTTCTTTGCTTGCGCAGTATCATCATCACCGCCAACAATTGCGCCGGCATGTCCCATGGTACGGCCTTTAGGAGCGGTTTCACCTGCAATAAAACCAACAACCGGTTTGCGGTTACCATCATTTTTTATCCAGCGTGCGGCATCTGCCTCCAGGTTTCCACCGATCTCACCAATCATAATGATACCATGTGTTTCGGGGTCATTCATTAATAGTTCAACAGCCTGCCTTGTCGTTGTCCCAATGATCGGGTCCCCACCAATACCAATGGCAGTAGTAATTCCCAGCCCGGCCTTTACAGTTTGATCAGATGCCTCATAAGTTAATGTTCCTGATTTGGAAACAATACCTACATGTCCTTTTTTGAATACAAAGCCCGGCATAATACCTACTTTGGCTTCATCAGCAGAAATAACACCCGGACAATTTGGCCCAATGAGTGTACACGCTTTATCTTTTAAATATTCTTTTACATTGATCATATCACGAACAGGAATACCTTCAGTAATGCAAATTATTACTTTAATTCCTCCCTCAGCGGCTTCCATGATGGCATCCGCAGCAAATGCCGGAGGTACAAAAATGATGGAAACATCAGCGCCTGCTTTGTCAACGGCTTCTTTAACTGTATTGAATACAGGACGATCCAAATGCGTTGAACCACCTTTGCCAGGGGTAACACCACCCACAACATTGCTGCCGTACTCGATCATTTGTCCGGCATGGAAGGTTCCTTCAGTACCCGTGAATCCCTGTACAATAATTCTTGATTGTTTGTTTACCAGTACGCTCATACTATAGTTTATTGGTTAATTAGTTATTAGTTATCGGTTAATGGTTATTTGTTATCAGTTAATGAGTTATTATTTTTACTTTTCCTATTAACGAATAACTGTCAACTATTAACCTTTTCAAATCGCTAAAGTAAAGTTTTACTGCGTGATTCCAAAAGAAATTATCAACTGTTTCGCTTTTATTTATATATTTGGTTTATTAACATAAAAACAGTCAATTGACCGTAAAAGCACTTCATTCCGACACTATTGTTGCACTTGCTACACCGCAGGGTACAGGGGCTATTGGTATTGTCCGCCTTTCGGGTGCCAGGGCTTTTGATATTTGCAGTAGTGTATTTTCCAATAGAAAACTAGAAAAAAAAGACCTTAGTAAAGAACAATCGCATACCCTTCATTTTGGTGTTATCCATACCGGAGATGTTATTATTGATGAAGTATTAGTAAGTGTTTTTAAAACACCTAATTCATATACAGGCGAAAATATTGTAGAAGTATCTTGTCATGGCTCTCCTTTCATACAACAACAGATCATTCAGCTCTTTATCAAAAAGGGGGCACGAATGGCAAACAATGGCGAATTCACTTTGCGTGCATTTTTAAACGGGAAATTAGACCTTTCACAAGCCGAAGCTATTGCCGATCTAATCGCTTCAAATTCTTCCTCTTCACATCAGGTGGCCATGCAGCAAATGCGTGGTGGTTTCTCCAGTAAAATCAAATTATTGCGTCAGAACCTGATCGATTTTGCATCACTGATCGAGCTTGAACTGGATTTTAGTGAAGAAGATGTGGAATTTGCGGATCGTGACGACCTCAAAAATTTAATTAAATCCATACAATACATTGTACAACGTTTAGTGGATTCATTTGAAGTGGGCAATGTGATCAAGCATGGGATCCCTGTTGCCATTGTTGGAAAACCCAATGCAGGGAAATCTACTTTGTTAAATTTGTTATTGGAAGAGGAAAGAGCCATTGTTTCTGAAATTCCGGGGACAACCCGTGATATAATTGAAGATGAATTAAATATTGATGGTGTTCTGTTCCGTATCATTGATACAGCGGGTATCCGCGAAACCAATGATATTATTGAAAGTATTGGTGTTGAAAAAACATATGAACAAATAAAACTTTCTTCCATTGCCGTTTATTTGTTTGATGTCCATGAAATCACACCCAATGAGCTTAGGCAAATAGTTGCGGAAATAGAACCGCACTTGCATAACTCACAGTTAGTACTGGTGGCAAATAAGATCGACAAAGAGGATATGGAATACACCTACCGTGAGTTTGCCGACTTCAAAGACATGATCTTCATCTCTGCAAAAGAGAACATCGGTATTGATAAATTGAAACAACACTTGGTACATTTATTTGATAATCGCACAGTTAAGCTTACTGAAACCATTGTTACCAATGCCCGTCATGTAGAAGCATTGCGGTATACCAATGTAGCACTGATAAAAGTGTTGGAAGGACTGGGCAACGGGGTTACAGGCGATTTGCTTGCTATGGATATCCGCACCGCGCTTCATCATCTTGGAGAGATCACCGGTGAGATCTCCTCTGAGGATCTGCTTTCGAATATTTTTTCCAGGTTTTGTATCGGAAAGTGACATATGGTATTATATGATTTTTTTTGTTTAATAACTTAATTTAATATAACTATGACCATTAATACCCTTAAAGAAAATATAGAAAAAATCTTTCTTTTTATAGCAATTGTTTTGTTGGCTGCCTGCGGTTCTGAAACTAACAATACTGAAAATAGTGATGCAATCACTCCTATTAAGGTAGAGCCGCAAAATAATGAGGGATTTTATGATTTTCCGCAACCGATCGAACAGGTGCAGTTATTGCAAAAAGCAGGCGCAACGTATGATAAAAGTATTTTGAATCCATTGGATAATGTATCAAAGTATTCTGTAATTAAAAGTCAGGCATTGAACCTGGGTGTATATGGTGCCGATTTAAGCTATGCGGCTGTATTTAATCAAGCACAAGATGTGATCTTATATTTAACTGCTTCCAAAAAACTTGCAGAGGCATTGAATATCAAAGGGGATTTTTATACTGATATAATGAAACGAATGGAAGGAAGCAGTGAGGACAAAGATTCTTTATTACAGATCATTTCAGATGTTTACCAGGAGTCGAATGAATCCCTCAAAGAAAATGACCAGAGCCATATTTCAGCGCTGGTTGTAGTAGGTAGTTTTATTGAGGCAATGTATATAGGCACACAAGTTGCAAAAAATGTCGAAAATAAAGAGTCTATTTATGAACGTATCGGTGATTTTAAAGGTTCATTGAATAATTTGGTGGCTTTGATAGCAACAGCGCATGAAAGTGATTTTTCGGGTGTTCTGGCCGATTTAAAAAGTATTAAGGCCATTTACGATGAAACAGAAGGATCGAAACTTACCGAGGCGCAAATAACGAAGATAACTAAACAGATAAAAGCGATCCGTATCAAGATCACAAATATGTAGTTTTTTGATACAATAAATTAAAGCATCAGTAGCTCATCAACTCAATCCGCAATGATATCCGTAAAGCCTTCCAGCTTTCTGAAATTTTTTCCGTAATAGTATTTCTTGAGTTTATACATTTTAATATCTTTTATTATTTCCTGAAAATCAATGCTCAATGCTATGGAAGAAAAGACACCGTTAAAATCAAATTCTTTATGGCTTGCAACCAACATTTTTCGATAACCAACCATACCTTTTAATCCGAGCCAACGGATAGGGGTGAAGGTACCTGATAATCCGAAATTGGAAAAAACGGTATAACCGCTTATGCGGCTGCTTTCATGAGGGATGGGGTCAACCGTTAGATTTTTAAGAATGTATTGTCCTACACCTAATTCCAGTGGGAAACCCAGTGAAAAAAATCGTTTTCGCATATAATTCAATTCCAGGTTCATTGTTCCTGAATGCATTCGTAAATTTTGTTTTGTTTTTAACTCACCTGTCAGCTGTTCCTTCGGTAAATTATCATCTATACGATAATAGCCTAAGGTTAATCTTAACTTGTCTTTGATCATTATTCCTGCATCGTACCCATAGATGTTCACCTGTTGTTTTTCAAAAACGGTGGTTCGTGTATCAAACTTGAATTGCGGGCGCCATGATCTTGGGACATAAATTTTAGTGGAATCAGCAATGAATTGCTCTTGGTTCATCGGTGGCTTCTGCATTTGAGCAGCCAACTGCATGTTAAGGAAAAAAAGAAATAAAAGAATGCCTGCGAATGACCTCATGTATATAAAAAAGAAATTTGATTGTCTTTTATATACGTTAAAACAGAGTGAAGGAGATTCTATATAGGAACATGAATGAGGTTATTCGTCCTTGAATTCTGAAATAAAATGAAATTTAATATCCGGATTTTTTTCCTGTGCCATTTGTAATGCCCATGCAGATTCAGCCAGGAACACAGGACGCTCTTCCTTGTCGTTAGCCATATGATGCGCCTTCTCAAAAATAAATTCCTGAAGCTTTTTTTGATCCTTACAACTAATCCAGCATGCTTTGTACAATGAAATAGGCTCAAAATTACAGGAAGCAGAATATTCGCTTTTTAAACGGTGTTGAATTACTTCAAACTGTAATGCTCCCACAGTACCTAATACTTTGCGGTTATCTGTTCTTTTTGTGAAGAGCTGTGCAACACCTTCATCTGTTAATTGTTCCAAGCCTTTATTTAATTGCTTGGTTTTCATAGGGTCGGCATTTACAACATACTTGAATAGTTCAGGAGAAAATTGTGGAATGCCTTTAAAATTCATTTTTTCACCTTCCGTCAGTGTATCACCAATTTTAAAATTGCTGGAATCATATAAACCGATAATATCACCCGGAAAAGCTTCGTCCACAACATTTTTATCCTGAGCCATAAATGCTGTGGGGTTAGAAAATTTCATACTGCGATTCTCACGCACATGAAAATAATTTTTGTTGCGTTCAAATTTTCCCGAAACAATTCTTAAAAAAGCGATTCTATCACGGTGTTTTGGGTCAAGATTAGCATGGATCTTAAAAACAAACCCGCTGAAATTTTTGTCTCCGGGTTTTATTTCTTTTACATCGGTTATTCTTCCTCTGGGTGAAGGAGCAATACGGATAAAGCTATCCAGTAATTCTCGCACACCGAAATTATTTACTGCACTTCCGAAGAATACAGGAGAAACCATAGCTTCCAGGTATTCTTCCGAATCAAATTTCGGGTAACCGGCTTCGATCAGTTCTACATCTTCGCGCAACGTAGCTGCATATTCTTCACCAATTAGCTGATCCAATGTTCCATCATTCAGATCTTTGATTTCAATTGAGTTTTCCTGGGTTAT
>JBQTHQ010000076.1:0-117724 GCA_052389695.1 Bacteroidota bacterium | reverse complement strand
TTTTTGATGTGTTTCATGGTATGTTTTATAGATTTATATTTAATTATAAGCCTGAAACACGCTTGTTTATGTCGGTTTTCAACAGATGCTTGCAGCTTTCATGTTTAATTTTGCAATATTAATCTATTATTGTTAAAAGACCAAATGGTCTTTAATAAAAATAACACAAAACTTGACCTTTCGCCCGTAAATGGGCAAAGCCAGAAATGAAATATTTTTAAAAAAAATAGCTCTTAATGTTAAAAAAATAAGAGAACTGAAGGGAATTACCCAGGAAGTATTCTATAACGATACAGGAATAAATATTGGAAGGATAGAAAGGGCTAAAAGAGATTTTTCAATGACTACGCTTAAGGTAATTTGTGCCTACCTGGAAATAACAATATCAAATTTTTTTAAAGATCTGGAATAGCCCGAGAAACGGTCAAATTCGATTGTTTTATTTTTCTAAATACCCCAACCCCGAAGCAAAGCTTGAAACAATTTTGATAAAAAAAGCAATTGCGTAACCTGAAATTATCGGCACTATCTGTGCCTTATTTATTTAAACAAATTTTGAGGGACATTCATAGAATGCCCTATCTTTGTTAAAAATACAGCACATGCACAAAACACTTTCTATCATTGCGATCATCCTGTTTACTTTTAAGGGCTTTTCACAAATCGGAACCGATACCATTCTTTTATTAAATGGAAATATTATCATCACTAATATTATTGATTCTACCGGAGGTTCTGTAAGTTTTAAAAATCCAAAGAAACCGAAAAAAAATACCGTCATCGAAAATGATCGTATTTTTTCCATCACCGACAGTACCGGAGAAAACATTATTTATACCTATGATACTATTATCGGAAATGAATTCACCATTGAGGAAATGCGTTATTTTATCCGTGGTGAACAGGATGCTCAAAAAGGGTTTAAAGCAAAAGGCGCATTTTGGGGAAACCTGTTTGTGGGCGCAGGCGCAGGTATAACAGGGTTTTTCTTTTCCCCCGCAGCGCCATTTATTTTTACTGCTTTATCTGGTGTTCCGAAAGTGAAAATAAAAAAAGAGTGCGTGTCTGACCTTGAATGTTTGAATCATGATGCTTACTTAATGGGGTACGAACGTGTAGCGGATAAAAAACGACAGCTTCGTTCCTTGGTCAGCGGAGGAATTGGGCTGGCTGCAGGCTTAACCACATTTTTTATTTTGAAGAACAATGATGCCGAACTTTTGAAGTGATTTGGCAGTAACAATAATTAAACATTAGGCTCCCGATAGCTATCGGGATTTGCAGTAAGCAATTGGCAATGAGCAATTCAACAGTTTAACAATTTAACAACCTGATGAAAAAAAATTTTTTCCTTCTTTTTATTTTGTTTTTGCTTCGTCAATTTTCTTTTGCCCAGAACGAGAAAATTGATTCTTTGTTGCAGGCGATTAAAACACTTCCTACATCAGGGATAACAAAAGATACCATTGAAATAAAAACGTTTAATGAACTTTATCGTGAATACCGCACTATAGGCGAACCAGAAAAAGCTTTGGGCTATAGTAATAAAGCGCTTGAGGTGGCAAAAAAAATATCCGGATCGCCTGTTGAAGCTGTTGCTGGCGCTGCTAAAAAAGGTATAGCCAATTCTTATAACAACATCGGAGTTATTTATTGCGATCAATCCGATTATCCTAAAGCTTTTGAATATTTTTTTAAAAGCCTGAAAGTGCGGGAAGAAATTAAAGATAAAAATGGTACAGCCTCTTCTTATAACAACATTGGACTTATTTATCATAGGCAATCCGATTATCCTAAAGCCCTGGAATACTATTTGAAAAGCGTAAAAATAAAGGTAGAAACCGGAGATAAAAAAGGTATTGCGGCATCTTACAATAACATCGGACTTATTTATCATAGGCAATCCGATTATCCTAAAGCCTTGGAATATTATTTCAGGGGCTTGAAAATAAAGGAAGAAATCGGCAATAAAAAAGATATTGCGACATCTTACAATAACATCGGAGTTATTTATTGCGATCAATCCAATTATCCTAAAGCCTTGGAATATCATTTCAAAGGCTTGAAAATAAAAAAAGAAGTCGGCGATAAAATAGGTGTTGCCCTATCTTACAATAATATCGGGAAGGTTTATGCTGATCTTGCCGAACAGGCGGACAGCGTAAAGCGGGCCTTTATCGTTTCGCATTATACCGACGCTCAGAAATTTCCCTCCCTTGCTATCCTTAATAAGACACTTTTAGACAGCGCCTTGAGCTGTCAGCTAAAAGCGCTGCAGATACAAGAAGAGTTGGGCGACAAATATGATATCACCTATAGCTTAAGTGGAATAGGGGACATTTTAAATAAAAGGCAAAAGCATGCGCAGGCTCTTCCTTTTTACCGCAGGGCTGCAATGCTCGCAAATAGTATAAGCGCACAGGCAGAACAGAAAACAGCTGCGGAGGGTTTATATTTTTGCTATAAAAAATTAAACAAGCCGGACAGCGCCCTGTATTGGCATGAAAAAGCAGTGATGCTAAAAGACAGTATTTTCAGCAGCGAAAAACAAAAAGAACTTGGAAGACAGGAAGCTAATTTTGAATATCAGAAAAAAGAAGCATTGGATAAAGCCGCACATGAAAAAGAGCTGGCTTTATCTGCTGAACAACGCAAACAGCAGCAATTGATAAGCTATTCCGCAGGTGGCGGCCTGGCTATTGTTCTTCTGTTCTCCTTAGTAATAGCAAAACGCTTACAGGTAACCCGCAGACAAAAAGGCATTATTGAAATGCAACAAACAGAAGTAAAGAGCGCATACGCCATATTACATGAAAAGAACAAAGACATCACAGATAGTATCAATTACGCCAAACGTATCCAGCAGGCCTTATTAAAAGAAGAGGAGTATGCCTTCGAACATTTGCCGGAGCATTTTATTTTGTTTAAACCAAAAGATATAGTGAGCGGGGATTTTTACTGGAGTTATGAAAAAGAGGTTCAGAAAGGGAAAAAAACAACAAAATACTGGTATATGGCTGCCGTAGACTGCACCGGACATGGTGTTCCGGGAGCATTCATGAGTATGCTGGGGGTGGCTTTCTTAAATGAGATTAATACAACAGAACAATTATTATGTCCTCATGAAATACTCAATCAGCTAAGGACAAAAGTATTAAAAGAACTTCATCAAACCGGCAAAGAGGGCGAAAGCAAAGATGGAATGGATATTTCATTAATACGATTAAATCTTTCAACCAATGAATTACAATGGGCCGGAGCCAATAATCCGCTGTGGTTATTTTCGGGAGAAAAATTTACAGAATTAAAACCCGATAAGCAACCCATTGGTTTTCATCATACACCAATTCCTTTTACCTCACACAGCATTCAGTTAAATAAAGGCGACAGTGTTTATATTTTCACCGATGGTTATGCCGACCAGTTCGGGGGAGAAAAAGGCAAGAAATTCAAGTACAAGCAATTACAGGAACTGCTGTTGGCAAACAGCAAAAAACCAATGAATGAACAAAAAGCAGTTCTGAATAATACAATAGAAAACTGGAAAGGGAACCTGGAACAGGTGGATGATGTGCTGGTAATTGGGATGAGGGTTAAATAAAGCAGCAGCAGGTAGTGGCAGCAGGTGGCAGAAAAATAAATAATAAGCAACCGCAGGTTTGTAATTCGTCTGGATTCGTAATTCGTAGTATTAACCTTTTTCTTTTTGGTAATATATATGTTGCTTTAGGCGCTGTTTGTCTGATACAAAGCACAATTATCCAGCTTGGTTTTACTGATCATTTATTCCCTTATTCCATTCTTGTTTTTTTTTCAACATTATTCATCTATAACCTGCAGCGTATTTTTTATAAACCGCAGTCCGATAATAGTCTTCATTCCATCCGCAGAAAATGGATATTTGAAAATCAAAATAGTATTAAAGCTCTTTGTTTAATTGGATTTTCGGGTGTATGTATTTCATTGCTTTTTATGGATATAAAAATCTTTCTTTATCTCCTGCCCTTACTATTATTATCCATTGCTTATTTTATCCCCTTTGTTAAACTGCGAAAAAATGCCTGGCTCAAATTACTGATACTGGTTAGTGTGTGGACAATGGCTACGACTGTTGTTCCTATTTTATTAAATAATTCCGGTGTTTTTACAAAAAACGATCTGCTGCACGTCTTGGCTCGTTTTAGTTTCATGATCGCCATTTGTATTCCATTTGATATCCGCGATCTTAAAATTGATGAAGCGGATACAATCTCCACCTTATCACGCCTCTTGGGCGAAAATCGGACGCGTTGGCTGGCATTTATTTTTATAATCCTTTATTGTTTGTTGATTTTCTTAGAGCTTCAATGGAAAATAATTAATACAAAGATATTTATCGCTCTACTGCTATCTGCATTTATAAATGGTATACTGGTGGTAATGAGTAATTCCAAACGAAGTGAATATTTTTACGTTGCTGCATTGGATGGTACGATGATACTACAGGGAATAGTATTAATAATCTCCGGTTATCTTTAAACTTTAAAGCACTTTAAGCGTCATAAGTCTTATTTTGCTATATTTATATTTCAATATATTAGTTTTTTTATGCAGAACATCAGGCCGATAGTTGTTTTTGTTTTTTTGTTTCTTCTTGTATTTAATCTGCCTGCACAGGTGGTTATAAATGAAGTTTCCAGCGCCAGTGTTTCCGGTTATCTGGATGAAGATAGCGACCAGGAAGACTGGATCGAATTTTATAACACCTCTACCCTGCCGGTAAATTTGAAAGGTTATACCATTACCGTTAAGGAGAATGGGAAAACTTATTCCTGGGCATTTCCCAGCATTATTATAAAGCCTCTTGAATATTTAACCGTTTTTTGCTCTAAAAAAGATCGTAAAGCGTATTTCGATCATTGGGAAGTTCCTGTAATAGCCGATCAGCCATGGAAATATTTTCCGGGAACAACCGACCCGCCTTCTAACTGGCGAAGTGTTTCATTCAATGACACTTCCTGGCCCACAGGAAATGGAGGAATTGGCTATGGTGATGCTGATGATGCAACCACCATTCCTTCCAATGTAAATTCTGTGTTTATGCGCCAGTATTTTAACATAGCTGATACTAGCAAGATTGTTACCGGGTTAACATTACTTGATTATGATGATGCTTTTGTTGCCTATTTAAATGATGTAGAAATTGCCCGCTCTAATATTGGCATCTACGGTGATCATCCACCTTATGATGCTTCTGCATATGATGAACATGAAGCAACTAATTATCAAACAGGGGAATTTTCCGGATTCGCTTTTGTTTCTCCTCAATTAATAGACTCTGCTCTGAAGCAAGGAACAAATGTGTTTAGTATACAGGTTCATAATTATTCGGGAGCAACCGGCATCCCGGATCTTACGGCTCTTCCTTATCTGTTGATCGGAGTGAATGATACTACTGTTACCTATTTTCCTTTTCCTGCTAAAATTAACTTACATACCAATTTTAATTTAAATAGTACCGGACAAACCATTATACTCACTGACGCTTCAGGAAATATAAAAGATGAAAAAAATATTGGGGCAATGACGTTAAATAATACCTATGGCCGCCGGCCAAACGGAGCAAACAACTGGTATTATTTTGATACGCCAACGCCGGATACAACCAATAATGTTTCCGCTTATTATACCGGCTATGCAAGCAAACCAACATTTGCTTTGCCTTCGGGTTTTTATACAGGAACAAAAACATTAGGTTTAGCAGGCGCAGGAACCGGCGTTATACGATACACCCTCGACGGGAAGGATCCTGATCAAAGCTCTGCTTTATACACCGCTCCAATAACCATTAATTCCACCACAGTGGTAAGGGCCAGGACTTATTCATCAGACCCTCTCCGGTTCCCAAGTGAGATCATCACCAATACCTATTTCATTAATGAGAATATTTCCCTGCCTGTTGTTTCGCTGGTAAGCGATCCTTATAATTTATTTGATCACAACTATGGAATATATGTTTATGGCCCTGGGGCGGATACATTCAATATGCCTTTCCCGGGTTCTAATTTCTGGAAAGGCTGGGAACGTCCTGCCAATATTGAATTTTTTGACCAAGGAGGTAAGTTGGGGTTTGAAACCCCTACAGGGATCGCTATTCAGGGGAATTATTCCAAAGCATGGCCACAACGAGGATTTGCCGTAAGAACAAAAGAAAATTACAAGGGTGAAACCATTGATTATCCTTTATTCCCGAGTAAACCGAATATTACTCAATATAAATCCTTCAACATCCGTAATGCAGGATCCGATTGGAATACCTGTCACATGCGCGATCGTTTCAATCAGGAGAACGCTCAAAAGAGTACTAGCCTGGATATGATGGATGGAAGGCCTTGTGTGCTTTTCATTAATGGCGATTATTGGGGTGTTTATGAATTACGTGAAAAACAGGATAAAAATTATATAGAAAACAATAGTGGAATCCCTGCCGATAAAATTGATTTTTTACAATTTGACGGAGATATTATTGAAGGCAGCAATACTGCATTTTTGAATATGTCCGGCTTTATTGGAAACAATAACATGAATATTGCGGCAAATTATTCCAAGGCAAAAGAAATGCTGGACATTGAAAATTTTTGCGATTATATTATTACTGAAACGTATATTATGAATGTTGACTGGCTGGGGACTTATACAAATAATATAAAATTCTGGAGGCCCAGCAACCCTCCGGGCAAATGGCGTTATGTATTATGGGATACTGATCTGTCATTGGGTTTCGGACAATCATTGGGAATGGGATCTGTTGCCACTAATTTTTTAAATACCGCAATTAATCCTACAACACCAAACCCTCATTCAACAATGTTGAAAGGCCTTTTAAACAATACGGAATTCAAAAATTATTTTGTTAACCGGTATGCGGATCTGATGAATACTGTTTTTCAGCCTTCGCAAATGCGATCAAGCGCCTATGCTTTGAGGGATGAAATGCTTCCTGAAATGGCAAGGCATTTCACTACGTGGCAGTCTTCTGCATTGCCGGGAATCTGGGAAAATTTTATAGGACGGTCAAAGGACGTTAATTCCTGGAACAAACAGATCGATACCATGCTCTTGTTTACCGATAGCCGCCTCAGCCATTCACGTGATACCATTCAAAAACAGTTTAGCCTGGTAAAACAAGTGGACGTAACTCTTGATGTATTTCCCAAGGGAGCAGGCACTATCAAGATCAGTACGATCACTCCGGAAACACTTCCCTGGGCAGGCGTTTACTATGATGGAGTTCCCGTAACCATTACCGCTAAGCCGAATCCGGGCTATGAATTCAAATATTGGGCCGATAATAACAGTTTTGCCGGCAGTATTCTTTCTGCAGGCATTACCCTAAACATTTCAAATGACGATACTTTTACGGCACATTTTGATCTACTGGAGAATGGATTAGATGTGTATCCTAATCCCTTCTATGATAAATTAACCATTAACTATCAATTGCCTTCTACTTTACAAGTAAGTATTAAACTTTATTCTATACTCGGACAAGAAGCAGCGGAACTTGTTTCTCCAACAACATTTCAACCGGAAGGCAGTTATAGCATAGATGTAGATATTACAGATCTGCACTTAACACAAGGAGTTTATTTTATGAGATTACGGACCAAAGAATACATGAAAACAGTAAAAGTGATCTATGCAAAATAACTTAAGGGATCATTGTTTTTTCATTCAAAATTCCAATTATAAAGGTAAAAATGGCAAATTAATTTTTTGTTCGGGAGCAAACTTTGCCCCATGAAAATAGTCTAAGAATAAATTATAAAAGCTATAGTAAAGAATTCGTTAAAAATTATTTTAATATTGTATTAACGTTAATTAACATGATAAAAATTATGAAACAGCTAGCATCCATATTGGCAATCGTTTTAACTATTGTTGCAACATCCTGCAAAAAAGGTCCGGGCGAAGGCGGAGATTCATCTATTACAGGTTATGTAAAAGCATCTGATTATGATGAAAAAACCGGTGTTTTGTTACGTACCCAAAACGCAGAAGATGAAGATGTTTATATCATTTACGGAAGTGATGTGAGTTATGGTGATAAAACAACGACAGGTTCAGATGGAAAATTTGAATTTAAATACCTTCGTGAGGGGAACTATAAAATTTATATTTATTCCGATGTACTTCCCGTGGCTAAAACATCTACCAAACAAGCCATCAGTAAATCTGTAGAGATCACTGATAAAAAAACAACTGTGGATGCCGGCACATTTGAAATTAACCGCAAATACTAAAATTAAAATTCAAACTCCCTAAAATGAAAGCTATTAAACTGCTTGTTATACTGATCGGTTTCAATTCTTTTTTATTCGCTCAGAGCAAAAAAGAAATTAAAAAATTCAGGATCAAATCAACAACAACAACAATTATTGAAACTGCTGCAGATGGGAAAGAAAAAACACGTAACGATTCTTACCTGAAATATGATAATGAAGCGAATATTACGGAAGAAGCCCTATACAATAAAGACGGCACCTTCAAGAAAAAAGAATCACATAAATACAATAAGAACGATGATGTTACCGAAGAGGTGATTTTTGATGATGATGGAACAATTATTAAAAAAACAATAACAGAATACAATAGTAGTAAAGACAAAATTCTTGAAACTGTTTATGATGGCAAAGAAAAGATGGTAGAAAAAACCCAATTCGGATATAATTTGCAGGGAGAAAAAACATTTGAACTAACTACTGATGACAAAGGCAAAGTATTAAAAAAATCAATTTACACGTACGATAGAAATAGCCTTAAAACAGAGAAGAGAACTTATGACGACAAAGGTAATGTGATCTCAACCAAAAAATATATCTACGAATATTAAATTGGAAACCCTTAAAAAGATATTAAATGATTTTACCCCCATTACCCTGGAGGAAATGGATGCTGTAAAATTAATGGATCGTACTGATACAAAATTTGTTTTTAAACGTACTCAATTGCTGGTGGTGGTGGAAGAACTGAAAAATAATTACCGCATACTGGAAGTGAATGGCAACAGGGTAAGCCGCTATGAATCTCTTTATTTTGACACACAAAATTTTGATCTGTATAATAATCATCACCGAGGCAAGCTGAATCGTTTTAAGATCCGGTACCGAAATTATGTAGAATCTAACTTAAGCTTTTTCGAAGTAAAATTTAAAAGCAACAAAGGGCGAACCATTAAAGACAGGGTAAAACAAAAACAGGAAATAAATGGTTCTATAAAAGATAAAGCAGAGGCATTATTAAATGAAAAAACTCCTTTACGGTCTGCTAATTTAGAAGCTAAGCTATGGATAAATTATTCCCGCATCACTTTTGTAAATAAAAATTCTCCTGAAAGAGTTACCATTGATGTGGAGCTGAATTTTAAAAATGATACGCAGGATCAACTTATTCACAACCTTGTAATTGCTGAAGTAAAACAAGACAAAGCAACTACATCGGCGTTTATAAAATTGATGAAGAAACATCACATCCGCCAAGGCTCAATCAGTAAATATTGTTTTGGTGTGATCAGCTTATTCGAAAAAATAAAACACAATAATTTCAAGGAAAAAATAACTGCCTTAAATAAAATCAGACATGCAACTACTGCAACTACTTAACGAGGAAGCTGTAAATTCAGGCTTCGGTGTATTTGAAAAGTTATCCCCTAAATTTTTTATTCGCTTAGGGATCAACTTTGTATCCGTATTTATTTTGGTCCGCTTCATCTATTATCCCATTTACAAAAACCGTGAATACTTTTTTACTTTCTTTATTTTTAACCTGGTCATATTTCTAATTACCTTTTTATTGAACAAAGTAGAAATGAGCATGGGCGCTGCTTTCGGATTGTTCGCGGTTTTTTCCATGTTGCGTTACCGCACCGAAGGAATATCCATGAAGGATATGACTTATTTGTTCCTTGTAATTGCAATGGGCCTGATCACTGCTGTCAGCAAGGGGAACCTGGATGAATTATCATTACTGAATTTTATTATTATTGGGTTCACTTATTTATTGGAAAGCAATCTTTTATTGAAAAAAGAAGCTTCTAAAATAATACAATATGAAAATATTGAACTGATACGGCCTGAATCTCGCGCCGAACTGATCAAGGACCTGGAAACAAGAACCGGAATAAAGATCAACCGCATATCCATCAGTAAAATCGATTTCTTAAGAGATACTGCTTCGATCAGTATTTATTATTATGAATAAAAAAGGCAAAACATATCTTTTACTATTCTTTATCTTGTCTTTTGCTGCAAATGCACAGGTAAAAGATGCAGGGCTGTGGCTGGGCTTAAGCGCTGAAAAAAAATTATCCACACGGTTTGCACTTGAATTAACTGAAGAAGTCCGATTCAATGAGAACATCTCTGAATTAGCAACAGCACTTACTGAACTGGGTATAGGATACAAAATTACAAAAGGATTAACCTCTACTGTATCTTATCGTTTTTCACAAAGACGCAGAGTGGATGATTTTTACAGCCTTCGTCATCGTTATAACATAGATCTCTCTTATAAAGTAAAAATCAAAAAAATCAGTGTGACTATGCGCGGCCGTTTTCAATCGCAATACACAGATATAAATGCAAGCGAAACAGGCAATGTGCCACGCAATTATCTTCGTAGTAAATTTGCACTGAAATACCTTACCGGAAAAAAAACCAGCCCTTTTATTTCAATTGAATTTTTTAATCGCATCAATGATCCTTCCGGAGAGGCCTTTGTGGATAATATCCGCTACCAGTTTGGCCTAGATCACGAACTGAATAAATTCAGCACCATTACCTTGTCCTATCTGATCAACAAACAAGTGAATGTGAACAATCCCTGGACAAGTTATATAACTGCCATAGGATATAAATTTTCTTTCTAATTTCCTCTTATCTTTATATTTTAGTATAAGATTCTTCACTACGTTCAGAATGACAACGTGTGGTGGTTTGTCATGTTGAGCGTAGTCGAAACATCTGCGTGAAGGGGTAAAGTATTTTAATGCTTTTACATTGAACAGAAAAACTGATTTTTTAATTGTGGGTTCCGGCATTGCGGGATTAAGCTATGCGCTAAAGGTTGCACCTTATGGCAAAGTATGCATGATCACCAAAGCCAATGAAGATGAAAGTAATACCAAGTATGCCCAGGGCGGAATTGCTGCGGTGATGCATCATCCGGATTCCTACGAAAAACATATTAAAGATACGTTGGTAGCCGGTGATGGCATGTGTGATGAAGAAGTCGTACGTATGGTCATTAATGAATCAACTGATCGTATCAAGGAATTGATCGGCTGGGGAGCATCTTTTGATAAAACATCCACTGGAGCATATGATCTTGCAAAAGAAGGCGGACATTCGGAACACCGTATCCTACATCATAAAGACAATACCGGTTTTGAAATTGAACGTGCATTATTGGCCCAGGTACACTCCCATCCAAACATTAAAATTTTAGACCATCATTTTGCCATTGATATTTTAACACAGCATCATAGAGGAATTGAAGTGAACAGTCGTACACCGGGCATAGAATGTTATGGCGCCTATGTGTTGAATTTACATACTAATAAAATAGAAACGATACTTGCAAAAACCACCTTGATGGCAACAGGCGGTGCAGGCCATGCATACAGCACCACTACCAATCCAACCATTGCAACGGGTGATGGTGTGGCCATGGTATACCGCGCAAAAGGAAGAGTAGAAGGAATGGAATTTTATCAGTTCCATCCTACTTCATTATATGATCCGGGCGTAAGTCCGTCCTTCCTTATTTCAGAAGCCGTTAGGGGCTTCGGAGCAGTCCTGACAACAATTGACGGGAAAGAGTTCATGCAAAAGTACGATGCCCGCAAGTCACTTGCACCACGTGATATTGTCGCACGCGCCATTGATAATGAAATGAAAATTCGCGGTGATGATTATGTATACCTGGATTGCAGGCATCTCAATAAAGATGAATTCATAAAACATTTTCCGAATATTTATCAGAAATGCCTGAGCCTGGGGATCGACATGATGAAAAATTATATCCCGGTAGTACCTGCAGCACACTACATGTGCGGAGGAATTAAAGTAGACAAAAAAGGGAACAGCAGCATTGATCGTTTATATACCGTTGGGGAATGCGCATCTACCGGCTTACACGGAGCCAATCGTTTGGCATCAAATTCATTGCTGGAGGCAGTCGTATTTGCACATCATGCGGCAATGGATGCAATTGAAAAAAATAAAACTACTGCTTTCTGTGAATCCATCCCTGATTGGAATGCGGAAGGCACTGCTCATCCTGAAGAAATGGTATTGCTTATACAAACTTTGCGTGAGGTACAAGCCAT
Source organism: Bacteroidota bacterium (assembly GCA_052389695.1). Lineage (GTDB taxonomy): Bacteria > Bacteroidota > Bacteroidia > 2-12-FULL-35-15 > 2-12-FULL-35-15 > 2-12-FULL-35-15. Next base: position 105,357 of record JBQTHQ010000076.1, on the reverse strand, counting down.
TATGACCAATTATGTGGGGATTGTACGTTCTGATCTGCGCTTGCAAAGAGCGTTCGACCGCCTGGAAATTTTGTACAAAGAAAATGAAGCGCTGTATTTAAAAACTACCATCTCTCCCAAATTATGCGAGCTGCGTAATTTGATAAATGTAGCATACATCATCATCAAACATGCCCGAAACCGTAAGGAAAGCAGAGGATTGCATTATAATGTGAATTATCCTAAATCTACCAAATACTAATTTTTACCAATATACTAAATGCCATTGCACTAGTCTCCTCAACCTGTTTAACACAGATTGGTAAATTCGTATAATTAGTATTTAGTAGAAAAACATACGTGCATTATTCATTATCTGTACTCCCTTTTATCCACATGAACAGCTGCGGATTATTTTCATACTGCTCCAGGTTCTTTCCAAATGTGATCACACAAAAATCGATTAAAGGAAGTATTCCGAAACAACCGCCGAATGTAGCAACGTAAACTACCGGGATCCAAGGCTTGGCACCAAGCATCACACGATGCGCACCCATAAAACCAAAAGGAAAAGGAAACGAGAATAAAGCTGAAACAAGTTTCTTTTTTTTAAAATCGCCTTTTGAGGATAATGAATCAGGTACAATTTTCGAAGCACTATTTATAGCAATCGTATCTGTTATTGCAAAAAGAGTAGAATCTGTTTTTATAATGGAACTGTTTGCTGAGGTATTAAAAGCAAAGCCTATGCACATTATAAATAGACATGCAAGAGATCTGCACATGATTTTTAATTAAAATTTCAGATTTAACCCCAACATGAAAAGTCCGGGAGGGCCTATACCTATTTCCCAATTGAATCCCAGATTTTTAGTAAAAAAATAACGGATCCCAAAGATGGCTTGTCCTGTATAATGTGTGTTTTTTATATTCACTCTTAATGCCCAGGGTACAGCGCCTTTTGCATCTTCGGGTTTGTAATCTGAATATTGATCGTTATCTGTTGAAATACCCCATACAGTATACCCTAAACGAATACCTGAATACATGTCTACTGTTTCCTTTTTGCCAAAGTGGAATAATAATCTCAAACCATAGTTTGTTCTGGTAAATTTGTCTGTAAAACGAACCTTGGCATTGTTTCTTGACCTGGAATAACCATCATACGTATATCTAAAAGATTGGTAACTATACGAGAGGCCCAGACTAACAATTTCAGCCAGACCAATATCATACGATCCAACCAGAAAAGGATTTGCAACAAAATTATCATGCAATAAACTATTGGTATCGTTATTTACATTAATTGAAGAGGCTATTCCCAATATGCTATAACCAGCTCCGACTGTGATCACCGATTCGCCTAATTTTTTTTGGGCAATTAACGAATTGGGTGCACTTGTTAAAAGACCCATCATAACTAAAAAATAAAAACGGATATTTAGAACTTTTTTCATCATTAAACTTTTTAAACCCCTTGTCATTTAAATCTAAAATTTGCCATTTATGCCCACTGTTAAAAAAGTGGGAGCTCCTATGGAAACCTCATAATTGATTCCAACATATTTATTAAAGAAAAACCGCATTCCGAAAAGCGCCTGGACAGTATATCCAACATTAGATTTTACGGAAGTTCTGAGCGCCCAGTTCTGATTATTTTCTACTACAAAAGCGGTGTCGGGATTATTGGTGGAAATATTCCAGATAGTATATCCAATTCGTGGGCCGGCATACATATCTATTTTTTCATTCTCTCCAAAATGAAACATTGCCCTTAAACCATAATTGGTTCGTGCAAGCTTATCGACATAATATTCTGTTACCGACTCGCCGGCAGCATTGTAAACATTGTAATGATAGTATAATTTAAACGTTTGATGAGTTGCGGCAAAACCTAAACTAAAAAAAGTGGCGAGCCCGACATCATAATGTCCCGAAAAGGCAGGACTTACTTTTAATTCATGTGTTCCCTGGCCGCCATTAACTACCATTGAGCTGGAAACGCCAATCATACTTAAGCCGGCTCCGGCTGTGATCACCGACTCGCCTAATTTTTTTTGGGCAAATAGTGAGTTGGTTAACAGACTGACTATAACTAAAATCAAAATTTGGGAATTGAAAATTTTTTTCATATGTACATTTTTTTAAACGTTTGTCTTAATTTAAAATTTTCCATTTATTCCCACTGTTAAAAAAGTAGGTGCTCCAATGGAAACCTCATAATTAATTCCAACGTATTCATTAAAGAAAAATCGCATTCCAAAAAGCGCCTGGGCTGTATATCCAATATTAGATGCGGTTGATAAGCGAAGAGCCCAGGGATTGTTATTTTCTATTATATAAGTTGTATCAGGGTTACTGGTGGACTTTTTCCAAATAGTATAACCAATTCGCGGGCCGGCATACATATCTATTTTTTCATTCTTCGCAAAATGAAACATGGCTCTTACGCCATAGTTAGTTCGTATAAGTTTATCCTGGTAATGGCCCACTCTCTCAAAACCGGAACTATTGTAAACATCTTGGGTATAGGATAATTTGAATCTCTGATAGGTAGCTGCTACTCCCAAACTAAAAAAATCGGTAAGCCCGATATCATAGTGTCCCGAAAAGGTGGGACTCACTTTTAATTCTTCGTCTACCAGATTATTAACCACAATAGAGCTAGCAATACCTATCATACTTAAACCGGCCCCGGCGGTTATTACCGATTCGCCAGGTTTTTTTTGAGCGGTAACGGTAGTTGGGTTCAGCAATATAATTACTGAAATAATCATCCATGATAAACATGTAACTGATCCTTTCACCATAAAATATATTAGAATTTGAAGCGCTTATTTGGCTGCCTTCAGGCGTTTGTTCACCTCATTCCAATTAATTACATTCCAAAAAGCGGCAACATAATCCGGCCTTCTGTTTTGATAATTCAAATAATAAGCATGTTCCCATACATCAATCCCTAAAATAGGCATTCCTTTCACCTCAGCAACATCCATTAATGGATTGTCCTGATTAGGAGTTGAGCTCACTGCCAGTTTACCGTCTTTTACAATTAGCCATGCCCAGCCTGATCCAAAACGGGTTGCGGCGGCATTAGCAAATTGTGTTTTAAATTCAGCAAAAGAACCAAAAGCAGAAGTTATTCCTGCTGCCACATCGCCTGTAGGTTCACCGCCTGCATTAGGGGCCATAACGGTCCAGAATAAAGAGTGATTAAAATGCCCGCCACCATTATTGCGAACAGGCATAGGATATTTGGAAATATTTTTACAGATCTCTTCAATACTTAATTTCTCAGTATCTGATCCTGCAATTGCATTATTCAAATTAGTGATGTACGCCTGGTGGTGTTTTGAATGGTGTATTTCCATTGTTTTTGCGTCAATATGCGGCTCCAACGCATTGTAAGCATACGGTAATTTAGGTAGTTCAAAGGCCATATAATATAGTTTTAATTTTTGTTTTTTTAATTATTGATTCAAAGGTATGAATTTTTTATACTTTGTAAAATAAACGAAAGTTTATCAAATGCAGATTCACCGGAGAGAAAAAGTCACGAGAGTTTTCAACAAATTCATGTTTAAAGAAACTGAGCCTATTTTGATTATCGGATTATGATTTACCTACCTTTATGCCCCAGATACTAGTACTAACTCTAAACAAAAAAACAAAATGAAAAAATTATTCACCTTATTGTTTGTTGCCGGTGCAATGAGCATTGTGTCTTGCGGACCAAGCGCTGAAGAAAAAGCGAAAATGGAAGCAGATGCGAAAGCAAAAATGGATTCATTATTCAATGCTGCGAGTGCAGCTGCGGTACCTGATTCTGTTGCTGTTGTTGTTCCTGATTCAGTTGCTGCACCAGCCACTACAGAAGAGCATAAATAGTCTGTAATACAGTGATTAAAAAGCCCTTCCGATATTTCGGAGGGGCTTTTTGTTTTTATAAACTTACCAATTAGCGTGTCATTTCGAACCTCTTTCGGGTGAGAAATCTTCCTTAATTATAGCAAGATTCCTCATTCGCCTAAAGGCAGAATTCGGAATGACAATAAAATACACCGTGGTATAAAATAAATCTCAGGAAATTTTTACCGGCAGGAATTATTCTTACCTTTGTCTGACCTGAAATTTCCTCTGGTCAGGGAGCAATCAAGAATTTTATACCGATGTCTGCAAGCACTAAATACATTTTTGTTACCGGAGGAGTAACATCATCATTAGGAAAAGGAATTCTTGCCGCATCACTCGCAAAACTTCTACAGGCACGAGGTTATACCGTTACGATTCAAAAATTAGATCCTTATATTAATGTCGATCCCGGAACACTCAATCCATATGAACATGGGGAATGTTTTGTTACTGATGATGGCGCTGAAACGGATCTGGATCTTGGACATTACGAACGTTTTTTAAATATTCCTACATCACAGGCAAACAATGTTACCACGGGACGCATCTATCAATCGGTAATTGAGAAAGAAAGACGCGGCGACTATTTAGGAAAAACCGTACAGGTAATTCCGCATATTACGGACGAAATAAAAAATCGTGTAAAACAATTAGGTAAAACCGGAAATTATCAATTTGTAATTACTGAGATAGGCGGTACCGTTGGCGATATTGAATCATTGCCTTATGTTGAGGCGGTACGTCAGTTAAAATGGGAACTCGGGAAAGATGCGATGGTAATACATTTGACATTGATCCCTTACCTTTCCACTACAGGCGAATTAAAAACAAAACCTACACAACACTCTGTAAAATTATTATTAGAGTACGGTGTTCAGCCCGATGTTCTGGTTTGCCGCACCGAGCATGCCATCAACAAAGACATAAGAAATAAAATAGCATTGTTCTGTAACGTAGCGCCCAACGCGGTTATAGAAGCACGTGATGCAAGTACCATTTATGAAGTTCCATTATTGATGGAAGAAGAACAATTAGATATTGTGGTGCTAAATCAACTGAACATGCCTGTTACAGAGAACAGGGACCTGGCAAAATGGAAAGAATTTTTACACAAATTCAAACATCCCAAACACGAAGTACGCATTGGATTGGTTGGTAAATATGTGGAGTTGAAAGATTCTTACAAATCCATTTCCGAATCATTCATACATGCAGGAGCAGCAAATGATTGTAAAGTTTCCATTGAATGGATCCATTCCGAAAGTATCAATGATGAAAATGTAAATGAAAAATTCAAAGGCCTTCGCGGAATTTTGGTGGCGCCGGGTTTCGGACAACGTGGCATTGAAGGAAAAATAAGCGCGATAAAATTTGCCCGTGAAAACAATGTTCCGTTTTTAGGAATATGTTTGGGAATGCAATGTGCCGTAATAGAATTTGCACGCAATGTTTTAGGTTTTAAAGATGCGAACTCCACCGAAATGAATCCGGGAACAACCAACCCCGTGATCGACTTGTTGGAAGCACAAAAGAAAATAACCCGCAAAGGCGGCACCATGCGATTGGGCGCATATCCTTGCAATATCAGTGAAGATAGCAAAGCATGGGGAATATACAAACACAAAGAAATAACAGAACGCCACCGCCATCGTTATGAATTCAACAATGAATATTTACAGGATTTTGAAAAGGCAGGTATGCTTGCTTCCGGAATAAACCCTGAAGTGGGTTTAGTAGAAGTTGTTGAAATAAAAGACCATCCCTGGTTTGTAGGCGTTCAGTTCCATCCCGAATATAAAAGCACCGTTGCCAATCCGCATCCATTGTTTGTCCACTTTGTGAAAGCAGCGGTTGAAGTAGCGAAGTTGGTGCATTAGTCTTAAACCTCCACGACTAACCAAAGTTTTTATTGAGATTTAACTTTCTAGCAATAGAGCATTTTTGCTCTAAAATACAGGCTTTTCAGAAGTTTTTGTATATTGCTTGCGCCAAGCCGTAGTTAGCTGCAAGTGCCACTTAAATTTGAGACAATCTATTTTACCTGTATTTTCAAACTCATATGCAAAGGTGGCTCGCGCCCATCGGACTCTCAATGACTTGAAAAGTCAAATCCAATCCTTTAATGAAGAAAAACCTTATATACTTAGGAACTACTTCGACAAGCAGACACGGCAAAATGTTCTTGCTTATACCCCGACAAAAGAAATCCCAAAGGAATGGTCCGTGATGATTGGTGAAATCGCTCACCATCTGAGATCAGCACTGGACTTAGCTGTTTATCAGATGACCGTTATCAACGCTGGGCATGAACTACCTAATACAGAATTTCCAATTTTTGAAGACAAAAACAAATTTTATGAGCTGCAAAAAGACAATGCCCCCACAAGAAAATCTGGATTATTTAAAATCAGAGGTTTGCGCCTCCAAGAAATTAGAATAATTGAATCAATTCAGCCGTTTAATGTTAGAACGCCAGGGCAAGCCCCTATATTAACCATTCTTCATCACTTGGATGTTGTTGATAAACATCGAACACTTCACTTGTGCCGAAGACTTGCACGCTCGACTAAGTTAATCTTCATTAGAGACGCTAAAGGCTTCAAATCACTGGGGATCGAAATAGAAGCAGACTTAGATACGGAGGCCATAATAGGTCGCCTTGAAATAAGTGAGCCGGACGAGTATCCTTATCTTGACGCTGAATTGATTCTTCAAATTGAGTTTCCGCAATCTACCTGTACTGAATTTAAGAAATCGGAGGAAGTGACAAAAACTCTTGATGGCTTAGCTAACGGTGTAAATATTATTCTAAAACTATTGTTGGACTCTTTAAATTCCTAGGGCTCCTGCACCTGCAACTAACAGCAGTCAATTGCCCAGGCGGAAAGAACAGCGTTCACGTAAGCAAGCCTGTTTAAATTTGGTGCGCTTCGCGCAGGATATTGTGGGCTTGCGTTGTGTATTTTAGCATCTGAAAGATTTTCAACTTTTAATATCCGACGGCATAGTGAAAAGCGCCCACAAGGTCGAAAAACCGTTAATTAATAATTTTAAAACAAAACACTTTTTATACTCCATGGAAGTAAAAGACAGTACCGGAAACCTGGCTTTCTGAAAAAGGAGTATTTTAATTGCTTTAAACTTTTTCCAAATTAAAATGTCTTACTATAAATTTTTCCCAGCGCATCTCGACAGAGTTTCTGCTAAGCGCAGACGAAGTACTCTAATTGATAGCATACCAGGTCAGTTCGAGCGGAGTCGAGAACGTGTGTAGGCAAAACATAAATTTAAAACAACATGTGCATGAAAAAAAATTTACTTCTACTATTGGTTTTATTATCCGGTTTTCTGAAAGCACAAAACTGCACAAATACTTCCGTAGGTTATCCACCCATTAATGACCTGGCAACGGGTGCCTGGCGGGGCAATACAGGAGGTTTATATCCCAATGGTTCTAATTATAAACCGGCAGCGCATAATGCGGCAGGATTAAACATTGCTTCACAAATAATGCCTTTGGACACAAATGGCAATGTGGATCTAATCAATGGAAAAATTGTATGGCTCTCCGTTGGTATGTCCAACACTACGCAGTCAACCCAGGTATTTCTTCCTATGGCAAATGCTTTTCCGCAAAAAAATCCGAAACTGGTTTTAATTGATGGTGCGCAGGGCGGACAGGACATTGTAATCATCAGTAATCCCAACGCCAATTTCTGGAATGTCATCAAACAACGCCTTGCCGCTGTAGGCTTAACATCTAAACAAGTGCAGGCTGTATGGTTCAAAGAAGCGCAGGGAAATCCAACAGATACCGCTTTTGCAACTTACCCTGATGCCTTGAAGCTAAAATATAAAACGGGCATACAAGTAGTCAAAAGCAAATTTCCGAATACCAAGCTTTGTTATTTATCCAGTAGAACCTATGGAGGTTATGCTACAGGTACTTTAAATCCTGAGCCTTATGCATATTATTCGGGTTGGAGTGTAAAACGTTTGATAGAAGATCAGATAAATGGTGATACCTCGCTTACTTATTCCGGCGCTACTCCACGTGTGCCATGGCTTGCCTGGGGACCTTATTTATGGACTGATGGCACCACTCCGCGTGCTGATGGTTTGGTTTGGAACTGCCCAACTGATGTACTCCCTGATGGTGTACACCCTTCTACCAGCGGCAGACAAAAAGTAGCACAACTGCTTTTGAATTTCTTTACCTCCGACTCCACCTCCACTCCCTGGTTTCTGACACAATCAACAGGCATTTCAAAAAATACAGCTTCGGTTCCTGTTGAGGTATTTCCTAATCCGGTAAAAGATTATTTGACTATTAACATAAACGAAACATTTAAAAACGCTTCCATAGAAATTTATAACCTGTTGGGAGAAAAAACGTATTTCGAGGAGTTAAAAAGCTTTTCAGGTTCTCTAACAAAACGAATTCATATCAATTCTCCTTCGGGAATTTATTTCATAAAAGTTTCTTCTGCGGAAAAGCAATCCATTAAAAAGTTTATTGTTCAATAATGCAAGCTTTTCAAACCTGCTGTTATTTGAAAACGTAAATTTCTTAATGCCTTCATCAAAAGATAAAATAATTTTCACCATTGGTCATTCAACACGAACGCTTCAGGAATTTATAAACCTTCTGAAAAGTTTCAATATAAAATTACTGGCAGACATCCGCAGCTACCCCGGTTCCAAACGCTTTCCGCATTTTAATAAAGAATCGCTTCAAAAAGAATTACCCAAGCTCGATATTGCTTACCAACATTTTCCTGCGCTTGGCGGAAGAAGAAAAACTTCTAAAGATTCTAAAAATACAGCCTGGAAGAACAGTGCGTTTCGCGGTTATGCTGATTACATGGAAACTGATGATTTTAAAAATGCGATCGCTGAATTGGAAAAAGTTGCTGTAAAACAAACTACGGCTTACATGTGTTCAGAAGCCATTTGGTGGAGCTGCCATCGCTCATTGGTTTCCGATCATTTAAAAAATAAAAACTGGAAGGTAATGCACATCATGGGTGAAAATAAAAGTCAGGAGCATCCTTACACTTCACCAGCTAAAATTGTGAAAGGAAAGCTTTCCTACACTGATGAACAGCTGGATATATTTTAATTAACGCGCATTGCCATCCCCCTGCTCCCTTTAAAGGGGGACATCTTTGGGTCAAGCCAAAAAGAATAATAATATGGGATTGTGAAGGGTCTTACTAATTCTAGCAAGATGCTTCACTGCGCCTGCCTACCGCAGGCAGGTTCAGCATGACAAAAGGATTAGATATCTACTTCAAAATCTCCCTGGCGATCACCATTTTCTGAATTTCAGAAGTTCCTTCACCAATGGTACATAATTTTGAATCACGGAAATATTTTTCAGCAGGAAAATCTTTGGTATAACCATAACCGCCAAAAATTTGAACAGCTTCTGTGGCTGCTCTCACGCATACTTCAGATGCATAATACTTCGCGAAAGCGCCTTCTTTGGTCATTTTCTCGCCTTTATTCTTTTTATCTGCGGCAAGCAATGTAAGCAGTTCTGCTGCTTCAATTTCAGTTGCCATATCTGCTAATTTAAATGCAACTGCCTGAAACTGTGAAATAGGTTTTCCAAATTGTTCACGTTCCTTAGAATATTTTAAAGATGATTCATACGCTCCTTTTGCTATTCCTAATGCCAATGCTGCGATGGAAATTCTTCCTCCATCCAGCACCTTCATCGCCTGGATAAACCCCTCACCTTCTTTGCCCATGATTTGGTCTTTATGTACACGGCAATCTGTAAAAATTAATTCCGCAGTTTCTGAAGCACGCATGCCCAGTTTATTTTCTTTTTTCCCTGACTTAAATCCCGGAGTTCCTTTTTCAATAATGAAAGAGGTCATGCCATGTGAATCCCCTTTTTCACCTGTACGCGCAATTACTACTGCCACATTTCCTGAGATGGCATGTGTGATAAAATTCTTTGACCCGTTCAATACATAATGATCACCATCTTTCACAGCTGTAGTAGCCATTCTGCCTGAATCGGAGCCGGTGCCTGTTTCTGTTAATCCCCATGCACCTATCCATTCTGCAGTTGCTAATTTTGGAAGGTATTTTTTCTTTTGTGCTTCATTGCCAAAAGCCAGGATATGACCTGTACACAAGGAATTATGTGCAGCCATTGATAATCCAATAGATCCGCAAACTTTTGCAAGCTCTGAAATTGCAGTCACATATTCGGTATATCCAAAACCTGATCCTCCGTATTCCTGCGGTACCAATACTCCCATCAATCCAAGCTCGCCCAGTTTTTTAAATACTTCTACGGGGAACTCCTGCGACTCATCCCATTCCATCATTTTCGGACGGATATGATCATTTCCAAATTTCCTGATCATTTCAGCGATCATCTGCTGGTTTTCATTTATGCTAAAATCCATTGCTTTATTTTTGAGAACGCTAAAATATCAAAAATTATCGACCTTTAATCTGATAATTTTTTTGATTTGTTGGACTTCGGATTTTTTGTTTACATTCGCATCTTAAACACCGATACATGAAAAATTCATTTCGCTTAGCTCTTGTCCTTACTATTGCAATCGCCTGTTCTTTTACAAGATCAATGGCGCAGGACACGCTTATCATGACAAACGGGAACATTGTCCCTGCTAAAATATTAGAAGTCAGCACTGAAGAAGTGAGATATAAACGATTGGACAACCTTGAAGGGCCTGTTTTTATAACCAAGACCACTGAAATCAACAAGATAAAGTATCAAAGCGGCAATACTGATATAATGAATAAACCCAAGGCGCCGGTTGTTACTGCTCCGGTAGACCCGAACCCTCCAATAGAACGTTCAGGCGCTTTTTACAGGCAAGGCTATCAACCCCGCATGAAGGAAAGAGAAATGCAAACTCTCTTATTGAAATATAACGACACTCAAATGAATTACCATGTTAAAAAGGCCCGGGTAGCACGAGGAATGCAGAATATTGGTTTTGTTGCTATCCCTGCATTGGCCTTTACAATTGGATACTCCATTTATGCTGTAATAAACAATAATAATAACAGAGTATATAATTCCTCTGGCCCCAGGCCTTCTACAATAGACTACACCCCGGGTATTATTACCGGGGTTTTGGCTGCCGCCGCTGTTGCAACCTCCATTACATTTGGTTCCTTAAGGAGAAATCACAACAAGGCCGCTGTGAAAATTTTTAACGAAAAATATTAATCGTTTTCTCTTTTTTACGCTTCAATAATTTGGAATAAACTCCTGATTTAACAGATCAATTATTTTGCATTCCCTTTTTTCCTGTAGTATATTTGTTATTCCAAATTTGATTTATCATGGCTGGAGTAAATAAAGTTATTTTAGTAGGAAATTTAGGGAAAGACCCTGAAGTACGTCATTTAGAAGGTGGCGCATCAGTTGCCAGTTTTTCTTTGGCAACTTCGGAATCATATAAAGATAAATCCGGTCAGCGAATTGAACAAACTGAATGGCACAACATTGTGGTGTGGCGCGGATTAGCAGAGATCGCTGAAAAATATTTAAAAAAGGGAATGACCATTTATATTGAAGGTAAGCTCCGCAGCCGCTCCTGGGATGATAAGGAAGGAAACAAACGCTATACCACCGAAGTAGTAGGAGATCATTTTACCATTTTGAGTAAAAAAGAAAATAGCAGCCAAGCTCCGGCCGGCGCTGATGAAAGTCAAAGCTTAGGGACTAAATCGGCCGACGACCTCCCCTTTTAGTTATTAGCAATTAACTCCGTGATTCTCTGCAGTTACCTTTTTTATTGCAATGATTAATGTTATTATATTTGCTTAGTATTTAGTTTAACCAATCCGCTTAACCTTGTACAACCCCCATAATATTCAATTTGTTTTAAATACTTCTCCGTTTATTAGCACCATCCTGGCATCCTTTTCTGCAAGTAGTTTATTGGCAATCGCATCTATGATCATATTGTTATTACTTATTGCATTGGTTTCTGCAGCGGAATCGGCATTTTTTTCCCTTAGTCCGGCTGACATGGAAGAACTGAAAACCTCTGAAACCAAGACAGATGAAAAGATTTTAAAATTAATTGCCGCCCCCAAACGTGTTTTAGCAACTCTTCTGATCAGTGTTAATTTTTTAAGTATTGCTATTGTTATTCTAAACGCTACTTTCATTTTTGGTACCGGCGGCTTAGTTGATTTTTCTGAAAATCCTTTACTGGGATTTATTATACAAGTGATCGCGGTTACATTCTTAATTTTATTAGTGGGAGAAGTAACGCCCAAAATTTATGCGACACAAAACCCGTTGGACTCTGTTCGTACGCTTGTTTTACTTGTTCAGTTCCTGCAAAAATTATTTTCCCCGATCAGTTCCGCTTTAATTTATTCAACTTCTTTATTGGACAGGATGATCAAACGTAAATCTCATAATATTTCAGTTGATGAATTATCACATGCATTGGAACTTACATCTGATGAAGATATTCCCGAAGAAGACCATAAAATTTTACGAGGCATAGTAAAATTCGGCAATACTGATGTAAAACAAATTATGAGGTCACGGATGGATGTTACAGCATTTGAATACAAAGCAAATTTCAAAAAATTGCTGGCTGATATTACTAACTGCGGATTTTCACGGGTTCCTATCTATAAAGAAAGGCTGGATAACATTGCCGGGGTTCTTTATACAAAAGATCTGTTACAATACATCCAAGAAGCTGATGGATTTAACTGGCAAAGTATCATTCGCCCCCCGTTTTTTGTTCCCGAAAATAAAAAAATTGATGACCTGTTACGGGAGTTTCAACATAAAAAAATTCACCTGGCTGTGGTGGTAGATGAATATGGCGGCACCTCCGGCATTGTTACTTTGGAAGATGTTATTGAAGAAATTGTTGGTGAAATAAATGATGAATTTGATGATGATGACCTCATCTATTCAAAATTAGATGACAGTAATTTTGTATTCGAAGGCAAAGCCCCTTTGAATGATATCTACCGGATCCTGGAAGTGGACAGTGATGATTTTGAAAACGTAAAAGGAGAAGCAGATACCCTGGCAGGATTTTTAATTGAACTGGAAGGACGGATCCCTACCAAAAATGAAAAAATAAAATTCAAAAATTTACTTTTTACCGTGGAATCTGCTGATAACAGGAAAGTAAAACGAGTGAAAGTAACAGTGGAGCGAGATGAAGAGGTATAAAGAATCAAGAACCAGGAATCAAGAATCAAGATTTGATATGCAAACAATAATATCTTGCTTCCTGGTTCTTACGTCTTGTGTCTTCCTGAATTCCTGTGGTGGCGAAGAAGAAAACACTATTGCACCCAAGCCACGCGCTTATTTCCGGTTATCATTTCCTGAAAAAAAATATGTGGCTTATGATTCTGTTTGTCCGTTTACTTTTGAAATACCTGCCTATTCAAAAATGGAAAAAGATCCACATGACAGCGCTGAGCCTTGTTGGTTGAATTTAAATTTTCCAACTTTTAATGGGACACTGCATTTAAGCTATAAGCCGGTAAAAGAAAATATTCAAAGTTATTTGGATGACACCTATGAACTTGCTTCTAAGCACCAGGTTAAAGCTTCCGGAATAGCGGAGCAGCTGATCTTAAAAGATACAAATAAAGTATATGGGCTATTGTATGATATTGAAGGCAATGCCGCATCCTCCGTACAATTTTTTTTAACGGATAGTGTCAATCATTTTATACGCGGAGCCCTGTATTTTAATGTACCCCCTAATACGGATTCCATTTCACCTGTTGTAGATTTTATCAAAAAGGACATCTATCATCTGATCAATACTTTTAAATGGAAAGGCACTGAAAACATCTCAGGCAGGCTTACGGAGGCTGTGTATAAAGAATAAAGCAGAAGCAAATAAAAAGAAGGCCCCCGTTTGATGTAATACTCCCATAGCAACAGGCACAGCATAAAGTATTGTAATAACTCCCAGTATAAATTGTATTGCCACAGTTGCTAACATCACATTAGATGCTTTTCGCTGTAATGGTGTAAGCTGTATGGTACGCGCATGCTCCCATACGAACAATACAAAAATTGTAACAACATAAGCCAGGCAGCGATGAATGAATTGAACCCCTGCCGGATTCTCCATGAAGTTTTTCCAGAAAGGCTCATATGCTGTAACCGTTTCAGGCATAAAAGAACCTGACATTTTTGGGAATGTATTATAAAATAATCCTGCTTTTAATCCAGCTACAAATGCTCCATAAATGATCTGCAAAACAATAAGGCCAAACATAATTTTTGCATAACGCGTTATTTTTTTTTTCGCATTATTTTCTTCTGCTGCAGCAGGATATATCAGGTCCATTGCATACCAAAATGTAAATCCAAAAACCGTAAACGCACTGATGAGATGCGCAGCAAGCCTGTAATGGCTCACATGCGGCTCTTTTTGTAAACCGCTTTTTACCATGAACCAGCCCAACACTCCCTGAAAAGAACCAAGAATAAGTAACAAGATCATTTTCTTCAGAAGCGGTGTATCAAATTTTTTCTTCACCCAGAAATAACAAAATGGAATAAAAAACACCAGTCCTATAGTTCGCCCCAGCATACGATGAGTATATTCCCACCAGTATATTGATTTGAATTCTTCTAATGTAAATTGATTATTGATGATCCGGTATTCCGGTGATTGTTTATATTTTTCAAAAGGCTCCTGCCAGTCGGCATCATTCATGGGAGGCATGGAACCAACAATCATATTCCATTCCACCATAGATAATCCCGAATGCGTAAGGCGTGTAATCCCTCCAATCACCACCATTGCATAAATTAAAAAACAACCTGCAAGAAGCCAAATGATTATGGGGCGGTGTGGATTATTTTTCATTTGCACAAAGTTAATATTTACTCTTTTCAAATTAATTAATTATTGTATTTTAGCGTTCCTAAATTAAAAACCGAAAATCAATGCCATATTTATTTACCTCCGAATCAGTGTCAGAAGGACACCCGGACAAAGTAGCAGATCAGATCTCTGATGCCTTAATTGATAATTTTTTAGCTTTTGATCCGGAGTCAAAAGTAGCCTGTGAAACACTTGTAACTACAGGACAAGTAGTGTTAGCTGGGGAAGTAAAATCAAATGCTTATTTGGATGTACAAACCATTGCGCGCGATGTGATCAAAAAAATTGGATACACAAAAAGTGAATATATGTTTGAAGCAAACTCCTGCGGGGTGTTTTCAGCGATACATGAGCAGTCTTCCGATATTAATCAAGGCGTTGACAGAAAGAAAAGAGAAGAACAAGGCGCCGGCGATCAGGGAATGATGTTTGGCTATGCAACCAATGAAACCGAAGATTACATGCCATTGGCCCTGGATCTTGCTCACAAGATATTGATTGAATTAGCGGCATTACGCAGAGAAAATAAAGCAATTAAATATTTACGCCCTGATGCAAAATCGCAGGTTACCCTGGAATACAACGATAAAAATGTTCCTGTTCGTATTGATGCGATCGTGGTTTCAACTCAACACGATGATTTTGATTCAGAAGCAAAAATGCTTGCAAAAATTAAAAGTGATATCATCTCTATATTGATCCCTCGTGTAAAAACCAAATACAAAAAATTTGCTCATTTATTCAACGACAAAATAAAATACCATATCAATCCAACCGGAAAATTTGTAATTGGGGGCCCGCATGGAGATACAGGTTTAACAGGCCGAAAAATTATTGTTGATACTTATGGCGGAAAAGGCGCTCATGGCGGAGGCGCATTCTCCGGAAAAGATCCTTCAAAAGTGGATCGCTCCGCGGCTTATGCAACACGTCACATTGCTAAAAATTTAGTTGCGGCAGGCGTTTGTTCTGAAGCGCTGGTGCAGGTATCTTATGCAATTGGCGTTGCACAGCCAATGGGCATTTGTGTAAATACTTATGGTACCGCAAAAGTGAAAATGAATGACGGACAAATCGCTAAACTTGTAGAAGGGATTTTTGATATGCGTCCTTATTTTATTGAACAACGTTTTAAATTACGTACCCCTATGTACAGCGAAACCGCTGCATACGGACACATGGGCCGCAAAAATGAAATAGTGACCAAAACATTTAAAACTCCCGATGGCCAGACAAAAACAATGAAAGTTGAATTATTTACCTGGGAAAAATTAGATTATGTTGGTAAAGTAAAAGCCGCTTTTAAACTAAAATAATTTTTTATACTTTATACTAAAGTCCTGCTCGAATACCGGGCGGGACTTTCTTTTTCAGATAATATCCTGCCCTAATAATGTAGAGCCATGCAATAATGAGTAAAGGAAAAAATTGTAATTTTAACCCATACCATAAAGCCCAATAAAATGAAAATACTCCGAGCCCTACTCACATTTTGTGCATGGATCTTTCTATTTTGTTCCTGCAATGATCCGGAAACATCCCTCGCAGAAAAAAATATGGCTCTGGCTAAGCGGTCCTTTGAAGCATTTAATAAACACAACTGGGACGAACATGCCAGTTTTTTTTCCGACACCTGTAAATATTTGGATCCATCATATGGCCCGGAATATAAGATCGTGAACAGAAAAGATAAATCTTCAAAGTATAAAGAAATGGAGATCAAATCCCCCGATATTAAAGATGAAATAACCGACATCTTTGCATCAGGCGATAAGGTGGTCGTACAGTTTATCTCATCAGGCACAGCACAAACCGAGCAAGGGCCATACAAATGGTCATTACCCATTTGTTGCGTATTCACATTCGAGAAAGGATTAATCGTTTCTGACGCCACCTATTATAACAGAGGAAAATAAATTCTTATGCATATTTCTACTCAAATAAACAATGGGCACACTGTATTGCTATTGCGTGAAGACGGCATTATCCAGGTAAATGCAACTGATCATGTGTATTCCATCGAAGATATTAAAGCAAATACTGCGTCAATTGGTGAATTAACAAACAAGCAGAAAACACTTGTCATGGTAATTACCAGCCAGTATTCAGACATAGAAATTGATGCCCGGCAATTCATTTCTACGCCGGAAGCGATGAAATATTCAATTGCAGAAGCTTATGTGATCAGCTCTTTTGCTCAACGGCTCATTGCTAATTTTACCCTTAAAATTAAAGGGTTTTCTGTTCCGGTTAAATTTTTTAATGAAACAGAGCCTGCGGTTGAATGGTTAAAGACATTTGATCATATACCCCATTAAACCTTGCTAATTTTCCTGCGTCTAACCTAAAGAAATATGATACATCACACGGATCAGGAAATACTGGACATGTATAAAAACGAGGAATCTCGTAACATGTCTGTGCATTTTATGATCAAAAAGTACCAGGAAAAACTGTATTGGCATATCCGGAAAATAGTGATCGACCATGATGATACAGACGATGTACTGCAAAATACTTTTATCAAAGCATGGAAAGGAATGGCAAATTTTAAAGAAGAATCAAAATTATATACCTGGCTGTACAGAGTTGCTACTAATGAGTCCATTACGTTTTTAAGGCAAAAAAAACGCAGCAACTCAGCATCCTTTGATACAGTTGAAGCTTATTTAAGCTCAACACTCCAAAGTGATTCTTTTTTTAAAGGAGATGAGATCCAGTTAAAATTGCAAAAGGCGGTTTTAACACTGCCGGAAAAACAAAGAATTGTATTTAATATGCGTTATTATGATGAAACACCCTACCAGGAAATGGCAAACATACTGGAAACGAGTGAAGGAGCCTTAAAAGCATCCTATCATCATGCGGCAAAAAAAGTGGAAGAATATTTATTACATCAATAACAATGACAACAAATTTAAATAACCGGGAAGACGAAAATTTTTTGTTCGGCAAGGACAAGAAGAATCCTTTTGTTGTACCAACAGGTTATTTTGGAGCGCTGCCCGGTATTTTACTCAACAAAATAGAAGTTATACAAGAACTGGAACAATACCCCACATTATCAGCTGTTTCAAAGGTTAGGTTATTTTCAGTCCCGCAAAATTATTTTATAAAAAATGAAAATTTACTGGAATACAAATATGAATTAGTAACCTTCAATGAACTTGGCAAAATTCCAAAGCTATCCTTGAAGCCTTTAGCTGACGAGTATTTAGACGCTATAAGTACAAAGGTTTTAAAACAGATCGAACAAGCGGAAGAATTAAAAAATTACTCAACCCTTTCTGCAATTGATAAGAAAAAAGTTTTTGATGTTTCTCCGGATTATTTTGATACTGTTGCCGATAAAGTAAAAGAGCGGTATCATGCAGAAAAAGATCAAAAAGTTTCTGTTTTTGAGCAATTACTAAACACGATTTTAAAACCTAAAATAGCCTTTGCTTATAGCATTGTTTTAATAACTGCAGTGGGATTAGCTGTGTATTTTAACCAGCCAAATACACTCCTTCAGTCATCCGATTGCAAAACGCTGGCTTGCCTTGAAAGGAATGAATTGCTAAATGACCGTACCATGCAAAATTTAGATGAAGATAATTTATATGACTTGGTAGATGTGGATGAACTGGACAGGCAGCTTTCCGGGTCAACGGCTGATTCACTGGCAAATAATAATATAGATTCATTACCGAATTAAAATGAAAACAAGTTTTATACGACATTTTTTAATTGCTGTTTTAGCGTGCTTAACATCACTTGCCTTTGCACAGCCGGCTGATGCCAAGCGCGATAAGATCGATGCATTAAGGGCTTCTTTTATGGCTAAAAGGGTAAACTTCACAGCGCAGGAGGCTCAGGCTTTTTGGCCATTATACAATGAAATGAATGACAGGCAGGAAGCTGTGAGAAAAACCTTCCGTTTGCAATACAATGCAAAAACGGATTTTAATTTTCAGACCGACAAGGAAGCGGAATCCTATATAAATGCAGAGTTGCTTTTGAAGCAAAAAGAATATGAGATCTTTAGGGAATATTATGAAAAATTTAAAAAAATACTTCCTGTTAAAAAGGTGGCGGCAGTGAAAAGAGCTGAAGAAGATTTCAAAAAAGAATTAATAAAATCCATCAAAGAGAATTGACGTGAAGAGATGGCGCCCACTAGCTTTTATAACCCTTTGCCTTGTAATTAGTTTTACAAGGCTTTTGGCATTTGAGAAGGACAGCACAAAAACCATACGTCGGCCGGTGCACTATTTTAATAATACCATTTACACCGATATTTATTCTGTGGGGGAAAGAAAACTTGACACTGTAAATACAATTTCCAGAAAATTAAATTCATTCGATTTTAGCCAGTTTTCAATAGGGTTTAATGCTCCTTTTATTACAAAAGACAATTACAATAAAGACAGCACAAGAATATCGAACATTCATTTTTTATTTTCAGGTGGCTATACCGCTCTTAGCCTTAACTTTGGAGGTATCTCAACACATACCTTGACCAAGACATTCATGGGCGTTAAAGGGTTTTATAATAACGGGAAAAAGAGTATTTTTTTTATTGAACTTACCCCATTTGTTACCGAGGATTATGGACATTCTTATACAGCCTCTTACAGGCTGGCAAGCTCTATTATATACAACCATACTGCTAATGATCGCTTTAGTTTCCGATTGGGAGTTACTCGCTCATTTTTATGGGGGAACCGTTTTCATTTACCATACATTGGTATGCGGATAGGAAGATTAGATAAGATCAATTTTAGCGTGCAATTTCCCAGAAGCATTTCATTAAATTTTCCTATTGGCAAACATGTGCGGACAAGCATTTTCACTAAGTCCCAGGGAGGCTTATATTCTTTCGCGAATATCGACTCCATACCTGTGGGGAATTTTAGTGATAATTCTAAATTATATTTTGGAAGAACTGAATTCTTGGCCGGATGGCGGATAGATGTTCTGCCTTCAAAATATTTTAATGCTTATTTGAGCAGCGGGTTCACTACACAAAACTATATTTCTTTTACCGCTTCTTCCAAATCTAAAAGCAATGTAGCGCCTTATACCAATTATTACGGACAAGCCATTAAAGGAAGCATTTTTTTAAATATTGGAATCGTAGTCCGGTTTGGAAAAACAAAATCCATTTACAATAACTTTCAATTATATGACGCAATTGACCTGAATAATTCTGATACTGGAGATAGCGGAATAAGTCCGGGGAATGGTAACATCCCATTGCCTGAAAATAAAATAAAAATAAATAATACGGATGAGATATTGGATCTGATCGAGACCCAGGATTTGTATTAAAAAATTAAAGCTGGTTTACAGCTTCGCTTTTACTTCAACCATATCATAGCCTTCGATGATATCTCCTACTTTAATATCATTAAAGCCATTGATGTTCAATCCACACTCAAAACCTTTATTTACCTCTTTAACATCGTCTTTAAAGCGTTTTAACGAGCCCAATTCACCTGAATGGATCACAATGCCATCACGCACAATTCGCACCTTTGTATTGCGTGTAACTTTGCCGTCAAGCACATAACATCCCGCTATATTTCCAACTTTAGTAATATTAAATACTTCACGGATCTCGATATTACAAACGATCTTTTCTTCAAACTCCGGGGCCAACATTCCTTCCATTGCCGCTTGAATTTCATTGATCGCATTGTAAATGATCGAATAAAGACGAATATCGATCTGTTCTGTTTCCGCCAGCTTACGCGCTCCTGCAGAAGGGCGTACCTGGAAACCAACAATGATCGCATTGGATGCTGATGCCAGCAAAACATCTGATTCACTAATGGCTCCAACGGATTTATGAATGATCTTTACCTGAACTTTTTCAGTAGAAAGTTTTTGCAATGAATCGGCAAGCGCCTCTACTGAACCATCCACATCCCCTTTTACAATCACATTCAATTCCTTGAAATCCCCTATTGCCAGTCGTCTTCCGATCTCATCCAGTGTGATGTGTTTTTGTGTACGTATTCCTTGTTCACGTTGTAATTGTAAACGTTTTGCCGCTATTTCCCGCGCTTCGCGTTCATCGCTCATCACGTGGAATTTATCTCCGGCTTGCGGTGCTCCGCTCAAACCAAGCAATAATACAGGCATTGCCGGACCGGCCTCTTCTACCACTGAACCACGTTCATTGTGCAAAGCTTTTACCTTACCGCTGAAACAGCCTGCCAGTACAATATCCCCCACATGTAACGTCCCTGCTTCAACAAGTATAGTACTTACATAACCGCGGCCTTTGTCTAATTCTGATTCAATTACTGTTCCGCTTGCATTTTTATTTGGATTTGCTTTTAGGTTCAGCATTTCCGCTTCCAGTAAAACCTTATCAAGCAATTCATCAATGTTCAAGCCTTTTTTAGCTGATATTTCCTGGCACTGGACTTTCCCGCCCCACTCTTCCACCAGGATATTAAGTTGAGATAACGCTTCACGGATCTTATCAGGATTAGCGCCCGGTTTATCAATTTTATTTATCGCGATAACAATTGGAACACCTGCTGCCTGCGCATGGTTGATCGCTTCTACTGTTTGAGGCATTACGCTATCGTCGGCTGCTACCACAATAATGGCGATATCTGTAACCTGAGCTCCACGTGCACGCATCGCTGTAAAAGCCTCGTGACCGGGTGTATCCAGGAAAGTGATTGTTTTTTCGTTCTCTAATTTCACATTGTATGCGCCAATATGTTGAGTGATTCCACCGGCCTCACCCGCTATAACATTGGCTTTACGAATATAATCCAGTAAGGATGTTTTACCATGGTCAACGTGCCCCATAACAGTAACTATTGGTGAACGAGATAATAGCTGCTCCTCGGTATCGTCTTCTTCTTTGATCGCTTCCTGCACTTCTACGCTTACGAACTCCAGCTGGTATCCAAACTCCTCCGCCACAATAGCAATAGTTTCAGCATCCAATCGTTGATTGATGGAAACGAACATACCAAGACTCATACAGGTAGAAATAATTTCATTTACCGAAATATTCATCATTTGCGCAAGCTGATTTGCTGATACAAACTCGGTAACTTTAATTACTTTTTTTTCTGCTTCCTGCTGATCTGCAGCTTCCTGGATCCGCTCGCTTACTAATTCGCGTTTTGATTTACGGTGTTTTGACGCCTTTGATTTACCGGCACCGCTCAATCGTGCGAGTGTTTCTTTTACTTGTGCTGCAACCTGGTCGGGGGTTAATTCTACTTTTGGTCCGCGAGGAAATCTTCCTTTGTACCCTCCGCCACCGGATCCGGTCTGGCCACCACCAAATCTTGGCTTGGCTTGTCCGGGCGCAGTGCCAGCAGATGCTCCACTGGTGCCACCTGGTTTTTGAGAAGGATCCCAGGTATCGCCTAATGTTGCTCCGCCAAAACCTTTGCGGATTCGTTTGCGTTTTTTCTTTTTGTCTTTATCAGTGTTTGCAGAAGAAGAAGCTACGGGTTTTTTTCTTTCTTCCTTGATAGGAAGATCGATCTTGCCCATAATCTTCGGCCCTTCCAATTTTTCTCTTTTTGTTTCAAAAAAATCTTCCTGGGGAGATCCTGGCACTGTGTCAGAAGTTGAGGTTTCTTCGGCAACAGGTGTTTGTTCAATTAATTCTTCCTTCTCCCCTTTTGCTCCTTTTTTTGATTTGCCTTTTCCTTTTGCGGCTTTTTCTTTTTTCTCTTCTTCTTTTTCGGCTGTCGATTTTTTTGCCGGCTTGGTTTTACTGTTAAGCGCATCCAGATCGATCTTGGATACTACCGTTAGCTTAACATCCGATTTAATTTTTTCTTTTTTTTCCGGTTCCGCTTTTTCTACCGCTTTTTTTGTCGTTTTTGCTTTTTCAGATGAAGGCGTTTGTACATTTTTAATAATTATATCTTCCTCTTCTTCCTTCCTTTTTGCCTCCGGTTTCTTTATGTTTTCATCTAATGAAATACTTTCTTTTTTATCACGGGCAACGGAAGTAACCTGCTTTGCTTCTTCTTTAGCCGCTTTTTCCGACTGGTATTCTTTTGATAGAAGCAAATAGATATCATCGGTAATTTTAGCCATGGGATTGTTCTCAATCTTGTGGCCTTTACCTTTCAGGAATTCCGTGATAGTAGAAATACTAACATTTAATTCCTTTGCTACTTTGCTTAAGCGCTGTACTTTGTTCTCTGACATATAATTGTTTAAATGTGTAACTGGTTAATGGTTATCAGTTATTTGTTATCAGTTTAAGCTATCGTCCCCGATAACAAATAACTATTAACTATTAACTTTTTATTCAAATTCCGATTGTAAAATCTGTTTAACCTCATTCACTGTTACTTCTTCCAGATCCGTACGTTTTACAAGCTCTTCCGTTGATAATTCCAATACGCTTTTCGCTGTATCACAACCAATATTTTTAAGCTCATCCAGTATCCAGCTTTCAATTTCATCTGCAAATTCTTCCAGATCCACATCTTCTGTGTCGATATCTGTATCGCGATAAACATCTATTTCGTAGCCGGTTAATTTACCCGCAAGCTTGATATTGTGGCCGCCTCTTCCAATTGCCAATGATACCTGATCAGGTTTTAAGAAAACTTCTGCACGTTTGGTTTCATCATCTATTTTTACAGAGGTGATTTTTGCCGGACTTAATGAACGTGTAATAAATAGTGTTGGATTGCTTGTGAAATTAATAACATCAATGTTTTCATTTCGCAATTCACGTACAATACCATGTATACGTGAGCCTTTCATACCAACACAGGCACCTACAGGATCAATTCTATCATCATACGATTCTACCGCTACTTTCGCTCTTTCGCCCGGTTCTCGGACAATTTTTTTAATAGTGATCAATCCATCAAACACTTCAGGCACTTCTAATTCAAATAAACGTTCAAGGAATGCAGTAGAAGTGCGTGATAAAATAATTACCGGAGAATTATTTTTCATATCCACACGTTGAACAACGGCGCGGATAGTATCTCCTTTTTTAAAAAAATCAGAAGGGATCTGCTCTGATTTTGGAAGAATTAATTCATTTCCATCTTCATCCAAAATAAGCAATTCTTTTTTCCAGATCTGGTAAACTTCTCCGGACATGATCTCCCCCACTTTCTCTTTGTATTTTTTATATAGGCTGTCTTTTTCTAATTCAATGATCTTAGATACCAGATTCTGACGAACAGCAAGCACAGCGCGCCTTCCGAAATCTTCTAATTTAACGGGTGTAGTGATCTCTTCTCCAATCTCCAAATCTGCATCAATTTTTTTTGCGGGAGTTAATCCAATATGTTTTGCTTCATCATAATCAAAGCTGTCTTCAGCAAATTCATCATCCACTACTTCGCGGTTATGCCATATCTCAATATCCCCACGATCTGGGTTTACAATGATATCAAAATTTTCATCTGAGCCATATTTTTTTAATAACATGCTGCGAAATACATCTTCGATGATGCTCATCAGGGTTGCCCTGTCAATGTTTTTTACTTCTTTGAATTCTGAGAACGATTCAATTAAATTGATACTTTCCATCTTTTTTAGTTTAAAATGATATTACAACTTTAGTTTGTTTGATTTGATTAAATGTTAAATTGATATTATTTATTATTAATTGTTTTGCCTTTTTTCCTTCTATTCTTTCCTTGCTTTTGACCTCTATTACCAATCCTTCATCATTGGCCGAAAGTAATTTGCCGGTTATTCTCTTATTGTCTTTTGTCAGTATATCTACCTGTTTACCAATGTTCTTCTGGTACTGACGAAGGATTTTAAATGGTTCTGTCAGTCCGGGCGACATTACATTTAATTCAAAGTCTTCAATTTCTCTATCCAGATTAGACTCTATATATCTGCTCATCTCCACGCAATCACCAATAGAAACACCAGCATCGTTATCCAATAACAAATTAATTTTATTTCCCGGCCTTAGGCTTATATCGACAATAAAATTAGAGCTTCCAGCGATTTTTTCCTCGGCTAATTTTTTTATTTTTTCTGTAGTAATCATCGCAGCTCACAAAAGAAAGAGGGGACAGTGTCCCCTCTTTTTCTAAGTTCAATTCATTTTTGCGGGACAAATATAAGGCAATCTTTCTGAATTACCAAATTTTTTTAGGCAACTAATTGGGTGCTTTTTACGTTCTTAATAGCGGGATAAAGAGGCCTGCAAAGAGGAAAATCATCTTTTTGCATTTTTTTATGTGGTTAGATTCCTCACAAAATCAGGTAATCAACTGCTGTCGGTTAATAAATAATGCGAAAATGTTTTAATACTACAAAAAGAAATCGTTTTTTTGTAGTATTATAAAGCCTCATATATCGTAATATACATATATTTCATCTAAAATTATTGTTATGAAACATTCTAAAAAGGCAATCAAATTAAGCCTAGAAAAGCTTAGCAGATTTTGTACTTTGCTTTTTATATCTTTTATTTTATCCTCTACCAGTGTAATAGCCCAGGACTCTGCTTCCAATTCTGCACAAGACACTGCTGCACAAAACAACGGCCCTTCACTACAAAACATAAAAAAAACGGGATCGGCAATCAGTGAGAAAATTAAGGCGGATGCAAGACGAAAGGAAATACTGGGATATGTTTATATGATTCTTGGGTTTTCCTTGGTAATTGCCGTAGCTTGGTTCAGTACCGTAAAGGCTAGAAAATATAAGGAAAGGCAGGATGAGAAGAAACGAAAATACCTTGAAGCGAAAATAGCCAGCCAGGGAGGCAAAACCGGACACAGGGATCCACACAGAAGAGGCCATAGAAGATAAAATTCTGATTTTCTAATCTTAACGAATTAATTTAAAAATTCGTTTTAAATCCGACTAACGATCGTTACAACCCAATGGGGATAAATGATATATCCGACTTGCCTAAAAACACGCGATTAAACACGCTTTCTTTTCATTTTGAGGGAAGAACATCATAAGGGTAGATGACGCGCCTATGGCCTCAAAATCTTCGAATAGTAGTAGTTTTTAAATGTTACTTATTTTTGATCAGATAGATCTGGCTGGAGTATGTTTTCCCGGTTTTGATAGCTGCAAGATTGGATCTGAAACCATTCCAAAAAGCACGCACAATGTTTGATTTTCCTGTACGGTATTTTTCACTTAGAAGTGATACATAAAATGAATCAAAAACCATAGGAATGGTTTTAAAAATTCTAAGATTATGATTTCCGAAAATGGATTCTATGTCCTTTGGAGAAAAATGGTATAGATGTCTTGGAACATCATATGCAGCCCAATGCTCTTTATAGATTTTAGCATCTAAGGAAGTTAAATTCGGAACAGCAATGATGATGATCCCATTTGGTTTAATCAATCGTTTTAGCTCTTCTATACGCTCGTTTAGTCTTGGAACATGTTCCAACACATGCCACATAGAGATAATGTCAAATTCTTCGTTTTTAAGGTCTTTTAGAGCTGCTTCTTCCCTAACATCCAAGCCATGATTTTCGATGGCTTTTTTTCTTGCATCTGGGTCTGGTTCGATTCCTAAAGTAGTCCATTTTGCATTTTTGCAAACGTTTAAAAACTCGCCCGTTCCACATCCTATATCTAAAATTTTACCTGTTTTATAAAAACCTGAAATAAGCTGTAGTTTTTTTAATACCGTAAATTTTCTAACTGTCTGATAAGCAAAATTGATGAATCCTTTTGAAGTATTTGAGTGTGAAATATAACTTTCGGATTTGTAATATTCCCCTAATTTATTTTCTTCCGGCCGCGGATTTGTAAACTTAAAATTACATGAATTACACTCAACAATTTTAAATGTTTCACGTGAAACAGTATAATCAATACATTCCAAAAAAGGAGAAAATTGATTTGAATTACAAATAGGGCAATTGCTTATATTTTCCATTTTATGCTGTTTGTTCCACGTGGAACTAAGTTTAATTATGATATGTTTCACGTGAAACTGGGCCCCCTATCTTCCTAAGTAAACCATTAAAATTGAAATGTCGGAAGGGGTGATTCCGGATATTCTGGATGCTTGGCCTATGGTTCGCGGACGGATCTTGGTTAATTTTTCGCGTGCTTCATTTGATAAAGAAGCGAGTCTTTTATAGTCAAAGTCCTCATGCAAAATTAAGTCTTCTAATCGAATTTGTTTATCTGCCAACTCATGTTCCCTTGAAATATATCCTTCATATTTCATTAAAATTTCAGCTTGTTCAATACTTTCCAAATCATAATTAGAAATAAATTCTTTTGCTTTAGGAGAGTAAATTGCGAAATCTAAAAGAGTAATTATTGGGCGAGTTAACACTCCAAACATTTTAACTTTTTGTGAAATAGGAGTAGAGCCAATTGCCTCTAAAGCAGGATTAATTTCCTCGGGGTGTATGCTTTCTTTTTTGAAATAATTTATGATCTCCTGGCTTTGTTTTTGTTTTACTTGAACCCTATTCAAACGTTCTTGTTTAGCCAATCCCAACTCATAAGATTTAGGCGTTAGACGGATGTCAGCATTGTCTTGTCTTAAAAGGATCCTGTATTCTGCACGTGATGTAAACATGCGGTATGGTTCTTCAGTGCCTTTTGTAACTAAATCGTCTATTAAAACGCCTATATAAGCTTCTGAGCGTTGAAGAATAAATGGATCTTTTGTGTTGATCTTTAAATGTGCATTAATTCCGGCCATCAGACCCTGACAGGCAGCCTCTTCATAACCTGTTGTTCCATTTATCTGACCCGCAAAGTAAAGGTTTTGTATGCGCTTCGTTTCCAGTGTAAGATTCAATTGCTGTGGAGGAAAATAGTCATACTCAATTGCATACCCGGGCCGGAACATTTTGACATTTTCGAACCCGGGAATTTTTTTTAATGCATTGTATTGAACATCTTCCGGAAGAGAAGTGGAGAACCCATTTACATAAATCTCAACTGTATTCCAGCCTTCAGGTTCGACAAATATTTGGTGGCGATTGCGTTCAGCGAATCTCGTAATCTTATCTTCAATACTTGGACAATACCTGGGCCCCAGGCCTTGTATACGGCCCGAAAACATTGGTGATTTCTCGAATCCTGTTTTCAGGATCTCATGCACCTCATCGTTCGTATATGTTATGTAACAAGGGATCTGGCCTTCTCGACCATTTTTGAAAGCGTCTTTTCTTTCCACTTTAAAAGCAAATTGCTCTACATTCATGTAGGAGAATCTGCCTGGATTATCATCTCCATGCTGAACTTCCATTTTTGAATAATCCAGAGAGCGGCCATCCACACGTGGAGGAGTCCCTGTTTTCATTCTGCCAGCCTCAAACCCCAATGAAATCAACTGTTCTGTAATGCCTGTAGAAGATTTTTCTCCCGCTCTCCCGCCACCATATTGCTTTTCACCAAGATGGATCAATCCATTTAAAAATGTTCCATTGGTTAAAATAACTGATTTCCCTCTAATTTCTATATCCATGCCTGTAATAATACCGCATGCTTTTCCGTCCTTTACAATTATATTTTTCACCATATCCTGCCAAAAATCCAAGTTTGGCGTGGCTTCCAGCATTAACCGCCACTCTTCTGCAAATTTCCAACGATCGCTTTGAGCCCTGGGACTCCACATTGCCGGGCCTTTTGATCGATTTAGCATCCGGAATTGTACAGCTGTTTTATCAGTTATAATTCCTGAATATCCGCCCAATGCATCAATCTCACGAACAATTTGCCCTTTAGCAATTCCTCCCATTGCAGGATTACAGCTCATTTGAGCGATTGTTTGCATGTTCATAGTGATCAAGAGGGTAGAGGAGCCCATATTTGCAGCGGCAGCAGCGGCTTCGCAACCGGCATGCCCTGCACCAACAACTATGACATCGTATTCTTTGAACATTTTGAAAAATAAAGTCCGCAAAAGTACTAATTTTTGCGGACTTTAAATGAGTGAGCTCGCAGAAACTGCGATTAAACAAGAATAGAAATTATCTCACAATTAACTTTTTAGTGAAACCCTGGCCGCCTGCGGTTAATTTTACAAAATATATTCCTGATCTTAAGCTGGCCTTATCCGTTATTTTGTACTCATGTTCTCCTGCATTTAAATTCCCTTCAACAATAGTGGATACGTGTTGGCCTAATACATCATAAACAGATACTTCTACGTTTTGTTTATCAAGCAAGTTGAAGCCCACTACCGAATTATCCTCTGCCGGATTGGGGTAAATATTAAAGCTAAGCGCATCTGAAAATTCATCACCTACTCCAACTGTTCCGCTAATATTTATATCATCAAGGTAAATGTTTGAGCCCGCATTGCTTGTAAAGCGGAACATAATATAAAAATTTGTCTGTCCTGTATAGGAAGTTAAAGGTGAACTTTGTTGTGCCCATTGTGTTGAAGTAGGCGTAGTCCAGGTGGAGCTTACTCCAGCTGTTGAAAGCGCTGCTCCGGTTATTGTTTTACGTATTGACCAGGTTTGTCCGCAAGTAGTGGAAACATAAACTTGTAGCTTATCCGCTGATGTTGCTGTTTTTTGGGCATGTGCAACCTTGAAGGTCAATGTTACTCTTGTACCTGCAATTGCGGTCATGTTTATTGGAGGGCTAACCAATTCATCTACATATGTATCATAAGTGGGTGCATTAACAATACGTACTGATTTTGTTCCTGTCGCTCCTGCGGCTGTTGTTTGCACCCAGGTATTGCCTCCGGGCAATTGATTACGGACTTTCCAATCCGCATTAGGAATGGCACTTCCTTCAAAACTTTCAGTATAAGTTGCATTGGCATACGTTGCCACGGTGGGATTAACAATTACATAGGCTGTTTTAGTTGCACTAACCGTTCCCGAACTGTTGGTAACGGTTAGGGACACGTTATAAGTGCCGGCTGTATTGTATTGTATTACCGGGGAAGCTGCAGTTGATGTGGAAGGGGTTCCTCCAGGGAATGACCAGGCCCAACCGGTTGGTGTGCCATTCCATGATTTATCTGTAAAGGTCAGGCTGTTCCCCTGGCATATCGTATTGCTGGAATTTGCCATGAAGGATGCGTCAAAATCAGCTTTACATAATACTGCTGCAGAACTTACGCCTGTATTTGTAAGATTTGTGGTTGTCCAAAGGCTGCTGCGCTGGCCCGTAGTACTTGTTAGCGCAGCGCGCATGCGCGTTTTTTGGCCTGCGGTAAACATAGTGTAACAGTAAGAATAATCCATAAAATTTTGAACATTTTCCGTTACTCCTGAAGCACAGGTTTGGTCGTTAAGGGGACACACATTGCTATGGCCTCGTGTAGTCGGAGTGTCTGATACATTATCTGACCCTGAACAAGAAGTTCCAACACTCGTATTGCCCCAAATGTGATATAAGTTAAGAAAATGCCCTACCTCATGTGATAGTACATGTGATCTATTAGCGGTACTTGTTCCAGTAGCCCCAACATAATCACTCAAGACAACAATGCCATCAGTAGCAGCAGAACCGCTACCCGGGAACTGGGCATACCCTGCAATGCCATCCGCAAAGGATCTAACAACCCATATGTTTAAGTAATTAGCCCGTGGCCAGGGGTTTAATTTACAATTATTGCGATTTGGGTCCGCCGGAACATCTGTAAGGGTAGAAACTATTCTGTCAATCCCGTTAGTACAATTACCGCTGGGGTCCTTTTGTGCCAAACGGAATTCTATTTCACAATCAGCGGCAATACCCTGAAACGCTGCAACAGTATTTGCTGCATCCGCATTTAATTTACGAAAATCCTCAGTCATAACTCTAATGCCGTCTTTCAGCTGGGCATCTGAAATATTTTCAGCTCCATACTGATGCAGAACATGGAATACAACAGGAATTATATAAACAGGAGGGGCTGCTGATCTATCAGTTTCCTTATAACCATTTGCATACGCTTCTTTATCAATTGCCTCTAAACGAGCATTTTCTTTAAGATGTTCCTCATATAACAAAGGATCGGCATCAAATAATTGTTGTTGCATTTCGGTAGTTCCGCAAGGTTTTAGTCCTTGTGCCTGTACATTTGATATTACAAGGCAGAAAAAAAATGCGCTGAGAAGGTTGATGATTTTATTCATGGTATAGCATTTAGGTTATCGGTTTACTCGTAATCTTTTATTGATGTTAAAACTTCTTTTATTGAATCTACATTTGACAAAACTTTAATATATTTCTTAGAAACGGATTCCGGGTCTGCCAATTTATTATCATTTTTATAGGATATAAAATCCTGCAACCGGCTAAAGTCCTCCGGTTCCGCCTCTCTTATTTCATCCTGCATAGCTGTATTTACAACTCCTGGTGCAATAGAAAAAATTTTAAATCTCTTATGAATATTTTCCTGTGCATGCTCCTCCCTGATTTTTTGTTCCTGGTCAACCACCCTGCTAAACATATCTATTCCGGCCTTTGAAGCACAATAAACTGCCCAGCCATCGATGGGATTTTTGCCTGCGCCTGAACTGATGTTCACAATTACTTTTTCCGCGTCCACCGTATTATAGCACGCTATAAATGAATTTGTAAGAATGCTGGGAGCTATTAAATTAAGAGTGTAATTTTTTATAATCGTTGGCGCGTCTATTTTTCCAATAGGTTTTATAAAACCAAGAGCTCCTGCATTGTTAATTAAATATAATTTTTTCGCATTTGCATGCAGCTCAAATTTAAAATCTGTAACAGCACTGGCATCCGTAAGGTCTAAAAAAAAATGATTGTAATTCGCATGTTCTATTGTTCGTTGACGCGAAATGCCAATTACCCTATTCGATGGATCTTTGAGCAAATGCTCCACAAACGCTTTTCCAATCCCTCTGCTTGTTCCGGTTATATAGTAATAATTTAGCATTTATTTTTTATTATCCCCTAAAACTAGTTTAAAATAAAATAGAAACCAAATTTGATCGGTTCTTATAGAAAAACTGAACTATACTATATAGTATAGTTCCTCTTGTATTGATAGGGGTGATTTCTTTAAAAAATTAGTATACTATTCCAAATGGAATTGGCGAACTCCCGAATCGAATAGACCCTCAACTTTACCTCACAATTAATTTTTTAGTGAATTTTTGATCTCCAGCGACCAGTTTTACAAAGTAAATTCCCGAGCTTAAACTGGTCTTATCTGCTATTTTATACTCATGTTCTCCTGCATTTAAATTCCCTTCAACAATGGTAGACACATGTTGGCCTAAAACATCATAAACCGATAATTCTACTTTTTGTTTATCTAGCAGGTTGAAGCCCACTACCGAATTATCCTCTGCCGGATTGGGATAAATATTAAAGCTAAGTGCATCTGAAAATTCATCCTCTACTCCAACTGTTCCGCTTATATTTATATCATCAAGGTAAATGTTTGAGCCCGCATTGCTTGTAAAGCGGAACATAATATAAAAATTTGTCTGTCCTGTAAAAGAGGTAAGAGAGGAGCTTTGTAGCCCCCATTGTGTTGAAGTAGGGGTCGTCCAGGTGGAGCTTACTCCCGCTGTTGAAAGGGCTGCTCCGGTTATTGTTTTACGTATTGTCCAGGTTTGTCCGCAATTAGTGGAAACATAAAGTTGCAATTTATCCGCTGATGTTGCTGTTTTTTGGGCATGTGCAACTTTAAAGGTCAATGTTACTCCTGTACCTGTAATTGCTGTCATGTTTATTGGAGGGCTAACCAATTCATCTACATATGTATCATAAGTGGGTGCATTAACAATACGCACTGATTTTGTTCCTGTTGCTCCTGCAGCTGTTGTTTGAACCCAGGTATTGCCGCCGGGCAGCATATTGCGGACTTTCCAATCCGCATTAGGAATGGCGCTTCCTTCAAAACTTTCAGTATAAGTTGCATTGGTATACGTTGCCACGGTGGGGTTAACAATTACATAGGCTGTTTTAGTTGCACTAACCGTTCCTGAACTGTTGGTAACAGTTAGGGACACGTTATAAGTTCCGGCTGTATTGTATTGTATTACCGGGGAAGCTGAGGTTGATGTAGAAGGTGTTCCGCCGGGAAATGACCAGGTCCAGCCGGTTGGCGTGCCATTCCATGATTTATCTGTAAAGGTCAGGCTGTTTCCCTGGCATATCGTGTTGCTGGAATTTGCCAGAAAGGATGCGTCAAAATCGGCCTTACACAATACTGCTGCAGAGCTTACACCTGTATTTGTGGTAAGGTTAGTGGTTGTCCATAGCGTGTTTCGTTGCCCGTTTGCACTGGTTAATGCGGAACGCATGCGCGTTTTTTGACCCGCGGTAAACATGCTAAAACAGTAGGAATAATCCATATAATTTTGCACATTATCATACTGGGACGGATCTGAAGTACATGTTTTACCGCTCAGGTTACAAGTTGTCCAGCCGCGTGTGTTTGGAGTATCTGTTACGCCATCGTCTATATTACAATTGTCAGCACCGAAGCATGGGGATCCCGAGCCCGTTCCATCACAACCGGGTTCATTACCATCTCCCCAGACATGGCGTAAATTAAGAAAATGCCCTACTTCATGCGTTAAAGTCCTTGATCTGTATGCCGACCCGGTACCTGTGTTGCCAACATAAGTTGATAAAATCATGATCCCATCAACAGAGGCTGAAGGCGCTCCTCCAGGATAATAAGCATATCCGGCTGCGCCACTGCTGATAGCGCTTACTACCCAAACATTCATATACCAGTCTCTCCGCCAATAAATGCCAGACTTTGAGCCATTGTCACCAACAAAAGTTTCGGCTGTAAGAACCCGGTTTATACCATTAGTGCAGGCTCCTGTAGGCGTTTTTTGAGCCAAACGAAATTCAATTTCAGCATCAGCCGCGATAGATTTAAACAGAGGTATAATACTCCCTGTATCACTATTTAATTTACGAAAATCCTGATTCAGAACAGCTACAGCGCTTTTAATCTGGTCATCAGAAATGTTTTCAGGACCATTTTGGTGAAGCACGTGAAACACAACAGGAATAATATATACAGGGGGAGCTGCTGATCTATCAGTTTCCTTATAACCATTGGCAAAGGCTTGTTTATCAATTGCCTCTAAGCGCGCATTTTCTTTTATATATTCCTGATATAATTGAGGATCCGCTTCAAACGCGCGTTTTTGCATTTCAGTTGTACCGCAGTGTTTTTCTTGTGCATGGATGGTGAAAAATAAAAAGCACAGAAGCGCAGTGTATGTTAATTTTGTAATTTTATTCATAGTGCAGCGTTTAGGTTATTATTACTCGTATCTTTTTAATCCTCTAAAACTAATCTAAAAAAAATAGAATCCCAAGAAATTTGCTATCTTTTTGTCTTTCAATGCATTCTTGAATATGAACACTTCCCATAAAGACTCTTTTAATCCTTAAAAGGTTGCTTATATCTTTGAATCATAAGGAAAAGCAAGGCTAATCTTTTACGAATATCATTTGATAAAGTTTCATACTTTTGAGCTTGTGAAAACGCCTATTTATCTGGATTATAATGCCACTACCCCCGTTGATGAAAGGGTGCTGGCCGCCATGTTGCCTTATTTTACGAAAAAATTTGGCAATGCATCCAGCCGTACCCATAGTTTTGGCTGGATTGCAGAGGACGCTGTGAAAACAGGGCGCCAACAAGTTGCCAAACTAATTAATTGTGCCGAGCAGGAAATTGTTTTTACTTCCGGCGCAACTGAAGCTATTAATCTGGCAATTAAAGGTGTTGGGGAGAATTATCAACTAAAGGGCAAACATATTGTCACGGTTAAAACTGAGCACAAGGCAGTACTGGATACCTGCAAAGCATTGGAACAAAAAGGGGCTGAAGTAACCTATTTGCCTGTAGACCGGGAAGGGCTGATCGATCTTGATGAATTGAAAAATACACTTAAGCCGCAAACCGTTCTGGTTGCTGTAATGCATGCCAACAATGAAACAGGAGTGATCCAACCCATTAAAAAAATTGCAGAGCTTGTACATGCAAACAACAGTATTTTTATGTGTGATGCCACACAAGCTGTTGGAAAAATAAATATTGATGTGGAAGAAGAACATATCGACCTAATGTGTTTAAGCGCTCACAAGCTATATGGGCCAAAAGGAGTAGGGGCGTTGTATATCCGAAGAAAAAACCCTCGTGTTAATTTGTTTCCTCAAATGGATGGGGGAGGGCATGAGCGGGGATTGCGCTCCGGAACATTAAATGTAACAGGTATAGTGGGACTGGGAAAAGCTTGCGAAATAGCGGGGGAGGAGATGTGGAATGATTCTGCGCGCATTTCAAGGTTACGTACAAAATTGGAACAACACCTATGTGACTTAGGGAACACATTCATCAACGGAAGTACAAGGACCCGCTTGTTCAATGTTACCAATATTGCTTTTCAGGGCATTCGTTCTGAAGCATTGATAAAAAAAATACCGAACATTGCCTTTGCAATGGGTTCTGCATGCACCTCCGCAGTGCCTGAACCTTCGCATGTTTTAAAAGCAATGGGCTTAAGCGATGAAGATAGCTATGGCTCTGTTCGTTTTAGCCTTGGAAAATATACCACCGAAGCAGAAATTGATGAAGCGATCGGAATGATAAGCAAAGCTGTGAAGGAATTAAGAAAATAAATTATTCGGATTTATCTTTTTTAAATAAGGACTTGTAGATCTCATTATAAAAGATCAAAATTTTAAATGCATAAGTTGGCGACGTAAATTTTTGAATCACCTTCTTGTCCCCGGTAACCATAAAGCGAAAGCCAATATCCGCGCCTACGCCAAACCATTTTACAAATTTATATCCAACTGAAACAGCCGGCTCATAAATAAAATTCAGATTTTCCTCCCGTTCTCTTTTTTGTCCGTATAGATGATATGTATAATACGTTTTGCCCACCCCTATTTGCAAAGGCATACTCAGCTCCCAATGTTTATTCTGGTAAAAAATATATTCTGCATACGCTGAAATATAAAACAAGTGCAGCTTTGCCGTTACACTGTCACGTATACCAAAAAAATTCCCATAATATACTTGTTGATCAAAATCTTTTGCGGGAGCATACAACTGATTATAACCAAGTCCAAAGTGTAGGCGCCCCCCATAGTTCAGGGCAAGCTTTGCACCTAAAATTCTTGCGCGGCTATTGCTGATAAAAGAATTTCTGGAATCTAGTTTAATCAGGAAGCTTGGTCTTTGCTTCAAACAATCTTTGATGGTATCGAGGGCGGGCTGAGCTTTTGAATGGACAAAGCATAAGATCAAAAAAGCGAATATGTAAATCTGTTTATGCACAAATTTCTTTTATCATTAATTATACTCTTACTCCTATGATCAGTATATCATCCACCTGCTCAAGATTTCCTTTCCATTTTTCAATTGTATTATCAAGAATTATTTTTTGTTCGTTCATCGGTTTTTCATAATTCGCTAATAGTAATTCCTGGAGTTGTTTGTATTTGAATTTTTTTCCTTTGTCTCCGCCAAACTGATCTGCATAGCCATCTGTGAACAAATAAAATCCATCATCTTTTTTCAGTTGTAATTTATAATTAGTAAACGGTTTTTGTTCGTGATGAAACCCAATGGGCTGTTTATCGGGTTTCATTTCTGTAAATTTTTCCTGAGAGAATAGCCATAAAGGATTATTTGCTCCTGACCATTGCATTTCGTGTGTGGAAAGATTAATACGGACCAGGGAAATATCCATTCCGTCTTTGCTTTCTCCTTCTTTGCCTGTTTGACTTAGCTCTTTCAATATTTTATTTCTTAGGCGATCCAATATTTCTGCCGGGGACAAGAGCTGGTCCGTACTATTTATTTCATTCAGGAAAGCAACGCCCAGCATACTCATGAAAGCTCCCGGAACACCGTGACCGGTGCAATCTACCGCTGCCAGATACCAATATTTTGTTTTTCCCTTTTTTTCTTTTATTTCTTTCTCATAACTCCAGTAAAAATCCCCGCTCACGATATCTTTTGGTTTAAATAAAATAAAATGTTCCGGTAAGTGTTCGGAAACATGTTCCTCTTCTTTTAAAAGCGCTTGTTGGATACGTTTAGCATAATTGATACTGTCGGTAATATTCTTATTTTTTTCATGCAGTATTGCATACGCATTTGATACCTCTGTTTGCTGCTTTTCTATAATGCCTTTTTGCCTGCGGGTTACTCGTAAACGGTTAGCTATTACTACTGAAAATAAAAGAACTATTGCCAAGCCCCCTCCTGCAGAATAACTAATGAGCCGTTGTTGTTTTTGCTGTTCTGTCGATAGTGCCAATTCCTTTTCATGTGCGGCCTGATCCAGCGCCTGTTGTTTTTCATACTCAAAATTTGCTTCCTGTCTGCCTAGGTCCTTTTGCTTTTCGCTGCTGAAAATACTATCCTTTAACATTGCCGCTTTTTCATGCCAGTATAAGGCGCTATCATATTTGTTTAATTTTTTATAACAGAAATACAAACCCTGCGCTGCGTCTTTAGACTGCTCCTTCGTATTTATACTATCTGCCAATGAAACCGCCAAACGGTAAAAGGTCACAGCCTGCGCATATTTTCGTTTTTTTTGCAACGCTTCTCCTATACCCATTAAACTATAGGCCATACTGTATTTATCATTCAGCTCTTCCGTTATCCGAAAAGCTTTTGTCTGAAAACTCAAGGCGCTGTCTAATAATATTTCATTAAGAGCGGCGATAGAGCGTTCTTTTTGCCCATTGGTATATTTAGGAGCCATGAATGCCTGCTTTATACTGTCTGGCTGATCGGCAAGAGCGGCATATAAAGAACCGATGTTAGAATACGATTGAGCTATTCCTATTTTATCGCCAATTTCTTTTTTTATTTTAAGGCTTTGGGAATGGTATTCCATTGCCTTGGGATAATTGGATTGTTGCTTATAAATAATTCCAATATTTCCATAAGACATTGCGAAGCCTTTTTTGTTTCCAATCTCTTGCCATATTTCCAAGCTTTTAAAAAAATATTCCAAGGCCTTAGGATAATCGGATTGGTTTCCATAAATAAATCCCACGTTGTTGAAAGAATTAGCTATGCCTTTTTTATCTTTGATTTCTTCCCTTATTTTCAGGCTATTGAAATAATATTTGAGCGCTTTGGGATAATTGGATTGAATATCATAAATAATCCCAATGTTGTTGTAAGAGGCCGCCATTCCTTTTTTAGCGGCCCCCGCTATAGCGCCTAGTGATGAGCCAACATTTTTTTCGGCTAACTGAAGCGCTATATTCCCATGATCCAGGGCTTTTTCCATCTCACCCGTTGTCCGATATTCCCAACAGAGGGTATTGTGTATTTTTATTTCTGTGGTGTCCTGTATTTCTGATGAAGAAGACGATTCAAGCAGTCGCTGCAAAGAATCAATTTTTGCGTTTTGGGCACGTGTTGCATCAATACCAATCAATAAAACACTTATGAAGGCGAAAAAAAGTTTTTTGATCTTCACTTTTTAGAATTAGTCTATTTAACCCGACTAATATAAGAATTTTAGTGCCGCTAATTGCCACACATTATATGGCATTAAATAATTTCTCGTATATTTTTCATTATTTTTGCAACCTTAAATTTAAATAAAATGATCTCGGTATCCAATTTATCCTTACGCTACGGCAAGCGTGTTTTGTTTGACGAAGCAAGCATAAAATTTACTCCCGGCAACTGCTATGGGGTAATTGGTGCCAATGGTGCAGGAAAATCAACTTTCCTGAAAATTCTTTCCGGGGAAATCGACCCAACTACCGGACAGGTTTCCATGAACCCCGGCGACCGCATGAGTGTTCTTAGCCAGAACCACTTTGCTTTTGATGCTTTTCCTGTTTTGCAAACAGTAATGATGGGAAACAAAAAGTTGTGGAAGATTATAGAAGAGAAAGATGCAATTTATGCAAAGGCCGATTTTAGTGAAGCAGATGGTGTTAAAGCGGCTGAATTGGAAAATTTATTTGCTGAAATGAACGGCTGGAATGCAGAAAGTGATGCTGCAAATTTGCTGAGTGATCTGGGTGTAAAAGAAAATTTTCACAACAAATTAATGAGTGAATTGAATGGCAAGGAAAAGGTTCGGGTTCTTTTAGCACAAGCTTTATTCGGTAATCCTGATATCCTTTTACTGGATGAGCCTACCAACGATCTGGATGTGGAAACAATTTCCTGGCTGGAAAATTTTTTAGCTGACTTTCAAAATACCGTTATTGTTGTATCACACGACAGACACTTTTTAGACGCAGTATGTACGCATATTGCCGACATTGATTTCAATAAGATCTCATTATACACCGGAAATTATACATTCTGGTATGAATCCAGCCAACTGGCATTGCGTCAGCGTTCCGATCAAAATAAAAAGATAGAAGACAAGCGCAAAGAGCTGCAGGACTTCGTTGAACGATTCAGCGCAAATGCTTCCAAATCCAGGCAAGCAACCAGCAGAAAAAAATTATTAGAAAAATTAGTTATTGAAGACATTAAGCCTTCTACACGAAAATATCCCGGTATTATTTTTAAAGCGGACCGCGATTGCGGAGATCAAATACTAACTGTAGAGAAACTTTCTAAAAAATCGTCTGAAGGAGAAGCTCTTTTTTCAAATATTACATTTACTCTTACCAAAGGGGACAAGGCGGCTATTCTTTCAAAAGAACATATTGCTATTACTGCTTTCTTTGAAATTTTGAATGACAATGAAAAAGCTGATGCAGGGGCCATTACCTGGGGAAGTACCATTACTAAGTCGTATTTACCAAATGAGAATGCAAAATATTTTACCGGTGATTATAATTTAATCGACTGGCTTCGGCAATATTCAAAAGATAAAGACGAAACGTATGTACGTGGATTTCTTGGAAAAATGTTGTTTACAGGAGAAGAGTCACTGAAAAAATCAAACGTGCTTTCAGGTGGAGAAAAAGTGCGCTGCATGGTTTCAAAAATGATGCTAACCAATGCAAATTGTTTGATATTGGACGAACCTACAAACCATCTTGATCTGGAGTCCATCACGGCATTTAATAATGAATTAAAAAGCTGGAAACACATTGCATTATTTACATCACATGATCATGAGTTTGTGCAAACTGTAGCAAACAGAATAATTGAACTTACTCCTACAGGTATTATCGATAAGCGAATGACGTATGATGAGTACATTAGCGATGAAGGTGTTAAAGCCTTGCGTGAAAAAATGTATCCGAAATTGGTGAAAATAAAATAAGAAAACCACGGAGACACGAAGAGCACAAAGACACACGGAGAAAGTTCTGAATTCATCTCTGTGAAACTCCGTGATCTCTGTGCCTCCGTGGTAAATATTTAAAATTAGCATTCTCTATGAAAACAGTTGACAACTACAATTTCAAAGGAAAAAAAGCGCTGGTGCGTGTTGATTTTAATGTGCCTTTAGATGCGCAATACAACATCACTGACGACACCCGCATCAGTACAGCATTGCCCACGATCAATAAAATTCTAAAAGACGGAGGCGCAGTTATTTTAATGTCGCATTTAGGACGGCCAAAGGACCAGCCT
Source organism: Bacteroidota bacterium (assembly GCA_052389695.1). Taxonomy (GTDB): domain Bacteria; phylum Bacteroidota; class Bacteroidia; order 2-12-FULL-35-15; family 2-12-FULL-35-15; genus 2-12-FULL-35-15. The sequence continues at coordinate 65,115 of JBQTHQ010000076.1, read as the reverse complement.
GAAGAAAAATATTCATTGAAACATATTGTAAACCATTTAAGCAAGGCCCTTGGGAGGCCTGTAAAATTTGTGAACGATTGCATTGGCGCTGAAGCCAAAAAAACTGCAACTGACTTGAAAGCAGGCGAAGTGTTGTTGCTTGAAAATTTACGTTTTTATAAACAGGAAACAGCAGGAACGGAATCATTTGCACAGGAATTGGCTTCTTTAGGTAATGTGTATGTGAATGACGCCTTTGGCACTGCACACCGCGCGCATGCATCCACTACTGTTGTCGCGAAATTTTTTCCGAAAGATAAAGTGTTTGGTTATGTAATGGCGAGTGAGTTAGCCAGCATCAACAAAGTACTGAACTGCTCCGAAAAACCATTAACTGCAATCATGGGAGGGGCAAAGGTTTCCGGGAAAATATTGATCATTGAAAAACTGCTGGATAAAATCGACAACCTGATCATTGGAGGGGGAATGTCATATACGTTCATTAAAGCACAAGGCGGAAAAGTTGGAAAATCATTAGTGGAAGAAGATAAATTAGACATTGCTTTAAAAATATTAAGTGACGCAAAAGCTAAAGGCGTAAATATTTATATTCCTGTAGATACAGTTATTGCTGACGGATTTTCAAACGATGCCAACAAACAAACAGTAGATATTAAAAATATTCCGGATGGTTGGTTGGGCTTAGACATTGGCCCTGATACAGAAAAATTATATGCCGATGTAATTTCAAAATCAAAAACTGTTTTATGGAACGGACCAATGGGTGTGTTTGAAATGAGCAGTTTTGAACATGGCACCAAAGCCGTTGCAGAAGCGATCGTAAAGGCTACAAAAACCGGCGCTTATTCATTAATAGGAGGAGGGGATTCTGTTGCTGCGATCAATAAATATAATTTAGGAAGCGACGTTTCTTATGTTTCTACCGGTGGTGGCGCTTTACTGGAATATATTGAGAGCGGGAATCTTCCTGGAGTTGATGCTATTGGTCATTAGTCATTTCGAGCTTGTCGAGAAATTGGCAGGCTTTCAGGAGGGCCTGAAATGACCAACGCACTATAAGAGCTTTCTTAATTTCCTCAAACAAGTATCTTCCTGCTTTGTCATCTCTGCTTTTGCAGCTTTTGTTTTGTCTTTATAACCCAGCAAATGCAAAATCCCATGAATGATCACCCGGTGCAATTCATCCTCAAATGATTTGGAAAATTTCACCGCATTCTCTTTCACCCTTTCAACACTGATAAAAATATCTCCTTTGATCATGTTCCCTTCTGTATAGTCAAAGGTAACAATGTCCGTATATGTATTGTGATTGAGATATTCTTTATTGATGTTCAGCAGGTACTCATCCGGGCAGAAAACAAATGCTATGCCGCCTTTTTTGCATTTATTTTTTCTGATAACTGCTGTAATCCATTGTTTAAGAATGGATTTATTCTTCAGGGTAAATTTTATATTTTCGGCATGAAAGTGGATCATGCTGCGAATGTACTGATTCTCTAATAAATGGGTTCCCGGTCAATACTTTTTTCAATTGTTTTGTCAGAAAAAATTTTCTTTCCGGCTCTTTTTCTTAACTTCGGATATCATAAACAACATGAAAAAATTAGTGTATTCTGCATTTTTTAAAAACAAATTCAGAAAATGGATTTTGCTCACGGTCACAGGAATTCCCCTGGCATTGCTTTTTATTTCCGTTACAATACTTTATTGGCAGCAGGATAAAGTTGTTCAGCGGTTAATCGCTGACATGAATAAGGATTTTAAAGGGTGCGTTGAAATTAAAGGTTCTCACATTTCACTTTTTGAAAACTTCCCATATATATCCATTGATCTTGAAACTGTGGAAATTCATGAGAATAAAGCTAAAAATATAGCGGCCATTGCCAATTTAAAAGACATTTATTTGGGCTTTGACTTCTGGACAATCCTTGCAGGAAATATGGAAATAAAAAAGCTTACCCTGAAAAATGGCCGCTTAAATCTTATTCAGCATTTGGATGGAGAATTCAATATTGTAAAAGCCCTCTCTTCGGATAAAGAAATAGATCCAAACAAGGAATTCCATCTTGATTTAAAGAAAATTGAGCTTGAAAATATTCATCTGGTAAAATTAAATGAACAAAATAATCTTCTGGCAGATGCATATATCAGCCATGCGGCTTCAAAATTTAAAACCTCTCCGCAGCATATCTACGCTTACATAGATTCCAAATTTGAGCTCAACATTGTTTCAAACAACGATACCACATTTATTAAACACAAGCATTTTGAGCTAAAAACAGAAATTGATTTTTTACAAAAAAAGGAAGTTATGACAATCCGCCCTTCTATAATGAAGCTTGAGGGCGCGGAATTTAATGTTGAAGGCACAATTGATTTTTTAAACGATGTGTTGCTTGATCTGAAATTCAACGGTAATAAACCAAACTTTGATTTATTCATTGCCATGGCTCCTGAAGAGCTCATTCCTACCCTCAGAAAATATGACAACAGGGGAAAAATATACTTTAATGCCGCCATTAAAGGAAAATCAATAAACGGGAATAATCCAAGCATAAACGCCGATTTTGGTTGTGCAGACGCTTATTTCAATAACACAACAGTAAATAAAAAATTAGATGCCATGCGTTTTAAAGGGCATTTTACAAATGGGGAAAAGCGCAATGCTTCAACAATGGAACTCAGTTTACAGGATTTTTCCGCTCGGCCGGAAGCAGGTATTTTCCGCGGAAATCTAACTGTAAAAAATTTTAGTTCCCCAGAAATAAATCTTCAGTTAAAATCTGAGTTTGAACTCGACTTTCTGGCTAAGTTTTTTAACCTGAAAAGCCTTCAGGACCTGAGTGGCAAAATATGGCTTACCATGAATTTCCGGGATATTATTGACCTCGAATTTCCGGAAAAGAGCATTGAAAAACTGAATGAATCTTATTTTACTCAGCTCAAAATAGAAGATCTCAGTTTTACTTCTTCAAAATATGCATTGCCAATACGGAATCTTGATCTGTATGCCGAGTTAAATGGACACAAGGCAAATATTGAATACGCAAATGTTTCTGTAGGAAAATCCGATCTTCATTTAAGCGGAACAATAAGTGATCTGCCGGCCATCATACACCATACGGCCACTCCGGTAAACACAAGCCTTAACATAAAAAGCAAATACATTGACCTCTTTGAGCTTACTGGATCTGACTCTGTAAAATCCATTGATGAACAGATACAGAACCTTTCTCTCAACCTGGAATTTAAAAGCTCAGCAAAAGCATTCACAGAATCCCCTAATCTGCCTGTTGGGGAATTTTTTGTTACAAACCTTTATGCCGGATTAAAGCACTATCCGCATACGCTTCATGATTTTCATGCAGATATTTTTATTGATGGAGAAGATTTTAGAATAGTTGATTTTAAAGGGATGATTGACAAAAGCGATTTTTTCTTTTCCGGAAAGCTCCGAAATTACAACCTTTGGTTTGATGACCACTCTGCCGGAGATACAAAAGTTGAATTTAACCTTACCTCATCGGTTCTGCAGCTAGAAGATATTTTTTCATACAAAGGAGAAAATTATGTGCCCGAGGATTACCGTCACGAAGAATTTAAAAATCTTGTTGTACATGGTTATACTGATCTGCATTTCAAAGACAGTTTAAGATCGATCGATTTTTATCTGGATCGTTTTGATGCAAAAATGAAGCTGCATCCTTTACGTTTTGAAAATTTTAAAGGAAGGGTGCATTATGAAGACGAGCACCTGGTGGTAGATAACTTCTCAGGTAAAATAGGGAAATCAGACCTGAAAACAACATTACATTATTACTTTGGAAAAAATGAAGCTATAAAAAAACGCGATAATCACTTTGAACTCACCTGCTCATTGCTTGATTTTGATGAGCTGTTCATTTATCATCCGCCCGACACAAATACCGTTGAACATGATAAAGGGTTCAATATCTACGAATTACCGTTTACAGATATGACTTTTGATATCAATATAAATCGATTCAATTATCACCGGTATGTTTTAAACAATGTAACGGCAAAATGGCGCACCACGCCCAATCACTATGTTTATATTGATAAAATGCATCTTAACGCGGCGGGAGGCGCATTTGATATTGGCGGTTATTTTAATGGTTCCAATCCAAAACAAATTTATTTCAGTCCTAACATGAAAGTTAAAAACGTGGACCTCGATAAACTGCTTTTTAAATTTGAAAACTTCGGACAGGATCATCTTGTTTCGGAAAATCTTCATGGGAAATTCTCAGGAAATATTACCGGAAAAATACATATGCACACCGATCTTGTTCCTAAGATCGATGACTCAGAAATTCACTTAGATGTTGAAGTTGTTAACGGGCGCCTTGAAAACTATAAGATGCTCGATCATGTTGCTGAATTTTTTCATGACAAGAATCTGAAGAAGGTCTTTTTTGATACACTTGCAAATCATATTGATTTAACCAAAGGCGTACTTAACATTCCAAAAATGCGCATCAACTCCTCTCTCGGGTTTATGGAAATCTCCGGTAAACAGGATATGGATTTTAATATGGAGTATTATTTGAAAATCCCATGGAAAATGGTCACCCAGGCTGGCTCAGCAAAGTTATTTGGCAAAAAAGCAGAAGAAGTGGACCCGGAACAAACGGATGCCATACAATATGCCGATCCTGAGAAAAAAATACGTTATGTAAATATTAAAATCGCAGGTAATCCGGATAACTATAAAGTTTCATTGGGAAAAGATAAATCTGATAAGTTAAAAGAAATGATAAAATAATTTTAACCCGCCTAATTCCGGCTTATTTTATTCCTTTTCTTTCTCTCCAGATCTGGTTAAATGATCTGGTCGCAACTTGTGGCAATTCCCTGCGTTCGCCCCATTGCTTTTTAAAAAATTGCTTGAGTAGCAGGTTCTTTACTTTGGCTCCACCCCAATCCATTTTACTGCGTTTCAGCATTGCTCTTTTCCATACATGCCATGCCCAATTTTCTGCTTTGGCTGCCAAACCTTCGTCGATTGACTGCTTGCGGTTGATCAACAATAATTTATGAATATCGATTTTCACCGGGCACACTTCGGTGCATTTCCCACACATGGTTGATGCATAGCTCAAATGTTTGAACTCTTCCATTCCTTTGAAGTGAGGAGTAATGACCGAGCCAATGGGGCCGCTGTATGTGGCGCCATAAGAGTGCCCGCCAATATTTTGATATACCGGACATATATTTAAACATGCTCCACAGCGGATGCAGGAAAGCGCTCGCCTTTGCTCTGTTTCAGCCAACACGGTTGTGCGACCATTGTCCAATAGGATCACATACATTTCTTCAGGGCCGTCTACTTCGCCTTGTTGTTTGGGTCCTGTATATATAGTATTATAAACGGTTAATGGCTGCCCGGTTCCATACGTGGATAGCAAGGACCAGAATAGGTCAAGGTCCAACATGGAGGGAATTATTTTTTCTATTCCCACGATCAGGATCTGAACTTTGGGAAATGACATGGACATCAATCCGTTTCCTTCATTTTCTGTAGTAGCTACTGCGCCAATATCCGCAATTAAAAAATTCCCTCCGCTAACGCCAACTTCGGCTTTGCTGTATCTGGCACGCAATTCCTTGCGCACAAAATTTGTTACTTGTTCCGGTGTGTAGTCGAGCGGTGTTCCCTTTTTCTCATTAAACGTTTGTGCAACATCTTCTTTTGAAAGATGCATGGCGGGCGTTACAATGTGATAGGGCGGCTCTTTTCTAAGCTGTACAATATATTCACCAAGGTCGGTTTCAATACTTTCTATCCCGTTTTTTTCAAGCTCTTCGTTCAGATGAATCTCCTCCGTCACCATCGACTTGGCTTTCACAACTGTTTTCGCCTTTGCTTTTCGCATGATCTGTAAAGACTCCTTTAATGCTTCTTCTGAATCCTGCGCCCAAATTACTTTTCCTCCGCGCTTAATAAATGCAGCCTCAAATTCAATTAAATATTTTTCAAGATTGTCAATCGACTTTTGTTTAATGGCAGCAGCACGTGTTTTGGCAAGTTCAAGATTCGCGAATTGTTCTTTGCCTTCTATAACTTTTTTATCATACTGACCTATATTATAGGCAATCCTTTTCCTGTGGCCCAAATCAAAGGTCATTTTTTCTGAAGCTTCTAAAAATTTTTCGGCAGATGTCATACTACGTTATTTCTTATTGCTATCCACAACTATTTTCTCATTTCTGTTCGCCAGTTCCCAGGCTGTAAAAAAAACAAGCTTTGTAATTCTTTCAATTTTTTCAAAATTTATTTTTTCTACCTCATCTGTTTCTTTATGATAATCTTCGTGAACGCCATTGAAATAAAATATCACGGGAATCCCCTTTTTAGCAAAATTGTAATGATCGGATCTATAATAAAACCTGTTCTTGTCTTTCTCGTCATTATAAATATAATCCAGCTCAATATTTGTATATGTCTTATTCGCGCTTTCACTGATGTTGTGCAGATCGCTGCTCAGCTTATCAGAGCCTATTAGATAAATGTAGTTGGGGTTGTCCGCATGTCTTTCATCCAACCTACCGATCATATCAATGTTCAGGTCGCACATCGTATTTTTTAGTGGGAACTCCGGATGCTCCACATAATAAGATGAGCCCAACAAACCTTTTTCTTCACCGGCCACCCCCATAAATAAAATACTTCTTCGTGGGCCATATCCTTCTTTTTTTGCTTTCGCGAAGGCCTGTGCAAGCTCAATGACAGCAACCGTTCCCGAGCCGTCGTCATCGGCGCCATTATAAACGATTTCGCCTTCTTTCCCTAGGTGATCATAATGTGCGGTAATCACAATTACTTCTTCTTTTTTGTCTGTTCCTTCAATATATCCCAATACATTTTCTGAACTTATTTTTTGCACTTTATTTTTAATTGCGATCACAAGTTTTGTTTTAACAGATAAGCGAACAGTTGCTGAGCTTGCGGAAATTTTTTGTTTTATCTTTTCTACTGTTTGTTTTTTGAGGATGTCTTCTGCCAACTGTTTAGAAATATAAATGACCGGCATTTCTGTTTTGCTTAACTCCAGCTTCATTGAAGAGGATTCTAACCGGTGCTTGTTGTCTGCAATATTTTTTGCAATGTCTTCAACAACTATCAACAATAATTTAGCGCCTTTTTCTTTTGCTTTTTCAGGTTTTAGCCTGTAATAGGTGGACCACATGGAAGGCTTCTTCTTTCCGGATATCAGCGACAAAGAATCCTTAAACGGTTCTCCGGCCAATATCATTATGGCTTTATCTTTTACGTCTGTTTCTTTATAGTCATTGTAATTATCTTCTTCTATTCCATAACCCAAAAATTGCACCGAATTAATTTCTATTTTTTGTTCGCTTTGGCCGGGGAAGCTATAATAATCTTTATTGGCTTCATAATTTTTTCCTTTAACAGAAAGCTGGGCTGGCGTTGGCAAGATTACGTTCAATGAAAATTCCTGGTAATAAGTGTTTTCCTTATAAGGGGGTATTCCTGCCGCTTTGAATTGATTGGCAATGTATTCTGCTGCCATCTTTTGGCCTTTCTCTCCGGTTTCGCGGCCTTCATATTCATCAGATGCTAATACGTGCAAATTTTTACTCAGACCGGCTTTGGTAATGTTTTTTGAATAGCGGACGGCTATCGTGTCTTTTTGTGCAACAATAAAAGAAGGAAAAAAAAGAAGATTAACCAGAAAGGCGCAGAGGCACAAAGATATTTTCATTTCACACAGATTCGTATAATTCGTAATTAATAGGTCAGCACCCTTTCGAGATCTTTTTTACCCTTTCCGTGTGTCGGCCTCCTTCAAATCCCGTACTCAAAAAAACATCCACGCATTTTTTTGCTTCTTCTTCTTTTATATAGCGTCCCGGCAAGGTTAAAATATTGGCATCATTGTGTAGCCTGGACAATTCCGCTATTTCGGGCATCCAGCACAATGCAGAACGTATTTGACGATGCTTATTGGCGGCCATATTAATTCCGTTGCCACTTCCGCAAATCAATAAACCGAAATCAAAATCTTTATTTATAATTCCCATTGCTACTGAATGTGCGAAATCGGGATAATCCGCCCGCTCTTCTGTATAACAACCAAAATCTTTTAATTCAATTCCTTTTGATTGTAAATGTGTTTTAAGTTTCTCCTTCAAAGGGAACCCTGCATGATCTGAACCTATCGCTATCTTCATTGGTGTGGTTTTTGCGGTATGCACTATTATTAAAAAACATCGTTACTAACAGCTTTTTGGCCTTATTAACACGTTTGTAAAGTTTGTAAATAAAGCCCTGATAACTAGTATTATAGAAATATATTTTATCAACATTGATTTTGTTGAAAAGAACGCATTATGTTGTAAACAAATATAAGATTTATCTAGGATTGTTCATTTATGGTTCCTCTTGTATAATTTTTGGATATACTGTCTTTTTGTTATTATAATTTAATAGGAAACGTGAACACCTTTACAACACAATTAAATGTATTTTTGCATTAAAGTTATCAGATTAAAACATAATTAACAGCGTGTTTATAACAGTTCATTATTCTAATATTCAATACATTACAAACTTATAACTTGTCATTTAAATATCACAAATCAAATAATCAATCATTTTTGAGTATTTTTCTTAACCATATTAACAGACTAATAACAGTATTATTTTCTTTTTAAATTTTAAATAAAATATAATATATATAATGTCAAACGATTTATCCACGAAAGGGTTTCTTGATATTCCGATCGATTTTTCTTTAGATTTGTTCGCTGAAATAAATAAACTTAAAAAAGAAAAAAATGCGGTTATACTTGCCCATTACTATCAGGATGCTGACATACAGGATATTGCCGATTATATTGGAGATAGTTTGGGCTTGTCACAACAGGCCGCGAAAACAAATGCAGACATCATCGTGTTTGCAGGGGTTCATTTCATGGCCGAAACCGCTAAAATACTTTGTCCGAAAAAAAAGGTTTTGTTGCCCGACCTACGCGCCGGCTGTTCATTAGCAGATTCCTGCCCTGCAGATAAATTCGCTGAATTTAAATCGAAACACCCTGATCATTTGGTGATTTCGTACATCAATTGTTCCGCAGAAATAAAAGCATTAACAGATATTATTTGTACATCTTCTAATGCAGAGAAAATAGTTGAAAGTTTACCGAAGGATCAAAAAATAATATTTGCACCGGATAAGAATTTAGGGGCTTATATCAGAAAAAAAACAGGAAGGAATATGGTGCTGTGGGACGGAAGCTGTATGGTACATGAAATTTTTTCTTTAGAGAAAATTGTTAAATTAAAGAACCAGCATCCCCATGCTAAATTAATCGCCCATCCGGAATGCGAAGCTAATTTATTGGAAGCGGCTGATTATATTGGTAGCACAACAGCCTTATTAAATTATACTACAAAATCAGAGATAAAAGAATTTATTGTAGCAACGGAGACAGGGATCATTCACCAGATGGAAAAAAGCAATCCGGGAAAAACATTTATACCTGCGCCACCTAACAATTCTTGCGCTTGCAATGATTGCCCGCATATGAAATTAAATACGCTGGAAAAACTTTATAATTGCATTAAATACGAACAGCCGGAAATAACTTTATCAGCAGATTTGATCGAAAAAGCGAAAAAACCAATTGTAAGAATGCTGGAACTTTCTGCCAAGTTTGGACTATAAAAATCAACGAATAACGAAAACACGAATATATGAACGTAATATAGATTGGTAATAATTAAAGAATATGACAACATTAACAGCAAAAAATATAGGGATACAGGAGGTTCTTAAAGAACTGGGAATAACATCAACTAATTATGGTGCGTCAACCGGATTAAAACACATGAACACAAAAGGGGTGAAAATAGATTCATATTCACCTGTTGACGGACACCTAATCAGCAGTTTAAATTCTGCTACAAAGGAAGACTATGAAAACATCATAAAAACAGCCGGTGAAGTATTTAAAACCTGGAGGTTGATGCCGGCACCCAAACGAGGAGAGATCGTTCGTCAGGTGGGTGATGAATTGCGAAAATACAAAGATCCACTAGGGAAATTGGTTTCGTATGAAATGGGTAAAAGTTTACAGGAGGGGTTGGGAGAAGTACAGGAGATGATCGACATCTGCGATTTTGCAGTTGGTTTATCAAGACAGTTATACGGTTTGACCATGCACAGTGAGCGGCCAATGCACAGAATGTATGAGCAATGGCATCCGCTTGGGATAGTGGGAATAATTTCCGCGTTTAATTTTCCGGTAGCGGTGTGGAGCTGGAATGCAGCGTTAGCATGGGTGTGTGGAGATGTGTGTGTTTGGAAGCCGTCTGAAAAAACGCCCATTTGCGCAATTGCATGTCAGAATATTATTTCAGAAGTGCTAAGAAAAAATAATGTGCCGGAAGGGGTTTGTTGTTTGATAATTGGCGATCATAAAATAGGAGAGCTGCTTTCAAATGATAAGCGTATTCCAATGGTTTCCTTTACCGGATCAACACGCGCAGGCAGACAGGTCTCAAAAACTGTGGCAGAACGTTTTGGAAAAACGATATTGGAATTAGGAGGCAACAACGCAATTATTGTTTCGGAACATGCGGATCTAAATATGGTGCTTGTGGGTGCGGTGTTTGGTGCTGTGGGAACGGCCGGACAACGTTGCACAACTACCCGCAGGCTGATCGTGCACGAAAATATATACGACAAAACAATAGAAGCATTAAAAAAAACATACGGACAATTAAAGATCGGAAACCCTTTGGATGCGGCATATCATGTGGGTCCGCTGATAGACAAGCAGGCTGTTGAAGGATATTTGAATGCAATTGAAAAAGCGAAAAAAGAAGGCGGGAAAATAATTGTAGAAGGCGGAGTTTTAAATGGAGAAGGACATGAAAGCGGATGTTATGTAAAGCCCTGCATTATTGAGGCAAAGAATGAATACCCTGTTGTTCAGGAGGAAACCTTTGCTCCGATATTGTATGTGATGAAATATAAAACAGTGGAAGAGGCGGTCGCGATGCAAAATGATGTTCCGCAAGGGTTATCATCATCCATATTTACAAACAACATGCGTGAAATGGAACTGTTTTTATCGCAAGCAGGATCAGATTGTGGTATAGCCAATGTAAATATAGGAACATCAGGAGCCGAGATCGGAGGCGCTTTTGGAGGCGAAAAGGAAACCGGTGGTGGTCGTGAGTCAGGATCCGATGCGTGGAAAGCGTATATGCGTAGACAAACAAACACCATCAATTATGGATCGCAACTTCCGTTGGCGCAGGGGATAAAGTTTCATATTTAGAACCTCTCCCCTTCATCCCCTCTCCCAAGGAGAGGGGGCAATAGGTGAGAAATGGATAAAAAAATGAAAGCAAAGAAAAACATCGCAACGGTAATTTTATTTTTATTGTTTTTAAATATTATCTCCGCTCAAAAGGCTTTAAAAAAAGGCGTTTGGGGTGGATCGCTGCAGTTAAACGATACGACACAACTGCCCTTTAATTTCGAAATAAAAAACACGAACAAAAAATTATCCTTCGAAATAATTAATGCAGAGGAGCGAATTATTGTGGATGAAATTTTTTTAAACGGTGATTCAGTGATTATCAAAATGCCCGTATTCGATTCAGAATTTCGCTGTAAAAATTTAGGCGATTCTTTAAAAGGGTACTGGATCAATCATTCACGAAAAGATAAAAATCGAATTCCTTTCATAGCTTTTGTCGCAAGGGAAAAACAAATATTCGCAACCAAATATTTGCCAAAAATTGAAGGAAGGTGGGAAGTAGATTTTAGTCCCAACTCAAAAGAAAAAACAAAAGCAATGGGTTTGTTTAAAGATGGCTCGTCCCACGATGTTAAAGGAACATTTATAACCGAAACAGGAGATTATCGTTATTTATCAGGCGAAAGAGGCCAGAGAAATTTTTATTTATCTTGTTTTGATGGTGCGCACGCATTTTTATTCACCGGAAATTTTGTTGGCGCAGATAGTGTTGTCGGGCACTTTTATTCCGGCGCTCATTGGCACGAATCCTGGGCAGCACAACGAAATGAAAAATTCGAACTTCGCGATCCGGATTCTCTTACACATTTAAAACCAGGATTTACAAAAGTGGATTTTAGTTTCAAAAACCTGGAAGGAAAAAAAGTTTCCTTGTCAGACGAAAAATTCCGGAACAAAGTAGTGATCATTCAGCTAATGGGCTCTTGGTGCCCAAATTGTATGGATGAAACAAAATTTTTGGCCCCCCTTTATGATAAATACAGATCAAAAGGCTTAGAGGTGTTGGGTCTGGCTTTCGAAAGAACCGATGATTTTAACAAGGCCGTTAGCAACGTTTCGCGGACAAAAAAAAGATTCAACGTGAACTATGAACTTTTAATTACAGAAAAAACCGGCAAAGACCAGGCCTCGAAAGCCCTGCCCATGTTGAACAAAGTGATGGCGTTTCCAACTACAATTTATATTGATAAAAAAGGCCTTGTGCGAAAAATATATACAGGATTTTATGGTCCGGCTACCGGAGATAATTACACCAGGTTTATAGAACAAACAACATTGTTTGTGGAAAAAATGCTTGAGGAATGAAAATTTAATTTTTAAATTTGATTACAATGAAAAAGTTTTTAGTTCTAACATTCGTTTTAACAGCGCTGTTTTCTTTAACAGATGCAAACGCACAACAACTGCCATATCCGCAACAGCAAAAGGTTAACCAGTTATTTAAGAATTCAAAGGTGGCGTATTTTAAATTTGCGGTTCGTTCAGCGCAGGAAATACCGCACTTCAGCAAAATACTTTCTGTTGATAAAGTAAAAGGTATAACAATATTTGCTCATGCCGACAAGGGGCAATTCACCAATTTTATAAGAATGAACATGCCGTATACGGTTTTGCCTTCGCCACAGAAAAAACCGGCCACAGTAAAAAAGACAACTACTGTTAAAAAAACAACGACAGGCACAAAGACCACAACTGTCAAGAAAACCACTACCACCAATGCCCCTGTGAAAAAGTAGGAGCTGCTTTTATTTGCTTAATTCGTCAGACTTTTTCTTGTATTCTTCGGCTTTTGCAGCATTCCCCAGGAACTGATAACTGGTTGCGGCATTCATGTAGAGAGAAGGGTCTGCCGGGAAAAGGTCGATCGCTTTTAAAGAATATTCCAACGCCTTAGCATAATTTCCTTTTATTCCATGAGCTGTGGAAAGTCCGCGCAGCGCATCGGAGCTTTGCGGATTTAACCGAAACGCTTTTTCGAAATACAAAATGGCATTGCCTAAATCGTTTTTATTTTGTCCATAGACCCTGCCGATCCGCTCTAGTGTCATAACGTCTTTGGGATCATATTTCGCTATCATTAAAAAATCATTCAATGCCAGATCGTAGTTATTTTTTTCAAGATAATAAGATGCACGATTGAAATAAGGAAGCACAATTCGATTATCGTTGGGGTAATTGTCAATTACATTTGACCACAATGTACCATCATTTTTCCAGGCTTTAATTTGTTTAACAGTAAGAAAACAGAAAATAACAGAGTATACAATAGCAGCAGCAGTTAACAATTTTCCCAACTGTTTTTTCTTATTGTTATCAGAAAAAAGAAAATGGTAGAGCAGTTCGCCAACAATAAAAAACAATCCGATATACGGAATATAGCTATAACGATCGGCCATGATGGCCCGTCCTACAGGTATGTATTGCAATACCAATGCAATGGATGCTAAATAAAACCCCGATCCGAATATAAAAATTTTAGCAAACGGTTTTTTTCTAACATGTAAATAAAAGGCAAAACCAACAATAATAATACTAACCAAAAATGTCAGATACAAAACAGGCGGAATAGCGGAAATAACCCAGCCCGAATTAACTAAAGGGTAGGGGTATGGATAAAATGCAGATAAATTTGTTGGTACAAATAGTTTTACAATGTACATGGTAAATCCATAGCCGGCATGTAATACTTTATTAAAAAAAGGAAAGGAAACGCTTTGGGTGGCCCCGCCTTCAGTTTGAATAGTTACCGCGTACATTCCCAGGATGACAGAAAGTGCAATAAAAGGTAATTTTTCCAGCAGCAGACGCATGCTAAACTTTCGGCCCATCCAATAATCTATTAACAGCAATACAATTGGAAGGCTGACAGCCATTGCCTTTGACAATACACTAAAAGAAAAAAGGACAAAAGCTAAAAGATAAAATTTTAATGCAAGATCTTTTTTGACATACTGCCAATAACTGATAAGAGAAAGCAAATAAAAAAAAGTGTATAGCAGATCTTTTCTTTCAGAGATCCATGATACACTTTCAACGTGCATGGGGTGAATGCCGAACCACAATGCTGTAAGCACAGCAACCAGCACTTTTTTATTGCTGAGTAAAAAAATAAAAACAAAAACCAGCAACGTATTCAATAAATGCAAAAACAAATTAGTAAGATGAAAAGGAAACGAAGTAACACCTTCGTGATAATTGAGGGCAAGAGAAAGTGTAGTTAAAGGGTGATAATTAGCATATAGGCCCGCGTCTTCTTTGAATATGCGCTTGATGCTATTCGCCGAAAGATCTTTGATAAGATCATTGTTTGTTACGTATGCCTGGTCATCCCAATATTTAAGAAAATCATTGTGTAAAGATGGAATATAACAAAGACAAGTAACAAGCAAAACAACTCCGATGATCAGGGTTAATTTACCGAATGTTATTTCAGAAGTTTTTTTAACCGATTCTTGGCGAACAGCTTTTTTATTTTTCTTCGGAGACCCCATCCAATTTAAAAATTTCTAAATCTTCCAAAAACGCCCAGGGGAAGTTTGTTTCCTTCAGTTGCCTGCAAGTATAATTCTCCTATGCTTAAATTGTTTCCCGCCTTTTGTTTTAATAAATTTTCAATGATGAGCGATGAAAAACCAAGGGAATAAGCATTAAGAATAAGAAAATGTTTTTCATCCAATAAATTTAAAACACCGGCGATCATTTCATTGATATTATCTTCCAGCTTCCATTTTTCACCATTCGGGCCATGTCCGAATGCGGGAGGGTCAAGAATAATACCATTGTATTTATTTCCTCTTTTTTCTTCGCGTTTTACAAATTTCAATGCGTCTTCCACAACCCAGCGAATATTATTTAAACCCGAAAGCTCCATGTTTTCCTTTGACCAGGTAACCACCTGTTTTATGGAATCAACATGTGTGATGTCTGCTCCTGCAGCTTTTGCGGCCAGGGAAGCGCCGCCCGTATAAGCGAAAAGGTTTAAAACTTTTGTTGGTTGAGCCGTTCCCAGTTTTTGAACCGACTCAAAAATATAATCCCAATTGCTGGCTTGTTCAGGGAAAATGCCAACGTGTTTAAATGATGTTAACCCTAAACGAAATGTTATTTGTGAGCAAATATCCCCCTTGTGTGTTTGCTTGTGCGCCTGAGAAGGGGGGTGCGAAGGCCCGTGCGGTTGTTGGGGGATGTTTCCTATCTCATATTTAATCTTCCATTGATCCGGCATTTGTTTTAATTTTTTCCATTCTCCCGCTGAACTCGATTTAGGAATAAATTTTACATGGGCACGTTTTTCCCACTCTGCGTTGCTTAATGATTTACTCCATACAGCCTGAGGCTCCGGGCGAATTGTAATGTATTGCCCGAATCGTTCCAGCTTTTCAAAATCTCCGACATCAATTAATTCGTATTCTTTAAAGTTTTGTGGTGTAAGTAATTGCATTGTTCGGTGTGATAATTAGACAATGTGCAAATGTACCAAATTAATGTGCAAATGTGCTGATGTGCATGTGTACCGATGCTAAAATTTATTGTAATATCTGAACGTTCTTACATCGGCTAATCGGCACATTTATTTATCTTTGCATCCCAATAAAAATATAATGGAAAACAGGAGAGTTCGATTGCGTTTTGCACCTAGTCCCACAGGAGGGCTACACATGGGAGGTGTGCGCACGGCATTGTTCAGTTATTTATTTGCCAAAAAACACAATGGCGATTTTATATTGCGTATTGAAGACACAGACCAGACACGTTTTGTGGCGGGTGCCGAAGAATATATTATAGAAGCATTAAAATGGTGCGGCATAGAGCCAAACGAAGGTGTTGGTTTTGGCGATGGTCCACATGCACCCTATCGTCAAAGTGAAAGAAAAGAAAAGGGAATTTATAAAAAATATGCCGACCAATTGGTTGCAAGCGGTAATGCGTATTATGCATTTGATTCTACCGAAGAGCTGGATGCGATGCGCAAAAGAATAGAAGCAGCAAAGGTTGCCGCCCCTCAATACAATTCTGTATCACGTCAAAACATGCGCAATTCATTGACGCTCTCGGAAGACGAAGTAAAAAAATTAATGGATACAGGAGCGCCTTATGTGGTGAGATTAAAAGTGCCGCGCAATGAAGAGATCCGTTTTCATGATATTATCAGGGGTTGGGTAGTTGTGAATTCTACACAAGTGGATGATAAAGTATTATTGAAATCGGATGGAATGCCAACCTATCATTTGGCGCATATTGTAGATGATATTGAAATGGAAGTGTCGCATGCGGTGCGTGGCGAAGAGTGGCTGCCATCAGCGCCGGCGCATATTTTAATTTATCGTTATTTGGGTATGGAAGATAAAATGCCGCTATTGGCGCATTTGCCATTGATTCTGAAACCGGATGGCAATGGAAAATTATCAAAGCGGGATAAATCGGGATTGCCAATGTTTCCTTTAAACTGGCACGATCCTCGTGATAAAACAGATTATATAGGTTATCGCGAAAGCGGATTTTTTCCTGAAGCATTCATCAATATGCTGGCCATGCTGGGTTGGAACCCTGGGACAACACAGGAAATTTTTTCGAAAGAAGAATTGATAGAAGCGTTCTCATTTGAACGGGTACATAAGTCAGGAGCAAAATTTGATCCTGAAAAAACAAAATGGTTTAACCAACAGTACTTAAAGAAAAAAAGTAACGAAGAACTAGCTAAAATTTTATGGAAATATTGGGAAACAGATAAATATGATCATAAACTATTCAATCTTCTAGGTAAAAACAGGCTGTTTAGTATTAAAGTAGGTTTTAAAGAAAGTATACTAGAAAATAAATTAAATATTGACCAACTCAATAAAGACGATTTTGATTTTTTAGCAAAAGTCTGTGGGTTAATGAAAGAAAAAGCAATATTTCCATTAGATATTATTAAAGATGGATCTTATTTTTTTATTGCCCCAACAGCTTATGATCCTGAAGTAATTAAAAAGCGTTGGAACGAACAATCGGCCAATTTTATTAAAGAAGTCACAACTGCATTTAAAAACATAAATAATTTTACAGCTACTGAAACGGAAGCGGCTTTTAAATCAACTGCTGAAAAACTGGATATTGGAGCGGGGCAGGTAATGCAATTGTTCAGAGTATGTATCAGTGGTGTTGGCGGAGGGCCCGCATTGTTTGAGGTGGTGGAATTGTTGGGGAAAGAGGAAGTAGTGAAGAGATTAGAAATGGCGGCCTCATCCCTTAATCCCTTCTCCAAAGGAGAAGGGGCATAACTCAAGTAGTGGCTTTAAAAACATTTTTAAACATAGCAAACTCCTCCCCTTTGGGGAGGTCGGGAGGGGCCCATGAATAAAATATTGGTCGAAGGAATAAAGCTATATGCTTACCACGGTTGCCTTGAAGAAGAGGCAAAGATCGGCGCGGATTATATTGTGGATGTTGCACTGGAAACCGATTTTTCAGAAGCAGCAAAAACAGACGATCTGAATAAAACGATTGATTATGTTACAGTTTACGAAATCGTAAAAAAACAAATGGCAATACGTTCAAAGCTGATTGAGCATGTGGGACAGCGCATTATCAATGAATTAAAAAAGGAATTAAGCGGATTAAAAAAAATAAAAGTAAAAGTTACCAAACTTAATCCCCCGATGAATGGTAATGTACAGGGGGTAAGTATTGTAATTTCAGGATAATGGCAGCAAAAAATTGTTCAAAATGCACTTCCGCTTTTGAGTGTAGCAGTGAAAAAGAAGGCTGCTGGTGCGATGAATTGTATGTTGATGCTACAACATTAAAAACACTAAAAGAGCAATATGACAATTGTTTATGTCCGGTTTGTTTAAAGGAATATTCGGCTGTCTCCGAAAAATAATAGTTTGTTGTTATAAATTCGTATTTTTGTTTTCTGTAATAAGGCCTGTGTTCGCCTGAAGCGGACAGGCTGAGCAAGTAAGGCTCAAAAAAATAAAAATAAGGTCCTGTGGCCGAGTGGCTAGGCTGAGCTCTGCAAAAGCTCCTACTGCGGTTCGAATCCGCACGGGACCTCAATAAGATCAAAAAGTCGGCATTTAGCCGACTTTTGATTTTTCTGGAGGCAGCAAAACTTGTTTTAGCTGGCGGAAGAAAAAATAGAAGCAAAGTAACAGGCTTTGACTTTTTGATCTTTGACTTTAGGCTTGCCCGTGCGGATCAGCGAAGATAATCCGCACGGGACCTCATCTTAAAATCCTTGATTGTTAAAAACTTTCAAGGGTTTTTTATTTAAAAATAGACATAAATGTCAATTTGAATAAGTAAGAAAAAAAGAAAATAATATCAATATTTACGATATATACAATAACATTGTTTTAAGCTGACAAAGTAATAATTACAACATTTCATTTTTTATATTGGAACAAATCAACAGACATTTGTCCCATAAGAAATTAAAAACAATTTAAAAACTATAAAAATGAAAACACTATTACAAAGAAGTCTTATTATACTGGCAATATTATTGTCGGTTAATTCAAAAGCACAAACCACTGTAGATATTGTCACAGTGATGGATTCAAGTGGAACAGGCTATTATTGTACCACTCCGGTTACAATTGACCTCATGGTATGGGGAACTACCACCGGTTATACTCCTGTTACCGATAGTCTGGATATTCAATGTTTTTGGGATGACGGTACCGATACCACTTTTCGGGAGAGAATTTCCGGAGGTTCGCCAAGCTATTTTTTTCCTGATCTCACACACATTTACACTTCTGGGGGAACATATGATATTAAAGTTATTGTCACAGGACCCGATGGCAAGGCCGATACCTTAATTAGTGCGCCTATTGTGATCACTTCAGGTTGTGAGAAAGTGGATGGATATTGTTACTATGACAATAATAACAACTGTATTTTTGATGCCGGAGACGACACTCTTGCCGGAGTTCCTATTGTGATAAGTATATCAGGCAATGTGGTTACTCATGCATATACAAATACAAGCGGTTATTATTCAGCAGACCTTCTTTCCGGTCTTACGGGATTAGAAATCCGGCCTTCTAGTTATTGGAGCAGCGCTTACTCTTCAGTGAACTGTCCGGCTTCGGGATTTTATACTTTTAATTCAACAGGCCCAGCCAGTTTTGATTTCGGGTTAGATTGCACAGCTTCCGGCTACGATCTTAGTGTGTATAGTTTTGGCAGAGTGGCTGCCCCCGGCAGCAGCGAAAGGCTTACAGTGCATGCAACAAACTGGTCCTGTACTTCAACTCCTGCTATTATTACACTTACCCTTGACCCGGATGTAACGTATGTGGACATGGCTTCAGGGCCTGCTCCGTCATCAGTAATGGGGAATGTTTTAACATGGAACATAATAATGAATGCTTCGGTATATTATTGGGGAGCCGCCTTTAATGCTACCTTAAATATTAAAACCAATACAAATGCGGTCATCTTTGATACAGCATGTTTTACCGTATCAATTGATCCAACAGCATCAGATATAAACATAAATAATAATACATATTATTCATGCCGCATTATTGGTGGCCCTTATGATCCGAATAATAAAGAAGTGAGTCCTGCTGGAATAGGCGCTAATGGAAATATTGCTCCGGATGAGGAACTTACGTATATTATTAATTTTCAGAACACAGGAACTGCCCCTGCTATAAATGTGTATATAAAAGACACTATCAGTAGCAACCTGGATATGTCTACTTTCAAAATTGTAGCAAGCAGTCATGCCATGAATCCTTATTTTCTTGAAAATAATAGTATCCGTTTCGATTATCCGAACATTATGCTGCCGGACAGCAATGTGAATGAACCACTATCACACGGTTGGGTCGTTTATAAAATAAAAACGAAAACCGGACTTGCTAACGGAACGCGAATCAAAAATACCGGGTATATTTATTTTGATTACAATGCGCCTATTGTTACCAACACCACTTTAAATACAATAGACATAGCAATGGGAATTGCAGAAAACAGCAAAGAGATCCAAACAATGGCTTATCCAAATCCCGCTACAGAACAGTTAACAATTGTGTTTGGAGAATCTGTAAGCGGAATGCTTTCAATTGTTGATATGACAGGGCGCACTGTAAAAACCCTAAACATAAATAGAGCAGATCAGGTAATTGTTAACCTGGACGGTTTAAGTTCAGGACTATACGGATTGACAATGCCGGGTGTACAACTAAAAGAAACAAGAATACAAGTCATAAAATAAATTAAGAGCCTTCTTCAAAAATAATACCAATACTAAATATGAATTAATCCAACGCCCCCTCTCCTTTGGAGAGGGGGCTGGGGGCGAGGTCAAAACAAATGGACTATTTTATATTAAGTATTGGTATAAAGCGTCCTGCAGTTTGCAGGACGCTTTTTTATTTAATAAATATCAGCACGCTATAATTTCTGAAAATGAAAATTAGCGGTGCAGGGCAATGTGCGCTGCAAGATCTTAATTTTGGAAAGTACATAATAATATATTGTTTCAATAGGGCCACGGTTCATAGTAATAGGATTTAAGTGAACTTCGGCATTAAAGCCGTTTGCTTCTGCAAGCCTTAACAATTTACTGCGAACGATCACATCTTCGGGAACAACATGCCGTTTTTTATTTACCCGCTTATATGCAAATTTATAGAACAGCTGAATAGTTGTTGGCTCGTGGAAGAAAAAACAATGGCCCCCTTTTCGTAAAACGCGGTTTATTTCACGCATTGTTTTATCCATGTCGGCAAAATGATGTGCTGAAGCATAACAAAAAATAATATCCTGTGTAGCATCACCTTCCGGTATTTCATACGACTTACACGGATATGCATTTTCCAGGGATACATTCATAATTTTTTCCCACTTATGCTTTGAAAGAATGGCATACTCGCTGATATCGGTTAGTGTTATTTTCAAATGCGGGAAACGGCTTTTTAAAGCGCAGGATGCCCAACCCTGACCACCACCAAGCTCTAAAATTTCTTTCGCTTCATTAAAGAGGGGCCTATATTTTTCAATTACAATTAAAAAAACACCGCAATCACCCATCTTATTCACAATATTATCAATAGAAGCCGATTCAGGACGATCGTGTTCGCTGTCTCTCCAAAATTCAATTTCTATTTTTTCTCTTTCTTCTTGTGATTTCATTGCCAGGGGTTTGATACTATAAAATTACTATTCTATAACTAAAATTTCTCCAATAAATTCGTCAGTTACTATATGGAACTTAAGCCCCGATGATTTAACTTCTTCAATAACAATGGGCTTTTCAACCAAATTATCATTTAACAAAATTGCCTGTGAGTATTTTCTGTTATGAAGAAACCGCATTGTTTTCATTCTTGCGCGTGCGCTGGTGGCTGCGTACTTGAAACCATTATTGTCGCAAACATATTCCGATGTTCCGGAAAGCAGTTCGCCCCAA
This sequence comes from Bacteroidota bacterium, assembly GCA_052389695.1. Taxonomy (GTDB): domain Bacteria; phylum Bacteroidota; class Bacteroidia; order 2-12-FULL-35-15; family 2-12-FULL-35-15; genus 2-12-FULL-35-15. Next base: position 43,385 of record JBQTHQ010000076.1, on the reverse strand, counting down.
ACCACATCATAAGCACATAAGCCGGTGTATTCGCTTTTCTTTTCTATGAATGTTTTATGTTCACGGGCCATATAGCGCTGTATCCCGTCACAGAAAACAATAATCGAAATTATTGAACAAAAAACAACGATTAGTTTACGGTATTTTTCAGCAATAGTGAATTTTCTGATTTCATTAAAAAATATTCCCAGCAGAATAAGTGAAGAAGCGTAAGGATAATAATTGATCTGTACTTTATGAAAAATAAAAAATAAATAATTGACCAGCGGAAAAAGAAGCAGTTTAAAAAATAAAGACCATTGCATTTTTTTAAAATAAGTAAGTATAAAAAATGCTGCTATAAGCATCAGGTGGAAAATAAACCAGCCCTGATTTAAATTAAAATAGTACGAAATATTATCCAGCCCGCTTTTTGTTGCAGCCGTGTCGATTGCCGAATAGGTAGGAGTAAAAGGGTTGCCAAGCAAAAAATAAGTGTATAGTAAGTAAGGCGCAATGGCAATTATTGTAACAGCAATGTATTTTAAACAAGCACGGAACAATGAAAATATTCCTTCTTTTAATAATTGTTGAAAAGGAATAAAAGTGCACAAGGGTAATAGTAATAATAAATTCACCACCCTGAAATTAGCGGATAATACTATCAGGAAACAACTTAACAAAGGCCTGCTATCCAATAAAATTCCGGCCCCAACCAGTAACCCGAAAGTAAAGGCCAAGGAATTAATTCGTGTTAGCTCTGTTAAAAATGGTGCTGTAAGGGTCATCACCAAAACAAAAGCGATCAGCGCAAGATCAAACCAGCCGAATTTTACATCTCTCTTCACATGAATAATCAACAAGGGAATCAAGATAAATAAAAAGATCGCAAAGGCAGAGAAGAGCTGCTTTCTCAGAGGCAAAGAAAACAAGCTTAATAAATAAGAGGTTCCAGGAGGGTATTGATTAATAATTTTATCCGAACCGGGTATCACATAATAAGCATGCGGAACAACCATCCATTCTATTTCGTTCTCTGTTATAGAGGAGTGGCGAAGAGTGTCCAGCAGTTCTGTTAAATAAGGCCTTTGAGCATGATCCTGAAATGCAATTTTTTTATCAAATGCTTTGGCCAGGTTCATGTAACCAAATTCATCACAACCTGTAGGGATATTTTCCTGGTGTGTATTAAATTTCAAAAAAACTCCGGCACAGCAGAATGTAATAATAGCGGAATATAATATCCATTTATTCATTCAATAATTGTTTGTATTGGCTGCTTACCCATTCTGAAAATGCACTTGCTCCTGCGATGTTAAAATGCTCCTGGTCAAGCCACCATCCTTTTTTATTGAACAACTCCTGCGGAGGAAATAAAATAGTCCCCATTTTGGAGTATTCGGAAATGGACAGCTGCTCATAAAAATAATTTCTGAAGGAGGGGATGTATAAAAAGAAAACCTTTACTTTTTTCTCTTTTGCAATGGCCACCATCTCACGAACGCATTCAATATCATCATACCTGATCTTTTGTTTTTTCCGGAGATGCTCTTCTATTTTTGCTTCTGAAATGGAATCTTTGAACACCCCAAAGAAGCTATGGTTAGCTTTCTCGTTGATCGTAAAAATTATTTTTTTCTTTTTTTTGTGAGGAATTTTGTGTTGGTATTCTTCCTTCATGACAACCATGCCATTGGCATCCCTTTTAACATCGATCTCCATGATGGATCCGAAAACGAGATTTTCCCTTAAATTATTTAACCTGGATTTTATTCCTGTATATAGCGTTGGGAAATAGTTTGATGGAAACGCGGGAGGGATCCAGAGGTCATATCCACTTGCCATTATACCATAGTCTTTGTGGATAAGGTCATTATTATTTTTCAGTTCAATGATTATTGTTTTAGGTGTTTTTTCTTTAAGCAGGTCCTTCAATACAATGTAGTCCAGGTTTCTTCCTCCTCCACAATATGCGATATTGGCTACGTTTACCTGTTTACCATAGTTGGCTGTTATATTTTTTTCGATCAGCACATCATCTATCCCGCAACCCGTGTGTGATGATCCTATAAATGCAATATCAATATTGGCGGGATTTTCAAACAGGCGGTGATAGATCCATGATGTATTGCAGTCTTCGTTGCTTTTACTCAAATAAGCAAATTTCCGGCTGTAGGGAATAGTAAATAAAAGAAAAGCGGCCGCTAAGATTGGAAGAACGAATAACAAACTGCGATAAAGAAAACTCTTCATGTATTTTAAAATTGAAAATAAACAAAAGTGTTATTATAATCATTGATTTCACCCAAAAGGCATAGCCATATTATAAGCGCATAATAAACCGCCCATTTCAGCCTTTGCGGATATTTTTGTATTTCGTTTTCCGGTCCTTCTTTTCTCCAGGCATAATCCAGCAATATAAATACAACAAGAGTAAGCATTACAACAATAAATTCTCTGACATCGAGAAATAAATGGCAGATCTCTGCCTTGAAATTAATCCATGATGAGAACTGGCTGCCCCAGTTCAAAGTAAGTTGTCGTAAAGAAATCAGTCCATCATTAAAAGTGGCAGCCCTGAAAAATATCAATGAAAAAACAAAAAGTGAAAAGGTCTTTAATGCCCTGATTATCTTTGGTGTGTTGTTCCAAAATGTGAATACAGCATATTCCTTTGCCATTAATTCAAAGATCACAACGGTTCCGGTGAGGCCTCCCCAAACAATATATTTCCAAGAGGCGCCATGCCATAATCCACTGATGAGAAAAACGATCAGCACATTTTTATAGCGATTAAAATTGCCATTTTTGCTGCCTCCTAAAGGAATGTAAACATAATCGCGGAACCATGAATTTAAAGTGATGTGCCATCTTTGCCAAAGCTCTGTCATTGATTTTGAAAAGAACGGAGTATTAAAGTTTCTGCTAAGGTTGATCCCGAGCAGCCTGGCGCTTCCTATGGCCATATCGGAATAGCCTGAAAAATCACAATATACCTGGACAGCAAAAAACACAGCACCAAGGAAAGTGGAGAAACCTGAATAGCTTCCGGGCGACTGGTATACAATATCGACATAGGTAGCTAAAAGATCCGCTACAGCAACTTTTTTAAATACTCCCCATAAAATTAGTCTTAAGCCTTCTTTTGATTGTTGGAGATCAAATGTTCGTTCCCGAATAAATTGTGGTAATAAATTTACAGCTCGCTCAATAGGCCCTGCTGCTATTTGTGGGAAGAAAGAAACAAAAACAAAATAAGCCAACGGATCTCTTGTAGCTTTTAGTTTCCCTCTGTAAACATCTATGGTATAGCTTAAAGCCTGGAAGGTATAAAAGCTTATCCCTATCGGCAAAATAAGATCTTTGAATGAATAGTGGGTAGGAGAACCGATACCGTTAAGTATATAATTGGTAGTATCAATTAAAAAATTAAAATATTTAAAGAAACAAAGTAGTCCAAGGTTTATAAATATACTGATCAGTAAAAAGAGTTTTCTTTTTCTTTTATCCTCCGTTTTATCAATAAAAATAGCGGCATTGTAATCAACAACAGAGCTGAAAATTATTAACAATACAAAACGGTAATCCCACCAGGCATAAAAGACATAGCTGGAAATAAGTAATAATATATTTTGTGTTTTTATACTTTTTTTGAATACCGTCCAATAAAGAACAAATACTACCAGGAGAAAAATAGCGTAAGAGACGGAATTGAAAATCATAGAAAATTTCGAAGGGGCGTTACATTACAATTTATAAAACTAAAGATATATTATTTTCTTGTTCTCTTTTCAAGCCTGTTGGATTTATTATAACCATCTCTTAATAGGGTAGAAGGCCATCTTTCAAATATATGTATATTTGTTTACCAACCAGAATGTATGGATTATATACTGTCTCAAAAACGAATTTTACTTGCCGCGTTTTTCATTATAACCATTCTTACCTTTGGACGATTAGTAAAAAACAATTTCGATTTTTCCGGTTTTATTGTTGCCGGAAGTGATTTTGTGGATTCTTCTAAAACAGCCGGTCCGATTATCATACAGCATGGGCCCGGTTATGACGGCCAGTTTTTTTACCGGTATGCGCTCGGCCCGTTGAATTTTAAAAAAACAGATCATGGCGTAACCGTAGATCACCCTTCTTACAGAATGCAACGCATTGCTTATCCATTATTAGCGTGGCTGTTTTCATTTGGAGGATATCCGGGTTTGATCCCTATTATGCTGGTGCTCGTTAACATAGCCGCATTTCTTGGAATAGTAGTTTATACCGGTAAATTCATTTCCCTTGTAAATGGGAATCCTGCTCAGGGATATTTGCCATTATTTCTTTGCGGTATTTACATGTCTTTTGCACGCGATCTTTCCGAGGTTGTTGAATTGTTTTTTTTCGTCGGGACAGTGTATTATATTTTTAGATCCGATTACCTGAAGCTATCGCTGTTTGCTACTTTTACTTTGTTGTCGCGCGATACATCGCTGATTGTTTTGTTCCCTGTCTTTGTATGCCTTGCTTACAGAAATTTCCGTACAGGCCTTAATGCACTTCGTTTTTTTTATTTAGCTACTCCTTTTGTAGTATTTTCAATATGGAAGCTGATCATTTATTTAAATATGCCGAAACTTGAATTTGCCGACGGGTATCAAAAAATGGGGTTGCCCTTTATCGGGATAATTGATGGATTTTTTTATAACCTGAATTTTTCCAATACTAAACATATCCTTGAATTTTTATTTTGGGTTGGCTATCTTATTTGGAATATTTTCTTAGTTGTATTGGTATATAAGGCGATGCCGTTCAAAAATTTTTTAAAGCTAAGCAACGAGAACATATTGAGCCTGGCTTATATAATCTGGTTTATGTTTGCATTGTGTATTACATTGACCATATATGTTGATGACTGGGGCTTTGTCCGGATTTTTAGTTTATGGAACATGATCGGTTTTCTTATTTTAATTGTGAATAAAAAACAAACAGGTATTTTTTTTAATAGCTTTTCAATTTTATTGGTCTTACTTACATTAACCCGACTCATAGTGAGGGCATAACACACACTGTGATAAAAAAAGTATGATTTTTAATTCAATACAATATTTAGTTTTTTTACCGGTAGTTACATTAATTTATTATTTACTATCCCTTAAATATCGGTGGCTCTGGTTGTTATTGGCAAGCTGTTATTTTTACATGGCTTTTGTCCCTGTTTATATTTTAATCCTCGCATTTACCATTGTCATTGATTATTTTGCGGGGATCATTATAGAAAATGCAACTACAAAAAGGAAGAAAAAAAATTTTCTGATATTGAGTTTAATCGCGAACATTGGTGTGTTGTGCGTTTTCAAGTACTATAATTTCTTTATTGAAAATATAGACGCGTTACTTCAGAGCTTAAATATTACTACTATCAAAATACCTTACTTATCTATCCTGCTGCCAATCGGATTGTCTTTCCATACCTTTCAAGCTATGAGCTATACTATAGATGTGTATAGGGGACAACAAAAAGCGGAACGCCATTTTGGGATTTACTCATTGTATGTAATGTTTTTTCCGCAACTGGTTGCCGGCCCTATTGAACGGGCGCAAGCTCTACTTCCTCAGTTTAAAATTAAACATGCATTTCAATGGACAAATGTATTGAACGGGCTACACCACATTCTTCTTGGCTTATTCAAAAAAATAGTCATTGCCGACCAGTTGAATGTAATGGTTAGAAATGTATTTAATGATGTGGAGAAAGCGGAAGGGTTCTCAATTTATTTTGCCTCATTGCTGTTTATAGTTCAGGTATACTGCGATTTTTCAGGGTATTCCAATATTGCACGAGGCTCCGCTAAAATTTTAGGCATTGAATTAATGGAAAATTTTAATCTTCCCTTTTTCGCTAATTCGCTTACCAAATTATGGGCAAGATGGCATGTTTCATTAATGCAATGGTTCCGGGATTATCTATACATACCCCTTGGAGGAAACAGGGTGTCAAAAATGAGAATGTATTTTAATTTATTTATCATGTTTATGATCAGCGGATTCTGGCATGGCGCCAATTGGACCTATATTGTTTGGGGAGCATATCATGGACTTACTTTTATTTATTCAAAGGCAACTGAGCACATACGTAAAATTCTGGGAGACGCAATAGGATTAGCAAAGGTTCCAAAGTTCCGGCATGCAATTCAAATTATTGCCACTTTCCATGTCTTTTCATTTAGCTCTATCTTTTTTTGTTCTAAATCTGTTGCCGAAGCCGGCCTGTTTATCCATAAATTATTTGCGGGATTTTCGGATTCAGTTATAAAAATAATAAGCAATAATAATTTTGAAAGGCAGGATTTATTTTATCTGGGCAAGGATTTTATTTCGTTTATGCTGGTAGTACTATTTTTAATATCATTAGAAGTGTTTGAGTGGAGATTGAGGCACAAATCATTGGATCTGTATATGAGCGAGCTGTCGCAACCGAAAAAGTATTCGCTTTACCTGTTTGTAATTTTTTCTGTTTTACTAATGTCTAATGTGCAAGAAACCCCATTTGTATATTTTCAATTTTGATTATGTTAACTAAAAAAAATATTCTGCCTTTTTTGTTTGTTATGGTGCTTGTTGCGGGAGATTTTATTATTGGGAAGACTTTATCAGTGCTGGCAAAAAAACAAAAGTGCGACAAAAGGATCGAGATGCTGCTTCAGAACAAGATCGATGCAGAAATTATAATACTCGGATCATCGCGTGCGAATAATGATTATTCACCTGAAATAATTATGGCACATACCGGGCAGAGCTGTTATAATTTAGGAATAAGCGGAACTAACACACTGTTTCACGAAACAGTCCTTGATTTGATTTTATTGAATCCTAAAAGGCCTAAATTAATTATTTATAACATTGATGATTATGGATCCTTATATAATACGAAGGAAGCTATTTACAGGTTAGACGAGTTATATCCTTATGTTGATCATTCATTTGTTAATGACAGAATTTGCACACAGCTAAAAAAGAACAAAATAGCGGTAGCGCTTTCAAACACATACAGGGAGAATGTAAACTTTTCTAATTCTATAAAATATTTATTGTTTGGCCAGGAAAAGGCTGATTATCGTATGAACAATATCAATAAATATGGCGCAACCCTTATAGTGAATAAGCCAAACGATCCTGTACCAGTATTTGTGAAAAAAAAATTGAACGTCTCCACATTAAAAATAAATGAAGAATATAAACAATCACTTATTAGTATTCAAAACAAGTGTAAAGCGAATGGCATAAAATTGATGTTGTGCTTCCCTCCCAAATACACTGATCCAACCTTTGGGTTTTATGAGCAAATAACGGCCTGTGTATCTGAGAACGTGACGATTATGGATTTTTCTAAAAAATTAAAGGATGCTAACCACTATTTTGATGCCGAGCATTTGAATAAAAATGGCGCAGCTTATTTCTCCCAACTTTTATCTGAAGAAATAAAAAAGATAATGGAATAATGGTATTTAGCTCCCCCATATTTTTATTTTTTTTTCTGCCAATCACCTTGGCGCTCACTTATTTTTTCAGAAATAGCAGCTACCGCAATTTAGTCCTGTTGATATTAAGCGTTCTCTTTTACATTTTTGGCGAAGGGGAACAGGTGATAGTTATGCTCTTGTCCATTATCATGAATTATTACCTCGGAAAATGGATAGATAAAAAGGGAACCCGTTTACCGGTAGCTGTTGGAGTAGGCTTAAACCTGCTTATTTTAGTGATATATAAGTATAGCAACTTTTTAGTTGAAAACCTGAACCTGATTTTGGGGATGTTCAATATTGATGCTATTTCGATCAAGAAAATAAGGCTGCCTGTCGGGATATCCTTTTATACTTTTCATAGCATCTCTTACCTGATTGATGTTTACAGAAAGGAAAATAAGGTTCAGAAATCATTTGTTGACCTTGCTCTTTACATTTCTTTGTTTCCACAACTGGTGGCCGGACCGATCATTCGCTATAAGGATATTGCCAGTCAATTTACAAAAAGGGTATTAAATACCCCCCAGTTTCAACTGGGCATCCAGCGTTTTATAATTGGCCTTGCCAAAAAAGTGGTGATCGCCAACTCACTTGGGTTTAGTGCGGATATGATACTTAATCTGGATAGCAGCCAGCTTTCTACTGCCACAGCCTGGTTTGCTATCATTTGCTATACACTACAATTATATTTTGATTTTTCGGGTTACTCTGATATGGCAATTGGTTTGGCAAAAATGCTGGGCTTTGATTTTCTGGAGAACTTTAATTTTCCTTATAAAGCGAAATCGATTCGTGAATTCTGGCAACGGTGGCACATATCCCTGTCAAACTGGTTCAGGGATTACCTTTACATCCCTTTGGGAGGAAACAGGGTTAGCGAAAGAAGAGTGTATTTTAACCTCTTTATTGTTTTTCTTTTAACAGGGCTGTGGCACGGGCCGAGCTGGAATTTTGTTATCTGGGGACTGATACACGGATTTTTTATGATCATTGAGCGCTTAGGGTTTGATAAGATATTAAGGAAACTTGGGTTCCTGCAGCATATATACACGCTGCTGATTGTTGTTATTGCCTGGATATTTTTCAGGGTAGAAACGTTTGATAAAGCGACTGTGTTTCTGAGCTCTCTTTTTAGTACAAATAGCGGAAGCATTTATACTTTGGACATGTTCCTGAATCGTGAAAATATTTTTGCCCTGGTACTTGGTATTATTTTATCGGTGAACGGACTTAGCTGGGCATTAAAAAAAATGGTGCAAACGTCATATAAAATAGCGGATTCAATTCACACTATTAAAATATTTCGTACCATAAAATCATTAGCCTTGGTTGTGATATTCATTTATACATCACTCAATGTAATATCAGGAACCTATAATCCATTTATTTATTTTAGATTTTAATGATAAAATTTTTGAAGTGTTTTGTTTTATTTATTCTGCTGGCAATTCTATCGTTTGCCCTGCTCGAAAACATTATCACAAATATTACTATGCTTGTTGCCGGATCTGCTTTAACAGCGATACTGTTAGTGTTCATGCTTCGTAATCATATTTATAAGCTAGCGCTTAATGAGTCGATTCTCATATTTTCTTTTCTAATTATTATTATTATTCCGCTCATCGGCAAGAAAGAAAAAGCAAGTCTTGAAAAAAGGGAGCTAGCTGATTTTCCGAGTATGAGAATTGACAATGTTTGGGCTTTTTTCTTTGATTTTACAGATTATTTCAGCGATCGTTTTGCTTACCGGAATGTTTCGGTCAGCTTAATCAGTAAATTCAAATACATTGTATTTGCTTTTTCGCCGGTACCCAATATTGTAACACTTGGAAAAGATAATTGGCTGTTTAATACAAAACCGCCTACGATCATGGACACCTGTGATCCACTTACAGAACAACAATTGAAACAAATAAAAATGAATTTGCATATTACTACTAAATGGTTTGATCAGCGAAATATTAAATATTATTTTACTATTATTCCCTATAAGTCCAGGGTGTACCCTGAAATGATGCCGGATCAATTAAGACTTCGAATGCGGCATGCAAATTATATTCAGCTGTTGAATTATCTGGAAAACGATACAACTATTCGTATAATCGATTGTACCCAGGAATTGATAAAAGGCAAAAAAATTCGCCCCGTTTATTATAAAACAGATACTCACTGGAATGAATACGGGGCATTTTTAGGTTACAGGAAGATTATTGAACGGGTGCGGCAGGATTTTCCACAAATAATACCGTTGGAGATATCTGACTTTAAAATAGATTCAAGCACAATGTCTTCCGGTGATCTTCAATTTATGTTGGGCTTTACGAATGTAATAACTACGCCTGCGTATTCATTGAAATTGAAAAGACCAATCACACCGATTATTTCCGACACAGGTAAAATTAATAACCTTACAGGCAGTTACAGCAGGGGATCAATGCCGCAAAGCGTTAACCGATTAAAATTATTTATGATAAGGGATAGTTTTACAGAACATTTGAAATTGTATTTTACGGCAAGCTTTGATAAATCTATATATTATTGGAATTCAACAATACCGGCTATTGCGGCTGCAACTGAAAAGCCTGATATTGTAATACATGAAATGCTGGAGCAATATATTTTGAAAAGTCTTGAGTTGTCTCCGGATATTAAAAACGACACCGCTTTTTTGAAGAAGAATTTTCCCGAATACAGTTACTTAAACTTGAATTAATCATTAACATTTAGCCTGTAATAAAATGCTCTTGAAAAATGTGGGCTATAGCAAGGATCATGATCAATGTATTTTTGCCAGCGGGATTTAAATAAGAAGGAATCCCGGATATGCCGTTCGTATGATTTTTTGGTTTTGTGCGGATGCCCCCTGGAAATCGACTCATAATGATACAATGATACATGAGGCAAACAGATGTTATCATATCCTTTGTTTTTTAATTTAAGACAAAAGTCCACATCGTTGAATTCAATAGCGAGCTGCTCATCAAATCCCTCTGATTCTATGAAAACATCTTTCCGAACCATAAGGCAGGCTGCTGTAACAGCGGAATAATTAGTTGTAGTAACTAAAAAATTATAGTAGCCGGCCTCGTCGTTATCAAAACGAACGTGATGATGCTCTGCAATTCCGCCTAAGCCAATAATTACACCTGCATGTTGTATCGTATTGTTGGAATATAATAAGCGAGCTCCAACTGCTCCTGTTTTTTTAAATTGCGCCTGTTCAACCATGGCGGTCATCCAATCGGAATGAATCACTTTTGTATCATTGTTCAGCAAAAGTAAATATTCACCTTTTGCATTTTTTGCGCCTGTATTCATTAAACGTGAAAAATTAAAATCTCCATTATCAGTTATACAGCGAAAACGCTCAGGATGAAGTTTTTCCCATTTTTTTACCATATCAAAAAAGGATTGCTCCGAACTGTTATTATTGACCAGAATAATTTCATAATCAGGATAATCCGTCAGTTTAAAAACAGAGCTAATAATTACTTCGCAAAGATCAGCTTTGTTTTTGGAGGGAATAATGATGCTTACTTTTCCCCGGTTAAAAATTTCATAACGTATTCTATAAAAGCCGGGCGAATTTTCGATCAATGAAGCATGGCCTTTTATTCCACGTCTTTCTAAAGCTTCCTGAATGGCTTTAACCCCTGCGAGGTATGCATATGGTTTCGCATTGGTACTTAATGATGTTGAATCGAGATGTAATCTCCAGTGATATAATATTTTAGGGATGTGATGGATATTTTTTGCTTTTTCGGTGATGCGCAGCAGTAAGTCATAATCCTGGCTACCTTCAAATCCTGTTCTAAAGCCACCCACCTCTTTAATGATTTCTTTTTTAAACACGGAAAAATGACAAATATAATTTCTGGATAAAAAACTATCCGGGCACCAATCCTGCTTAAAATGTGGACTCAGGTGATTCCCTTTTGAATCGATCTTGTCTTCATCAGAATAAAGCATATCAATAGTCTTATCCGCGTTTAAGGCTTTAACATTCTGAAATAGCGCATCCGGAGAAAGAACATCATCATGGTCGAGCAATGAAATGTATTCACCTGTTGCAAGCTCCAGTGCTGAATTGGAGTTCTCAGAAATATGTCCATTTGTTTTCCTGAAAAAATATTTGATTCTTTTATCATTAGTGGCATATTCCTTGATCAGATCCCGGATTTCTTCGGCCGGAGAAAGGTCATCAGAGATACATAATTCCCAGTGCGGGTAAACCTGCTGTTTTACAGAGTCTATCGCCTTTTTAAAAAACACAATCGGAGGATTGTAAACAGGTAAAATAATGCTTATGGTTGGTTTAAATTCGAAAGACTCAAGTTCTTTTCTGTATTGTTCAAGCTGTTCGGCTTTTGGGTAGTGCCTGTCAAACCAGATCTCATAACTTTTAGTTTCCGTTGATTTAATACCAAAAATAAATTTTAAGGTTCTCCAGGCAAATGACCAAAGTTTTTTTTGTCCTCTTTTTGATTTTAAAACAATAAATAACCGGTGAAAGCTGAACTTATCGTTGCCTAAAAAATGATACAGCGCTATTTGTATGCGTTTAATCTTGCCCTTCATTTCTCGCCATTTTTTATCATACTTTTTTCATAATAATCGCATATTTCATCAACGCTGCCAATTTTAGCAACTTTACCGCCATCTATAAAGCAGGCACGGGTACAGATTTTTTTAATTTCATCCAGGTGATGTGAAACATAAATGATGGTGCTGCCTGCATTTTTTATTTCATCAATTCGCTTAGCGCATTTATTCCTGAAACCCATATCGCCCACAGCTAATGCTTCATCAATGATCAGTATATCAGGGTTGGTTGCTACGGCAATAGAAAATGCAAGTCGTGATAACATCCCGGACGAATACCGTTTGGTTTGCATATTGATCTCATCGCGCGTAAGCTCAGAAAAATCAATAATCGCAGGAATGGCCTTTTTTAATTCTTTATCTGAATAACCCATCAGTATTCCTACAAGTTTTATGTTTTCATATCCCGACAATTCCGGTTCAAGCCCAACCCCCAGTGCCATTAAAGGGGCTACCCTGCCTTTCACCTTTAATTCACCTTCATCGGGTTTCATAATGCCTGCAATTGTTCTAAGCAGGGTGGTTTTACCCGATCCATTTTTACCCATTACTCCAAAACATTCACCTTTGTATATGGTCAGATCAAGCTCTTTTAAAACATTTTTTTTCTCAAAAGGGCTTTTTACACCCATAGTAAGAATGAAGTCTTTAATATTGTTAATACCGTGCCGCTGAATAAAAAAATTTACCGATAAATTTTTTACTTCAATGATCTTTTCTTTATTTTCGATTGACTCCATTTTTAATACTGAGATACGAACCCCCGCTCTAATTTTTTGAATATGAACAACCCAATACCAAGAGGTATTAATCCAAGTATGGTAATAGCTATAAAGTGATTGAGGGAAGGAACAGCATTGTTGTAAAGCACATCTCGTACTGCTCCAATGTAATGATAAAGCGGATTTAATTTAATGATCCACAAATATTTATCCGGAATTAACCCCGTTGTATATGCAATAGGAGCTGAATAAAAAATAGCCGGCATAAAGGATGACCAGGCAAATTGCATATCCCGGAAGTAAACGTTAAATGAACTTAATATCAATGATGTGCCGAATGTAAAACAAGTGTAGAGTAGCAGAATTGGAAAAAATAATAAAGTTTCCCATCCGATTTTTAAACCGAACAGAAACATTAAAAGAACAAAGGGTATTAGAGACAAAAATAAATTGATCAATGATGCCAGTTGTGCAGCTAAAGGAAATGCAATTGTTGGAACATTGATAGATTTTAAAACACCTGAGTTATAAATGATCGATTCAATAACCTGTATAGTGCTGGAAGAAAAAAAGGTCCATAATATCAATCCGGTTAAGGCATAAAGCGGATACCTGTCAATTCCGGGAAAAGCATGGCTGAATACCAGGATAAAAATGACAAGATAAATTAAGGGATTCATCATGCTCCATAAAAATCCTAAAATGGAATTTTTATAACGCAGCTTAATAATCTTTAATGCCAAGGCTTTAATTAACCCCCAAAATTTTGAAACAGAGTTGAATTGAGTCATTTCATTATTCTGATAAGCCACAAAATTAGCAATAATTCAGAGTAATTTACTTTATCTTACATAAGATATAAGAAGTTGGATGAGCAGCTTCAAAAGTTAAACTAAAACTCCTATCGCTGGTTGGATTTGGATAATGAAAAAATAGTATTAAAGATGATCTGGATGTCCAATGAAAAAGACCAATGCTTCACATAAAATAAGTCAAGTTTGACACGATTTTTCTTTTGTTCGAATTCGCTGGTCTCCCCTCGATACCCTTTTGATTGAGCAAGACCGGTGATCCCCGGTTTTATCTGGTGCCTAACCATAAATCGCTCCAACTCAGCCGAAAAGTCAAGCGTGTGTTTTAGCATGTGAGGCCGCGGCCCTACAACCGACATGTTTCCTAAGAAAACATTAAAGAATTGCGGCAATTCATCCAAACTGGTGTTCCTTAAAAATTTGCCCACCGTTGTTATCCGCACATCATTTTTTGTAGCCTGGAGTGTATCACTTTCTCCATTCTGATACATCGTTCTCAGTTTATAACACCAAAAGGGACGATTGTCCCTTCCTGTTCTTTGTTGCTTAAAAAATACAGGTCCTTTGGAAGTTATTTTAATTAGGATTGCGAGTATTGGTAATAGCCAACTCAAAATAAGTACTATAACAGATAAAGAAAACAAGAGGTCGAACAATCTTTTGAGCAATTGTTTATCCCAATCATCCAAAGGAGTGGTAAGTATTTTTATCACCGGCAGGTAACCGAAGTTTTCAATTTCAAGATCGTTTAGGCCCATGCCTTTGAAATCAGCAACCAATCGTATCCTGATCAGATTTTCTTCCGCAAAATTCATAAGATCCAGTATGTGATCGTCTTTAATGACCGACATGGAATAAAAAATTTCATGTATATCATTCGCAATGCAATATTCCCTCATCTCCTCATGGAAATTATTTTTTGCGGCAGGATCAACATCAAATACCTTTTTAATATGATAACCGTATTCAGGATGAGAATTTAAATGCGTTTGCAATTCCCCGGAATTTCCACCGGCAGTATAAATAATAATATTTCTGTAATTAAATCCTTTTTTTCTTGCCACTTTAATTGCCTGAAAAAAAATACTTTTAAGTATCAGGCTTAGTATAAGTAAACAAGAGTACATTACCAGTAATAATTCCCTGGAATACCGGTGTTCTTGCTGAAATACGTAATATGCAAAAACCAAAAGCATATGGCCCGCAATAACGATAGTGGCAGACTTCAGAATATTAAAAAAGGTAGATGTTCGCGAAATCCTATAAGGGTTCAATGTCCCGATCAAAAATACCCAGGCGAAATTGATGTAAAAAAACATGGAAGTAAAAGGATCATTAAATCCATGCGTCTTATAGTAAAAAACGGTTATGAAACAGACATTCAGTAATACCAGGTCACTGATAATACTGAATACTTTAATATACCTGGAATATCGTGTCAATTTACTTTTTATTTATCGGTAGAAACTCTATCCCTGTTTTATTACTATGACAGAAACAATACAAACTTAAAAAAAAAGAAAATACAACTATCCCATTTTGCCTGGTTAAAACATTCTCTGTTTGCATTGCTACAAAAAATAAAACACATAATCCTGCCGGAAGAAAATTACCTGTTTTAAAATTAGTATAGGACACATAAAATAAGAGCAATAGCAGTGACAAGGGAGCGAGTATTCCCATTCCAGCCCAGTAATCCAGGAATTGATTGTGTGTATTATAGTTCTTTCCATCATATACCTCCTTTGAAAAACTGCCATAACAGCCATTAAGTTGTTTCTGAACATTGCCGGGGCCCACACCATAAAGCCAATTATCTTTCACGAGATCCAATCCGCATTTATAAATCCCGGTGCGAATATTAAAAGAGTCATTATTTTCTGCAGTAGGCAAGATCATATTTTTAACCGAAATTTCTTTGAGCCGCGCCGAAAAGGAAGGAACTATCATAATCAGGATGGCGGTTAGCGCCACAACAGCCACGCCTGCCCATAAAACATAAATTTTCTTTTTCTCGCGCATAAAAAATAAAACAAAAGCAGCGATGAGTGTAGCAACAAAGGGGGTGCGGGCGGCTAAAATTACCTGAAAGATCAGGATCAAAAATAAAGTAAGCGAAAACAAAACTTTCTTTCTGCCTGACAATAACAAATAATTTTTTAGAAAATAATCCAGTGTTAACAAAAATGCCACACCCAGAAAAATATTCATATAGGTGGGATGAACATGTGTCCTGGCTTCAAAAAACGTGCGGACATGAAAAGCAAAAGAAAGATCATTAAACATCTCTGTACTTGTTTTCCAATATGCGGCAGGACCAATATGTGGTGTTAAATCGCGAATTACTCCAATAAATCCATACAGCGCTTTTGTTAAAGTGGAGAAAATAAATAATCCGTGTAATATATTTTTTTGCTTGAATGAATACTGAACCGGCAGCATAAAAAAAGCAAGAGGAAATACAAATAAACTCATCGATTTTTGTGAATAGGAGTAAGCCTCCGGAGAGCGATCCCAACATACTGTCCAGCCTAAAATAAGTAAAAATGGCAGCATGCAAAGAATCAATTCCTTCAAAAAACGATATTCTATCTTCTTGTATTCTGCTATTCCTATAAATAAACTTAACACTCCAAACACTGTAATTAATAGCGCTGTCACCTTCATTTGGAATAAAGGGAAACAGGAAAGAACACAAAGAATAAAAAAATGAATTTTAAGAATTCTTTCTTTTAACATGATCGTCTATAATTTTTTTAAATCCATTTTGGAATTGTTCTACAGAAAACGTTTTAACATGTGAAAGAAAATCCGCTTTGTTAAATGGCTGCTCCATTCCTTCCAATTTCAAAACAGCCTTCTTAAGATTTTCCACATTTTGTTCTTCAAAAAATACACCCGTGCGTCCATCGACTACCGTTTCCAAATATCCGCCTTTTTTGTAAGCGATAACAGGTGTACAGCAACTTTGAGCTTCCACGCTGGTAATTCCAAAGTCTTCATCAGCAGCTAAAATAAAAGCTTTGGCTTTTTGCATATAAGTAACCAGTTCATTTTTTTTAACAAAGCCGGTGAATTCAATATTCTTTTTTCCCATGGTCTTTAATTTTTTTAGTTCCGGCCCATCGCCTGAAACAATAAGCTTTAGTTCAGGAAGTTCATTAAAAGTATCTATTATCAGGTCTAATTTTTTATAAGGGACCATGCGGGCAGAAGTAAAATAATAATCGTCTTTTTTTTGTACCGCGCTAAAGCCTGAAGTATCAACAGGAGGGTAAAGCACCACGGAATCCCTGCCATAAATACGTTTAATTCTTTCCGCTACATTTTTTGAATTGGCAATAAACAAATCCACTCTTTCGGAAGTTTTTACATCCCATTTTCTAATGTATTTTAAAGTCCACTTGGCCAGCAATTGTTTTATTGGTGATAGATCTGAAAGGTATTCTTTTTCAAGGTCCCAGGCGTAACGCATAGGAGAATGACAATAACATATATGCACCTGCCCCTTGCTTTTTTTAATTCCTTTCGCTACAGCATAAGAGGAAGATATGATCAGATCATACCCGCTAAAGTCAAAACTTTCTATTGCTTTAGGAAAGAAAGGCAAATAATTCCTGTAACCGTTTTTCGCAAAAGGCAGATGCTGCAAAAAAGAAGTGGTGGTTTTTTTTCCTTTTAAAATGGCTTCTCTTTCCTCATCATCTAAAAAATCAACCAGCGAAAAAACATTGCAATCAGGAAATAAATTGATTATTTCACGCACAACTTTCTCCGCGCCTCCATTCACCACAAACCAATCCTGTACCAATGCTACTTTCATGCTGACAGCATATTTAGTATTATTTGCCCTCTTTGGGCACTCTGAAATTTTTCAACAATTTTTCTTCCGGCCGCTTTATTTTCTTCTACCCGGGCCTTGTTTTCCATATCCTGTATTAAACAATTTTTCAATGATTCCGCATCATTAAGTTTGAAATAAAAAGCGGCTTCCTGGCAAACTTCTCTGAACACAGGAATATCAGAGCATACCAGCGGACACTCAAACATCATAGCCTCTATATTAGGAATTCCAAACCCTTCATAAAAAGAAGGGCTGATCAAACCAATAGCATTTTTATAAAGCCAAACCAGCTTTTCATTGTCAATGTAATCAAGAGCAATGATAGTGTCAGAATCAAAATCTATACGCTCATTGTTACTAAATGAACGATGGCCGCCTCCGGCCACGACCAGTTTTTTTCCGATAGCGCCTTCAGCAAAAATGTGTTTAACGAAAGATAAATTTTTCCTTGGGTTGTCGGAGCCCACTACCAAAAAATACTCCTTTGGGAGTATTCGATCATCAAATGGGCCAATCGGTTTTGCGTCTATAATGTCCTGCGCGACTTTATTTCCGACAACAGTAATTTTTTTCTCCGATAGTTTATATTCTTTTACCAATTCATTTTTAATGGTTTCTGAAACGGCTAATACCCCTCGGCTTGCCCGGATTAAACGCGGGATTAAAAATGTGTACGCGAGGCTGAATAAGGGGTTAAACCATTTAGGATCTTTTAAGAAGGCAAGGTCATGAATTGTACAAATTTGTTTTTTAACAATAACAGGACCTGTATTACAAAGGTTCAACAATTTAGCATCCGTCTGATTGAGCAAAAACAGCGGCAAGCTGATTTGTTCCCATAGGTGACCCTTAAAAAAGCCTGTTCTTTTTATATGGCCCGAAAATTCATTATCATAAAGTGTAGTATTGGAAGGAACTAATATAACGAGCTCGATTTCTTTAAGCAATTCCCTGCAAACTTCTCTGGCAAATGATTGAACTCCCGATGTTCTTTGGGTCAGGAATCGGCCGTTAATAAACAATTTCATGTACCAAGTTTTTTTTATTTTAAAAGTGTTCCACCGAATACCGGATAGGATTTTAAAATTGTTTTGTGAGACCGGACTAATGTATCCAATGCCTCGGGCCCTGCAAAATAATAATCATATTTCCCTATCGGACCTTCCCGGTTCACCTCATTCAACCAGGTTAATTTTTTTGTTTTCCTGTAAAAATTAATTGTGGGTGAAAAATACCAGGAAACGCCTAAGTTTATTTTATTATTTGGTTTATTATCAATTTGTTTTTCAATATCCTGCAGCATGTGTAGTGTATCAGCATCGTATCTCCAGTCATCACAATAAGTTACATTGATGGTTCTGTAAAAATGATAAGAATAAATGGATGAACACAAAATTAAAAATGCCATACTGCCTATTTTTACAAATTTATTCCCTTCATGCAAAGCATCAAAAAAATAAATAAAGCAGATCATAAAAATGGGGAAAAAGAACAGCGCAAAACGCTCCATGACAAACATAGTTCCTAATAAAAGGTTTTGTGTAACGCTTACTGTTACCATTGAACATAACAATAACAGCATTACAAAACCGGTATCATTTTCGGGGCTGAAATCCTTTTTGAGAAATCTGTAAA
Source organism: Bacteroidota bacterium (assembly GCA_052389695.1). Taxonomy (GTDB): domain Bacteria; phylum Bacteroidota; class Bacteroidia; order 2-12-FULL-35-15; family 2-12-FULL-35-15; genus 2-12-FULL-35-15. The sequence goes on along the minus strand of JBQTHQ010000076.1, from coordinate 24,274 downwards.
TAAAAATTCCAATATAGAACAGAAGAAAAAGAATGATTATTGCTTGAATATAAAAGGGAATGTTAATTTGATAATTTTGGTTGTAAGTGAATTTTTGGATCAGTGATCCAACAGTGTCCTGCCAAAAGCCTTTGTCCCCGCCAAAGTACAAACAATTAAACTTAATTAGTTTCCGGATAGGTTCGAAACAGATCACTCCTAAAATGAGAATAGTGATAAAGACCGGTTTATTTTTTTGGAAAAAATATTTTTTCCAACTCAAATCACCCGGAGAAAATGCCCGGAGGAAATGCAATTGAATTAAAAGCAATAAGGCCGCAAAATAATTAAATAGCGCAAAATTAGCCAGTACAGCCAAACTGCCAAAGACCAGCGTAAACCAAAGGTTTTTATGATTATTTGGATGGTTATTTTTAATAAAATTTAATAGAAAATAAAGACTAATCAACATGAAAGCGATAGCAAGCGCGTATCCCCTGGCTAGCGAAAAGAAATCGAACAAATAAGGATTTAAATTAAGCAGGATAAAACCACAGATAAAAACCAGAGTCGATCTCAGATCTTTTAATAATAAAAAAGTAAACAACAGGAAAAGCCCGTGAGCAATTAAGCTTTGAAGGCGTAAAGCAAAAACACTGCTGCCGAACAGGGATTCAAAAAATTTCATGAACAGCGTGTTGAGCATGTGATTATTGGCAGTTGCCAAGGGCATATTATTGGATACTATTTCCATGAATGAATGGTGTACACCATGCAGGTAACTGTTGCTTTCATCATGGGTGAACGGCAGGTTAAAGCTTCTGTAGGAGCTGTATGTTAACAGTAACAGGGCAATTGACAAGCAGAGGTATTTGTTGATGGAGACCTTTTCTTTCACGTTTGTCATTAATATGTAAAAATAGAAAACATTTGGAATTAAACTCTGAAATTATCTGTAAGCTTAAAGGATCGCACCGGAACCTTTGAAATTCCCGGATTTATTTTTTATTGTGTAGTGAATTTAGGTTCCAGCGAAGTCTTTCCTTGCGAACTGGCCCACATTATTTTTCCTAACCATATCAGTGAATGTAATATGATCTAGAATAATACAACTAGCAATCGGCTTTGCTTTAAGATGTAAAGCGGGATGCAAAATAAGGATAGTTATGAAGTTTTATTCTTTACATAAACATGGGTATTATTGTTTTTTCCTGATCGCCTCTCATCAATCTCAAAACGGCCGGTGCTTTTTATTAACTGGGCAAGTTTAATAAAGCCATAGTTCCTGGCATCAAAGTCGGGTTTCTTTTTGATCAGAAGATTCCCAAGATTTCCTAAGAATGTCCAGCCATCTTCATCAGCGAGATCATCAACACTGTCGTGAATTAATTTTATGAGGTTATTATCAATTTTGCTGATCGTTTCTTTTTTGGGTAAACCCGTTTTTGTGTTTGTTGTTTTTTGAGCCGATAATAAAGCAGGATCTTTAACAGGGGCTTTTGTACTTTTTAATATTTCTATATAAATAAATTTATCACAAGCCGAGATAAATGGCATTGGCGTTTTTTTCTCACCGATCCCAAACACTTTCATTCCTGCTTCCCTGAGCCGTGTTGCAATTCTTGTAAAATCGCTGTCGCTGGATACAATACAAAAGCCATCCACGCGGCCGCTGTATAAAATATCCATTGCATCAATGATCATTGCCGAATCAGTGGCATTTTTACCGCTTGTATAACTATATTGCTGAATAGGTGTTATGGCATTTTCCAAAAGAACATTTTTCCATCCTGAAACCGTTGGTTTTGTCCAGTCGGCATAGATACGTTTAAATGTTGGAGTGCCATATTTAGCGATCTCTTCCATCATTTCTTTCACATTTGCATAAGGAACATTATCAGCATCAATAAGTACTGCAAGCCTTAATTCTTTATTGGTTTCCATTTTAACGTAATTTTTAATGCCTAAATGTAAACTTAAATAATTCCACACCCAATAAAAATCTCGTAATTAAAATTAAAATTTCAATAGTGTAATAAATCCCTGAACTGTTTTTTTTCGTTAGTAACAAGCATGAAATACATTCTAAAATATTATGCGATAATTTTAATTGTTTTGATCGTAACATCAAGGTCAAAAGCACAACAACAGCCGCCATCAGTGACTAACAAGCAGGCAAAAACGGAATTAAAAGCGGAGCGCAAAAGAGAGAAGGAAAGAAGAAAAAGGGAAAAAGCCGAAGAAAAAAAGGATCAAAAAGAAATGGATAAACTGGCCAAGGATAAAAAAGGTCTTAAAAGAAGGGAAAAAAATATTCCAAAATCGCCGGACGATTCCAAAAAGCCTTAATCATGTGATGATTCAATATTAAATCCGGATTGCGTTTTTCCCCGTTTATAACACTATGAAACAGAATATAAAAATAGTATTGATCGCATTGCTTGTAATTTTTATTTCAGCAATACCGTCAAAAGCTCAAAAAGCAGGTCCCGATGCTACTAACAAACAGGCAAAATCGGAATTAAAAGCGGAGCGCAAAAGAGAAAATATCAGAAGAAAAAGAGCAGAAGATAGCAAGGAAATGAATAATCCTAAGATCATTGGAAACAGAAAATTATCAAAACGAAGTAAGAAAAAAGACCCAAAATCCGAGCGTGAACAAAACAAATCAGCAGCTACAACTGAGGTTAAAGAAGAAAAACCCCAGTACGCTAACGATCCTCCAAGATAAATCAATTGTGTAAAATTTACAGAATAAGATAAAGACTAATTAAAAATATTTATTTTAATGAATAATACAAAAGAGATCTAAAAAACATCATGACAGAATTTAGCGACCGCATAGAAGGCGAGATCAAAACGCACGAAAAAGAAATGATGCGAAAAGCAGTCATTCTAAAATATGGTAACAAGGATTTAATTGAACGTATCAACTTTGTAATGTCAACGTATGAGAAAGACCATTGGACCGAGGAAGAAATGTTTGAAAAGCTTACCGAGCTTGGACTGATTGGAACAGGCAGCATGAATGAGGTTAAGGACGCATTCAGTAGTCCTCTTATTCAAAATAAAATGTAATTAAAGACAAAGAGATTATAAAATTTCTTTCTGCCAAAGCAAAAATACCTAAAGCTATCGTTAAAACACTCTGAGAGGATGGAAGTTTTCTTATTGCCAAAGGAAAATACCTCCGGACAACCGTAAACATTCTTTAAGCTAAAGCTAAATTTCTACAAGCTAATGAAAAATTTCTTGGAGGGGTTGTGAGAAGAAATTTAATTTTTGTATTTCAGCTTAAAAATCTGCTTTATATGGTGAAAGCGAATCATGATATATTTCCCAAAGCGACCAAATCTATATGTTTGAACTAATTTGCCAGTAGTAAATATTTCCATTTATTCTTATAGTTACAAATTGAAAATTTTTATTAGAGTAATATCCTTTATTAATAGTATCATTCTGACTATAAGCAGAAAACTCTTGTAGAAAGATTAATAATATGTATATACTTTTTTTTAGCATTTTTTATTTAACTTTTATTGTCGCTATAATAGATGTAATAAGGTTTTCGCTGATTATATTTTTACTCGTTTTTTCAATGCTAAATTCGATAAAGTACATTCCTTTTCCTCCTTGCCTAACAGTGGCCCAAGATATTGTTCTATCCTTTTCTCCTAGAAATACATAAGGAACAGAATTAACATATTGTATTTCACTGAGCATCTTTTTACTCATAGTCATTTTAAGAAGTAAATTGACATCTGACATATCTTGAGGTCCTATAAATAGCGGTTCAATGGTAATTAAGCTATCTCTTTTATAAGTACCACTCGGAACTTTTAACTGGGGATTATAAAGAAGATAAGCTGTAAGATAAGTATTTTCTGTATCTGGAGTTTCTAATACTATTTTCCAGCCATCAGGATATTTTATTTCGAATTCTTCACAAGAAAAATTTTGCGATAAATTGTGGTTTTCCGTACAGGATATAAAAAGAACAAATACGCAAAGTGCTATATATTTCATACTAATTCTTTTTTAATACTACCCAATTCGTTTGCTTAGCAGTTTGTGCCAAACTTTGTCCTAAAACAGTTGTTTTATTCGTACTGGGATTCCGGTACCAGCCTTCATCCCATGAACCCATATCAAAATTCAGTAAATCTTTTGCTCCAAACATAACCATATCATCTGAAAATTGTCTTAGAGTTATTGGTTGTTCCGATTCAACAATTGCATAACCTCCGGTTTTTAAAGTAATGATTCCTCTTCGCTGAAATAATTTCGTATCTCTAAATTTTTCTGCAATACCGTTAATTATGCATTGTGTTTGTTGGAAAAATATTCCATTTTGATCAGTTATAGTTTTTAGTAAAGAATCATTTAGCAATTTGCCATAACCAGTTGGGAAAATTTCCACTTTATCGTTGATAATTTTTACCCCTCCACCTAAAGTATAATTGATATGGTCTTTGTTAAAAACCTTCCCTTTACAGATATGAAGACCGTCTACTCCATACGTTTTAAGATCAGTATAAGCACCCGGTACACATAAAAGAATATTTTGATCATTTTTAGGGGGACGTGTAAGCTCAAAATCAATATGAGCTTCAACCGGAGTAATGATAAAATAATTGATATTATTAATGGTTTTATTCTGTTCTCTGTAATAAATTGGAGCATTTTCTGAACTCGAACTACCTATATTCCCGCAAGCAGTACCAAGCAAGATCAGGTAATAAATTAAAATGAATCTTTTAGAATGCAACATATTAACAGGACTTAACGTTCCCATATTTGTATCTTTACTCAAATTTAAACCAATGAACATTAAAAACCTAAAATTCGTTCATTTAGAGCTTTTAATGACACGGTGGACAATACTTCTATTCTCAATAACCTTTCTGCTAATTGTTCAACAAAGCAAGGGACAAGTAACGAGTGATTATGCAAGGTATATTATGAAAGCTGATAGCTTTTTACTCCTCAAAGATTATACTATGGCTCACCACTACTACTGCCGCGCATTAGAATTAAAACCCAACGAAGCCCTCCAAAAACTTACTTATAAAAAAATAACCTATGTTGATTCCATTCTAGCAAATGAAGTATTGGATTCATTTATATCTTTCAAATATGGAGACAGTTTATTTAATGCAGGGATTTATAGAAGAGCTCGAATTTCATACGGTCATTCTTTTTTTGTAATGTATCCTTATGTTGTTAATAAGGAAAAACTACTTTCTTTAAATGAGTATATAAGTAAACAAATAAAAATTTGTGATGAAAAACTTACATTAGATGAATTAGTGGGAATTGCTAATACTGAAGAATGCGATGGTCCAGATACTGATTTTTGTGTGGAAGCATGGTTGTCAGTAGCAAAAAAAGCAGAAAAGCAAAAGGATTATCAAACCGCAGTGAAATACTATGAGCTGGGAAAGAATACAGATAAAATGGAAGAAATGAAAAAACTTCTTAAGAAATGACAATGATGTATATTGGTCTATATATACAGTTAGCGTTGACGATATTTACAATAATCTATACTGTGAAATATGGAAATAAACGCCTCGCGGTATTATGTTCGCTCTGTTTTGTGTTTTCTCTTGCTTCTTTTGTACTAGCTCTGTTTTTCCACATTGAACTACTGTATCCATATTTTTATGAATCAATATTTCTACTCGGTAATTTATTATTAGTGATAAATTCTATATTACTCCTAATTTCAAAAAAAGTAAAAACAACTGTAAAAATTATTTCTTTACTTTCGGGTTTAGGAGGAATAGCAATTGGGTGGCTCTCAATAATGTTAAGTTTAGCTTTTATAGACGAAACCCTTTTCAAAGAACAAGTTTATCAGGATTTTTATCTTACTTATTCCACATTTAATGATAGACAACAGCGACAAGTAACTGTCACAATAGAAAATCCCATTTATGCTAAAAGAAACATACGCCCGGATTTGGATGGTTGGGAGGTTCCAGAGAAAATAAAATTTATTTCTTTTAAAGACTCTGTTTTAAAATTTTCTACAATAAAAGATGGGAAGGAAAATACTGTTGAAGTTGATACTCGTTTTGATTGGACAGATCGCCTGTTTAACGGAGTTAGGGTAGTTGTACGCGATGGAAAAAAGGGTGCAATTGATTCAACAGGTAAAATACTGATTCCTTTGGGCAAATATGAAACTCTTGATAATAACTATAATGGGCTAATGCTTGCATGGAAAAATGGTAAGACTGGTTATGTGGATAGAAATGGCAATGTAATTATTCCATTTAAATTTGACGGAGGAGGCAACTTCCTAGACGACTCTGCTACGGTTCATATAAACAAAAAAGCCTATTGGATAAATAAGAAAGGTGAAATTCTTTGCAGAGCGCCTTATTATGATGAAGATGACTAACCTTTTGTACTGATGATTTACACTCAAAAAGAAAAGGGGTTCATTGCTGATCCCCTTTTTATTCAATTACTTGCTATATTTATCACATGCCTACCAAGGAAGAGGATGCGCTATTATTTTTTTACTCATTGAGTTATAAGTAACATATTCGCCTGAATTATACCAAGTCAGACTAAAATCCTCAATACGCTTATTCCCAATGCTTGATTTAAAGTATTCATATTCTCTGGTTGTTAACCCAAAACGCATTCTAGGTATGTGGTTAATATAATTTGGAACTATTTCATTTAGTCAGGCAATACAAAGCCATCAGAAGCTGATATAAAGCTTACAAAGAGCTTGAAAGAGGCTGGTAGGGTAATGGACATACCATTGCTCGATCACATTATCATTACTAACGAATCCTTTTCCAGCTTTACTGACGAGGGGATGATTTAATCAACTTATGTTAAACTAGGCTATGATGGAGTGCAAATTGTGTGCAAATAATAAAGGGCTACAAACATTGATTGTCTGTAACCCTTGTCTAATTGGTGGACTCAATGGGGGAAAGTGAGAACTTTGATCCCGAAGATTTAGATAAAATATTTGAATTTATGGGCATGATAGAGGCTTACGCTGAATTTTAATCGACAGGCGGAAATGTGCATTAAAAATGCATAAACTAAGCGTCACTTGAGTGGGCTATATTGCGAGAGATATTTCATTTTCAATATATTCACTTCTTTTTCGGCTTCTTTAATTCTTGCCATCAAGCAATATAAGTGTTTCAATTTTATTTTATCTTCATTCCCAAATCGATAAACAATCGGACTCTGCCACTTCCTCCATTGCAACGAAATCAATTCTTCTTTTCTTCCCTTTGCCAAAAGGGGTATCAAGCGATTGTGTTTGCCGTAATCCTCGTGCCGCATAATAAAAAGTCAGGAACAAATAGGTTGTGAAGCTTCCGCTATACTGATAATTCCTAACGCATGTTTCTATTTGCTTTTTCATTTCACTTTCATTTCCTCTCCATCGTGCCATGTGTTTTGAATTTTCCATCCAGTCATAAATCATAAAATTAGTTTGCTCCACTACTTGCTTCCTGGCTAATTCATTTCCTTGTTGCGCAGTCCTAACTAAGCGCGTTAGAATTCGGTCGCGTATTAATTTATCCTCGGCATCGAGTGAAACGGCAAGAGTGTACAATTTTGATTTATATTTATCGAGGATTGAATTAACCTCCTGTTCATCAGAATACGAGGCAACTATTTCCGTTTTGCTATATACCCAACGTTTCTGAAAAGTTCTATCAAGGCATACCGTTACTAAATCCCAATCAATCTCTCCTTTTCTGGTGCAAAGATTATCGAACATAAACGAATAGAATTTCGGTAAATGTTTTTGAATCCATAACGGGTCAAAGGTTTCAGGCTGCTTACTTTTTAAGACAGTATTTAATTTTCCGATATGTGTAATAAATTTTGATTTCAAAAGAATGGACAATAAATTTCCGGTTAGTGATTTTTTTTATTCGTTGCTAAATAAGTGATGGCTTGCGATTCTATTTCATCCGCTGTTTTCACTTTTCCCTGCTGAATCCACGCTTCAAGTTCTGTGCGATTAAAATAAAGTTTATTCCCTTTTTTAAAGTGAGGGATTTGTTTTGTAGAAGTCTTTTCATAAATAGAAGCAACTCGGAGATGTAAAAATTCAGATGCCTGTTGTGCATTAAGGATTTCAGCGAAGCGAGGGTTATCCGTTGTTTTTTCTTTAAGGACTTCCCTAAAAGTTTCTCTCAACAGTTCTTTATATTCTTCCTTATTTAAATTTGTTATGAAGATAGGTTCCATCTTTAAATTATTTAATTGTTATTTTTAAACCCATCTCGTGCATTGCTAACAATGCCTCTGCATTCCCTTTTGCATCATTGACCGGGTTGTGGTCATGCGTTGTTTTTCTTAGATGCTTCCATCGTTGGTTTGTGTCCTTCATCATGCCGCAATACAGGTCGCCAATCCTTCTTGCTGAAAATCCGAATGGATTTTTTCCAATGAAATAATGGAAGTAATAATTTATCCATTGCCAGTCAAACGCAGGATTATCGGAAATAAACACGGGTCTGCCATGCGAATTATATTTCAGAATCCAGTCGGAAAATTTTTGCATGACTTCTTGAGGATTATCAAATTTTTCATGCTCTTCTCTGGAAAATCCGCTTATGGAAAGAGCTTCCGGTTCCCATTTCTTTGAAATTGGTTTTGTTTCTCCATAAAATGTTTTGCTGAGTGTAGGCTCAACTATTACTGCTCCGAAACAAACCATTGAATATTTATGCGGTATCGGCCCATCCGCTTCGACATCTACTATAATATAGCTCATGTTATTTTTTATTAATTGTATTCAATCACTCTTGGTAATCCTATCTCATCGAAAATGCGCTCTACCTGATTAACGGTAAAATATCTCCCGCGCTTTTCGCCAACTTCATTTTTGATTGGCTTCATCCAGCGAATAATCGTTTTCGTACTTATCCCATACATTGCCGCTATTTCTTTTGTAGTATAGGGTTTTAGGTGTATCACCTTTTTTTGTTTTTTAATAACTTCTGTCTCCATTTAGATTTGGTTTAATTGGTTTATGTGAATAATCATTGTTTAATAGCTCGCTCATGATTGGATCTTTTCTAAGTTTCATGAAAAATGAAATGTCTTCTCCATACCGTTCTTGCATTTCCCTTCTGTGTTCTACAACGGATTTTGAAAATCCATGTGGGTTAAATTTGTTGAACCAAATACATGGGTGTGTGAATTCATAGCAATAATTTCCCTTGGCTGCTATTATGCGCTTACAGTAATTCTCAAACCAGATAAAGGATTTCTTCTGAAAATTTTCAGGAGAAATCTCTTCATAGTGTTCGCGGATGTAAGATTGGGAAAGAAGAATTTCTTCTTCTCCGAAATTAACCTTGCTCCATAAAATTTGCTTGGCGAAATCCCATGTAGCGTTGGCAAGCATTTCTATCGAAGCCGGATGAACGATGACTTTTGAATGAGTGCAATTATTTTTCTTCATGATATGCTGTTTAATGGCGCAAATATCTTTAGGAGAAAAATGGCGATGTCCGATTTGGGACGAAATGGGACGATTTGGGCGAAAAAGGCACTAAAAAGCTTAAAATGGATTAAAAGGAAAGTTTTCTAAATCGGGCAATGTATTACCGATTTTATGCTTTTTAATAGTGTTTTCCTTAATTTTTTGTTAAAATCGGTAATAAAATGTTGATTTCCTTCTCCAAAAGACATTAGAAAAGGGCTCACTGAATCGGTGGGTGTTCACTATTTTACCATGTTCACGTAACGTGAACATAATTATTTTTTGAACAATAATTTGCATTATTTAAAATTGTTCACTATTTTTGAATGTTCACGTTACGTGAACATTAAATATTTGTGAACATGACTGAAGTCGAAATAGTAAATATGGCTCTTGAGAATCTTGCTAAGATAGGGATTAAAGGAATACTGAAAAAAGGTGTACCCAAAGAACTGGATGGTGAGATTGATCTGTTGATCGATGATCAGCATTGCCGTCTATTTATTGAAGTTAAACGAGAGCTTAGAAACCATCAACTTCCTCAAATTCAGGAATTCGCTGAACGGTATAAGAACAACTTTCTGGTTGTTGCAGAGAAAATCTTTCCAAAGATCAAAGAAGAACTTCGACACAATCAAATTCCCTATCTTGAAGTAAATGGAAATTTATGGTTAAAAAAGAAAAAGATCTTTATATGGATTGATACAAATAAAGAACTTATTGCAGAAAAGGAAAAAATAAATCGCGCTTTTACCAAAACCGGATTAAGGGTAATATTTCATTTTTTACTTGATGATGAAAACGTAAATCAAACATACAGAGAACTAGCTAACATTACGCGTGTAGGATTAGGAAATATCAATTACGTAATCAACGGATTAAAGGAAGATGGTTATCTAATAAAATTAAACAAGACGAAATACAAACTCATAAATAAAAAAGAGCTTCTTGAAAAATGGATGATTGCTTATAAGGAGCGTTTAAAACCCACCTTGTTCATAGGTCGCTTTAAATTTCTAAAAGATGAAGAATATATAAAATGGAAACAGTTGCAATTTAAAAATCGCAATACCATTTGGGGAGGCGAACCGGCAGGTGATATTCTTACAAATTATCTGAAGCCCGGCGAATTAACTATTTATACTGAAGAAACCCGAACCGAACTCATTAGAAATTACCGATTAATACCTGATCCCCAAGGAAATATTCAAGTATATAAAAAATTTTGGGATGTCAATGGCGAAACAAATATAGCACCGCCAATATTAGCATACGTAGACTTAATGAATACAGGCGATCCAAGAAATATTGAAACAGCACAAAAAATATATCACAATGTCCTACAAAATAAACTTTGAATCATTAAGACAGGAAGGATTAAAGCCACTGTTTAAAGCCTTAGAAAGAGGTTTTAATGCGTTGGAAATCGATTTCTATCTCGTAGGCGCCATTGCAAGGGACACCTGGTTTGCGCATCATGGAGTTAGACCATTAGGAACGAAGGATGTGGACTTCGCAGTATATATTCCCTCTAAAGAAAAATACGAAAAGTTGAGAAAATATTTATGCGAGAAAGAAGGCTTTCAAACGTCAAGTCAAAATCAGTTTGTCATTTTTAGCCCAGAAGGATTGGAAGTAGATCTTCTACCCTTTGGTGAAATAGAAGTCGAAGGGAAAGTAATGATGGGAGGCAGAGGCCTCACTCAAATTGCAGTAAATGGCTTCAGAGAGGTTTATGAAAATGGAACGGATGAAGTTGAATTTGAGAACGACCAAGTTTTTAAGGTATGTACGCTTCCGGGAATTGTAATACTCAAATTTATTGCATATGACGACCGACCGGAAGTAAGACAAAACGATATTAAAGACATCACACTGATATTAAAACATTACTTCGATATAGAAACCGATAATATATATGAGCTGCATAATGATCTTTTTGAGGATGATCGAGACACCTCACTTATAGCCGCAAGGGTTTTAGGCCGGCAAATGAAAAACATCTTCGCAAGATCAAAAGATGTTGAAGAAAGAATCACCTCAATTATCCAAAGAGAGATTAGTAATCCTGAGAAAAGTAAAATAGGTGAATTGATGGTGGCCGGAACGGATAATGCAATTATAAGTGCCATAGAGATCCTTAAAGAAATTTTAAAAGGAATACAAGAAAATGAAACTTAAGAAGCAAATGCTATAGCTTTTATATATAGAATGCCAAAGAATTAGAATACCTTACTCTTGGCCAACATGAAGGTTTAAAATCGCTTGTGTTGAGGCAAGTTGTATCTTGCTATAATACTGCCAATAAGGAGAAAGAAGGTGACAAAGAGGTTATAAATCGGCAAGTCGTTGAAGCAAATAAGAAACTCGAAAGATTGGAGGAACGCCTGATTTTGGAGGAAATTACCCTTGAGCTTTACAACAAATATTCGACAAAGCTAAAAGCCGAAATAATAGAAATGCAGAAGGGCTTGCTAAAAACGAATAAAAAGGTGTCGAACCTTCAGGAATGCGTAAAAAAAGCATTGGAATTTTGTGGAAAACTGCCGACAGTATGGAGATTGCTGCCATATAAGGACAAACAGATCTTTCAAAACCTGCTATTTCCGGAGGGGATTTGCTTTAATAAAAGAAATGGAGTGTGTCAAACCACAAAAATAAATTCGGTATTCTTGTATATCGCCCAATTGGTGAGGGATGTAGCTAAAATAAAAACGAGGGAGTCAAAATTAATTTTTGACATCCCCCGTTTGGTGGGCCCACTTGGAATCGAACCAAGCACCCACAGATTATGAGTCTGTTGCTCTAACCGAATGAGCTATAGGCCCAATTGTATTTTTTAAAATACAATTTAAGGATTGCGAAATTATATATTTGTAGCCCAATAAACAAAAGTATTCGTAAGTTTTATTATGCTCATTAACATAAATACGTATAAGAACATCATCTTCGACTTAGGCGGTGTGATTCTTAATATTGACTATACACTCCTGGTAAAAGTATTTAAAGAGCTGGGCGTAGAAAATTTTGATGGAGCTTATATTCACAGGTAAAAAATAAAGTGCCCCCGCAAACTCCATTGGGAAGGTTTTGTATTTAAAACCATCATAAATCAAAAACTATTTTTGTTTTACTCAAAACTTTGAGTAATTTTACTCAGCATATTGAGTAAATCAAAAACTGAAAATGTATCAAAGACCAAAAATTCAACAACTTGAAAAAAGAATAAACGAACCCAGGAAGTTTATTCAGGTAGTAATGGGGCCTCGCCAGGTGGGGAAAACAACGCTGGTTACACAATTACTGAAAAAGTTCAAAGCTCCGCATTACTTTGTATCAGCAGATTCAGTTGCTAATTCGGATACAGTTTGGATTCAGCAACAATGGGAAAATGCCAGGCTAAAATGGAAACAGAGTGATGCCAAAGAATATCTTTTTGTAATAGATGAAATTCAAAAAATTAATAATTGGAGTGAAACTATCAAATTGCTTTGGGATGAAGATACACGCAAAAAACTCCCTATAAAAGTAATTCTGTTGGGGTCATCGCGTTTACTATTGCAAGAGGGGCTTACAGAATCTTTAGCCGGCCGTTTCGAAACAACCTATTTGGGGCACTGGTCATTTAAAGAAATGCAAAAGGCTTTTGGCTGGGATGTTAACCAGTTTGTTTGGTATGGAGGTTACCCTGGTTCAGCAGGTCTTATATCGGATGAAGAACGTTGGAAAAAATACGTATCTGATTCTCTAATTGAAACCAGTATTTCAAAGGATATTCTTATGCTTACACGGGTAGATAAGCCTGCTTTAATGCGCAGGCTTTTTGAATTAGGCTGTCTTTATTCAGGACAGATCCTGTCCTATAATAAAATACTAGGACAATTGTTAGATGCAGGAAACACTACAACGTTATCTCATTATCTTAATCTTTTAGATACGGCAGGATTGTTAGCCGGAATTGAAAAATTCTCTGCTGATAAAATTCGACAACGAGGTTCAAGTCCTAAATTCCAGGTGCACAATACAGCATTAATAAGTGCTCAGAGAAATGAAACGCTAAAAAAAATTTTAACTCAAACAGATCAGTGGGGGAGAATGGTAGAATCGGCTATTGGAGCACACTTATTAAATTACTCACTTACCGAGAATTTTCATGTGTATTATTGGAGGCATAGCAACTATGAAATTGATTTTGTGCTTGAAAAACGAGGAAAAACAATTGGACTTGAAATTAAAAGTGGAGTCGTTCAAAAAGCTGGTGGCATGGATGCCTTTAAGAAAGAATTTAATCCAGATAAAGTAATGTTGATAGGAAATTCAGGATTGCCGTGGCAGGAATTTCTTCAGATCAATCCAAATGATATTTTTTAGTATTCATACATTATCATTGAAAGTTAATATGCCAAAGTCCCTCAACCCCAACAATTACAAAAATATTATTTTTGACTTAGGCGGTGTGATCCTGAATATTGATTATACGCTTTTAATAAAAGCTTTTAAAAACCTGGAAATAGAACATTTTGATGAATTGTATTCACAAGCGCATCAAATAAAATGGTTTGATCAATATGAAAAAGGGCAGATATCTTCTGCTGATTTCAGAAATGAGATACGGAGCTTTGCCAAAAAAAATATTCCGGACGAATTGATCGATCAGGCTTGGAATTCCATGTTATTGGACCTCCCCGCGGAACGCTTAAAATTATTACAGTCCTTCAAAAGAACACATCGTACTTTTTTACTAAGCAACACCAATGAAATACATATGAAGGCGATTAATAAGTATCTGCAAAAAACATACGGAATATCTGATCTGTCCGGCTGTTTTGAAAAAATGTATCTATCTTATGAAATAGGCATGCGCAAGCCTAATGCGGATATTTTTGAATTGGTACTTTCTGAAAACAAATTAATGCCTTCCGAAACATTATTTATTGAAGATTCCATCCAGCATATTGAAGCAGCAAAAAAATTGGGCATTCATACTCATTGGCTTCAAAAAGAAGAAATAATTACAGATATTTTATAGCTGTTAATAGCTTAACACTATTAGCCCTTGCTAATTTATGGAAATGTATTATTTTAGCAATCCCTTAATTTGGTCAGAACAATATTCATTATTCAACATAAAAATTAAAAACAATTCAATGAAAAATTTTTACTCTTTAGGTTTATCGCTGATAGTTGGGCTTTTTGCCAACATTACTATTGTTAATGCACAAGCCCCTACAGTTCCTGCCTGCTGTATAAGCACAGCAGGAACCAGCACATCATATATCTCTATTAATTGGGGCCCAGGCAACGGATCAAGACGCATCGTTACCTGTGCACCCTTTGGCAGTGCGATTTCTTATCCCTCCAACGGTAACGCGTATGCAGCAAGCAGTACCTATGGTTCAGGTTCCTTTATGGGGAATTCTACCTATTGTGTTTATAACGGAACATCAACAGGGACTACCATTTTTGGGCTAACAGCAAACACCCGGTACACGGTCAGGATATTTGAATACAATATATTTTTTTCATCAGAATATTATCTGGGAAGCCATCCCGCATATTCTGAATATACACTGGCTGTTCAACCTACTGTACAGGTGAGCAATTTGATATCATCAAACATTACCGCATCTTCAGCTTCTTTAAGCTTAACTGCCGGTAACGGAACTAACAATTTGATTGCCTTAAGAAGCGCTACGGCATATGCAAACCCTCCTGTAGATGGAACGGACTATTTTGGAAGCACTGTTTTTGGAAATGGTGATTATATTACCGGAACAAGCCCTTACCCTTATGTAATGTATGATCTTACGGGAACTTCTATCAGTGCAAGCGGATTGGCTGCAGGAACTACTTATACTGCCGCTGCATTTAGTTACAATGGGTTTTCAGGAGCAAATAATTATTATACCTCATCATATCCTGTTAAAACATTTACAACACTTGCCGCTGAACCAACAACGGCATCCAACACTGTGGCATTCTCCAACATTACTGATAATTCCATGATGGTCAGCTGGACCACACCGTCTAGCGGAGGCGGTGTCTACCGCATTGTTACCTGCAAACCGGGAACAAGTAATAATGATCTTCCGACAGATGCTACTTATTATGCACCCAGTTCCACTTATGGTTTTGGGAACATGGTTGGAAGCGCTTATGTTATTTACAACGGTTATGGAAATCATGTAACGGTTACAGGGTTGTCCAATACCACTACATATGCGTTCTCTGTATTTGAATACAATGTTTCAACCAACACATACAATAATACTTATAATTACAGGACATTATCCTATGCAACAGGTTATCAGCAAACGTTGGCAACAGAGCCAACAGTGCCTTCTTCTAATTTAGTGTTCAGCAATATCACTTCTAATTCCGTGCGTGCCACCTGGGCCAATGGAAATGGAGGAAGAAGAAATGTGGGTGTTCGTGCAGGACGTCTTCAAACAGCACTAGCATTCAATGGTACCACAGATTATATAAGCGTTTCCAACGAATCGAATTTCGATTTTACCAATTCAATGACAGTTGAAGCATGGTTTAAGATAAATTCCCCCGGTGCAGCTAATCAAACGATCGCTTCAAAAGGAGATAACAGCTGGAGACTTTGCCGTAACGGATCTACCAACGTGATGCATTTTGCCATCACCATTGGTGGTTCGCCCTATTATGTGAACGGAAACCGCAATGTGATCGATGGCAAATGGCACCACGTAGCCGGAGTGTATACAGGTTCACAGCTGCAAATATATATTGATGGAACGCTTGACGCATATCTTGCTACCAGCGGAACTTGTGATAACAGTACCTATCCGGTTTATATTGGAGATAATGCCCAGATCAGCGGACGAAAATTCATTGGACAAATTGATGAAGTAAGAGTATGGAACATTGCACAAAGCGCATTTACCATTAAGAACAACATGCATAAAACCCTGGTAGGCAATGAATATGGATTAAAAGGATATTGGAAACTGGATGAAGGTTTTGCAAATTCAACAACTGCCAAAAACTCTTCATTTATTTCGGGGATTGATGGAACGCTGGTTGGTTTTTCCTCCACTGCTGCTGCAACTTCTTTTACTGCTACCAGCGGCTGGGCGCTATCAGGAGCAAAAGTAAATGTGCCGCTTGATTTTACTTCTTACAGTGACAATCCTGCATTCATGTCATCCAACAATTCCGGTTATTATTATGGTGGCGCCAATACTTATGTTGTTTACAAAGGGCCGGATAGTACATCAATTACTGTTACAGGTTTATCTCCCGCTACATATTATAATTTTGCGGTAATTGATTTTACAGGAATTACAGGGAACAATAATTATTTAACGGATGCATATGCTACAGCAGATGTACTAACGTCATCTGTAAGTGTTCCCACTATTACTTCTTTTACTCCGTCTAATGGATCTATAGGAACAATAGTAACAATAAATGGAACGGGTTTCAATCCAACAGCAGCGAATAATACTGTTTTTTTTGGCGCAACAAAAGCACTTGTGCTTTCGGCAACTGCAGTGCAGTTAACTGTGCAAGTTCCTCTGGGAGCCACTTTTGAGCCTATATCCGTTACAAATAATAATTTAACAGGATGTTCAGTAAAACCATTTGTTGTTACCTCTTCCTGCAGTGGAAGTAATTTTACTGCAACTAGTCTGAATGCTGCAACATCTTTCTCTGCATATTTTTATCCGTCTGAGCAAACATTTGCGGACATTGACCTGGATGGCCGGCCCGACTTGGTTGCTGCTCATATTTATAGTTACATGAGCGTTAATCGTAATACGGTAACAGCTAGTGGTGGCCCAATCACTTTTGGTCCTCCTTCCGGTTATTATCATCCTTATTCTTCAAATTATTCCGACCTGGCAGTAGCGGATTTTGATGGTGATGGAAAAGTGGATGTGGCGTTGAATAATTATTATAATTCGGCTGCTTCAATTGTTGTTTATCGCAATACCAGCAGTGTGGCGGCGGTGAGCTTTGCAAGTTTATTGGAATTCCCCGGGAATACTTCAGTAATGATCACGGATATTGCCGCAACGGATCTTGACAAGGATGGTAAACCCGATATCATCGTAAGTTATGCAAATAATACTGTTTCGTATTACAGAAATATAAGTTCAACAGGGAATATTAATTTTTCTTCTAAAACCGATATTCTGATTGGTGGAACATCTGTTATTAATACAATAGCAACAGGTGATCTGGATGGAGACGGTAAAACAGATGTAGCATTAGCCTGCGGAACAGGTAACAACATTACGTATTTGCGAAATACAAGTTCTCCCGGGTCTATTTCATTTGCTCCGTATACTTCAACAACCGTTTCAGCGGCTACAGAAGGCTTAGCCATAGGCGACATTGATACCGATGGAAAAATGGATTTAGTAACAGGTTCAGGAACTACGAACATTGCTGTAATTAAAAATAATTCTATATCCGGAACAATTTCTATGTTGTCGCCTTCTTATGTCAGCACAACATTATCAATTACAGTTACCGATGTAAGCCTTTCAGATATAGACGGAGATAACAAAGCGGATATTGCTGTGGGATATACATCAGGAAGCCAGGTATCATTATTTAAAAATAACAGCACAGCAAGCATTATCATTGCGGCTCCAAATCATTTTACTTTGGCAGCTTCTCAAGTTAACCCTTCCAATATATCAGTGGGAGATCTGAATGGAGATTCAAAACCTGACTTGCTTACCAATTGCTCCACGTATGCGCATTCCATTTTCCAGAATAATATCAATGCGCTGGCAGGTGAACCAATAGCAGCATCTTCAGCAATTAATTTTACAGCTGTTTCCACTTCTTCCATCACTGTAAACTGGACTGCAGGTAATGGGGCCAACAGAATTGTTGTTGCACGTGCAGCAACTACTTCAGCCATAGTTCCGAATGATGCAGTGGGTTACGTCCCCAATACGGTATTTGGAAGCGGTACCAATATTGGCGGCGGAAATTATGTAGTGTTTGATGGAAACGGGAACAGTGTTACTGTTACAGGTTTACAATCCAATACTGCATATACATTTACCGTATATGAATACAATGGGACACAACCTTGTCAATATAATTATCTTATCGGAGGCTCTTCTTCATCGGGTACACAGGCAACAAACAACATTCCTCCAACACTTGCTGCGATATCAGATCCGGCATCCGTTTGTCAGGATGCAAGCGAGCAAACGGTTAATATAAGCGGAATTACAAGCGGTTCAGGTTCTGAAGTGCAGACATTGTCCATTACTGCAAAATCCGGAAATACAGGTTTGATCCCTGATCCAATAGTAACTTATACAAGTCCCAATACAACCGGAACATTAAAATATACACCTGTTGCAGGTATTGCCGGCACAGCTGTAATTACTGTAACAGTGAACGATGGAGCCGCAAATAATGCATCAACAGTGCAAACATTTACAGTAACAATTGACCATACACCTACTGTGGCAGTTGCCGGCGCCAATCAGCAGATATGTCCGGGAGTGGCTACCATGTCGGCCAATACACCTGTTTACGGTACCGGAACATGGGTTGTAAATTATACTTCAAATGGTGCGATAACAGTTAATAACCCCTTAAGCCCAACCACAACAGTTGATAATTTTTTAGTCGGAGATTCGGTACGTTTACGTTGGGTTATTAGCAATGGTGCTTGTCCTGCTTCAGGGAACTTTGTTACTGTTAAACGAAAAGCGTGTCCTACAACAGCTGATTTTACAGCCAGTTCAAATGAAGAATGTTTAAATGGAACGCCTTCCGTTACATTCACAGATGCATCCATCGGCTCTGGAGCAACCATCAATAGCTGGAGCTGGAATTTCGGAGCGGGTGCAAGTCCGGCAACAGCCAATACACAAGGGCCTCATACAGTGCTTTATACAACAGCCGGTCCGAAGCATATTTCACTGACGGTAACCGATAATTTAGCGGCAAATGATAATGAAACCAAATTTAGTTTCGTAAATATTATTGATATCCCTGAGCCTGCTGATAATGTATCCGGCTCGGTAACAGTTTGTCAGGGACAAAATGGTGTTGTGTATTCCACACCTGTAATAGTTGGAGCAACCGGATATACCTGGACTTTACCCTCAGGAGCAATATTGATCTCCGGTATTAATACGAATAATATTACTGTTGATTTTGGATCGGGTGCAATTTCGGGTAACATCAGGGTTAGAGGTACAAACGCATGTGGTAATGGGACATTATCTTCTGCATTCCCGGTAACGGTAAACCCATTGCCTTCTGCAGCAGGTACCATTTCAGGTGTAGCGAGTGTTTGTGAAGGTGTTACTTCTATTACTTATAGTGTAAGCCCTGTTGCCAACGCGGATGCTGCAGGATATGTATGGACAGTTCCTGTTGGAGCAACCATCACTTCTGCAACCAATACCAACAGCATTACCGTAAATTATGCCATGGGCGCTCAAAGCGGCGATGTTACGGTAAAAGGAACGAACAGCTGCGGTAGCGGAATCACATCTGCAAAAGCAATTACAGTAAATCCTTATCCTGATGCAGCGGATATTATAGCAGGACAGGCATTAATTACAACCTGCCCAACCACAATAGGCATAAACTATTCCATACCATTAGTTACTAATGCAACCAGTTATAACTGGACAGTACCAAGCGGTGCTACCATTACAGCTGGAGCAGGAACCAACCAGATCACTGTTACATATGGAGCAGGCGCGGTTTCAGGAGATATTACAATAACACCTGTAAATACTTGTGGAAATGGCATTGCATCAACATTGTCAATTACGGTAAATACATTACCTGATATAGCAGGAAACATTTCCGGAAATGATACTTTAACAGTTTGCCCTGCATCAAACGGAGTTGTATATACCGTTTCTCCGATATTTAATGCGGATGATTATATCTGGTCGCTTCCAACAGGAGCAACCATTGTAAATGGAGACAGCACGAATAGTATCACTGTTAACTTTGATAATACGGCGGTATCCGGAAATATTTCAGTATATGGTAAGAACGCCTGTGGTAACGGTTTATCTTCTACCATATTTGTAGAAATTTTAACCATACCAACACAATCTTTATGCATGGTAACGGTAGATAACAACTCAAATTACAACAGAATATATTGGGAGAAACCAGCATTAACGGATGTTGACAGCTTCCGCATTTATAGAGAGATCACAACTTCCTTCGTCCACATTGCATCAGTACATTATGATTCACTGAGTGAATATGTTGATAGTGTTTATTTGCCGGCTGCAGATCCGAACACTACCAACTTCCGTTATAAAATTTCTATTGTTGATACCTGCGGAAACGAAAGTGTATTGAGCACGCATCACCGTACATTATTCTTGCAGGCTAACCAAGGTGTAGGCGGAGTAATAAATCTAAACTGGGTGGCTTATGAAGGAGCAACAGTTACAATGTATCGTATCCTTCGTGATTCAACAGGTACAGGTGTTTTTGAAGCGATCGATTCAGTGCCGGCAGCAAATACTCTTTATACAGATAATAATCCTCCTCTCACAGCTAATGTGAGTTACTTGTTGGAGTCTATTTGGGCAACCGCATGTACACCAACACGTGGAACTATTGTTACTACACGCTCCAATATCAAAAGTGTAGCAGCCATATCCACTGTTTTAAAAGATAAAGAAATACTGAACAGAGAAATTCAGATTTATCCAAATCCAGCAACAGAGATGATAACAGTGCAATATCCTGCAGGATTTAAAATGTACCAGTTACAGGTATTTGACGCCTTGGGCCAGTTGGTTTATAATGAAGAATTATCAGCTGATGGGGTATCCAATGGGGTTATCATTAAACAAATGGATGTGAGGACATTTAGGAAAGGAATTTATTTCATTAATATGCAAACGGAATACGGAAGTGCATTTAAACGGATTGTAATACAATAAAAAAATATTCTAAGATGAAGAAATTTAATAGTGTCAAGACAATACTAATTATTTTATGTTTTTCGATATCTACAATTTTAGCAGGCCAACCTAGTTGCCAATGGTCAAAAGGTTATGGAAGTGCTGATCCGGATTATGGTGTGAGTACAACTGTTGATGTATTTGGGAATATATACAGTATTGGTTTTTTTAAATCTCCAACACTTACACTTGGGGCCACCACTCTTAATAATGTTGAACCTTCGGGTAATAACAGTGATATTTTCATTATGAAATCCGATTCCTGCGGAAATGTTATTTGGGCGAAAAAAGCAGGAGACGAATGGCTGGATGACAGAGGGCTATCAATTACAACGGATAAAAATGGGAATGTATACGCGGCAGGTGCATTTTATTCATATTATATAAAGTTCGGTGCAGATTCTCTTCGCAATGATGGTAGCGGCTGGGGAGGTTTTCTTGTAAAATATAATCCTTCAGGAACAGCTTTGTGGGCAAAAGCATTGGCAGCGAGCGGATCTGTTTTTCCATCAAAAATAAATATTGATAAGAACGGAGATGTGGTCATGACAGGATTTTATTATTCCGACAGTGTCAAGTTCGATGCTATAAAATTAACGGGAAGCTCTTCACAGGATAATACATTTATTGCAAAATACAATAGCACAACCGGCAGCGCTATCTGGGCAAAAAAAGTAGAATATGAAGACAACAATTCATATGGCATAGCCACAGATACAGTAGGAAATATTTTCATCGCAGGATCATTTAGGGATTCTATAAAAATTGAAAATATTGTATTGCAGTCTCAGGCTAATCGTGATGTATTTTATGCTAAATATAATTCATCAGGGAATGTCATCTGGGCGAAAAGGGCAGGATATGGTTATTTCGATGAGGCCACAGGGATTGCTACAGACAAGGCAGGAAATATTTTTATTGCAGGACATTTCCAATCCGATTCCATATCATTTGATAATGTAAAACTTAAACTTCTTCCGTCAACTTTTACCGGTAATGGATTCCTGCTAAAATGTGATGGCGCAGGAACTGCATTATGGGCGAAACGAATTGGCGGCTTAACGGAGGATCATGCGCAGGCAGTTACAACAAATGCGCAAGGCGATGTTTTTGTAGGAGGACACTTTCGCTCTTCATTTATTAACATTGACGGCACTACGCTTAACAATAGCACAGGAACGAACACAACATTTGATTTTTATCTGGCAAAATATACAAACAACGGTCAATTTAAATGGGCAAAAAAAGCCGGAGGGTTGGATAACGATTATCTAAATGAGATAGCAATCGGTTTAAATAATATTCCAATTATTATTGGAGAATATGCATCCACGTCTATCGCTTTTGCCGGGAATACACTTACCAATAATGGTTTGTATGACATCTTCCTTACCAACGACATTAATCGTATAGGAGTTCCCGTTCCGCAATTATGTGAAGTAACCGTTGATAGTATTTCTCAAAATAATATGATCTACTGGGATAAAACACCTTATGATGATGTGGAACGCTTTATAGTTTACAGGGAAATAGCCACTAATAGTTATAAGCCCATAGCATCTGTTCATGTTGATTCACTGAGTTTATTTGTAGACACAGTAAGAACAAAATATTTTCCGAATACAGGAAATCCCAATATTGGTACTTACCGGTATAAGATCCAAATTCAGGATACAGCGGGAAATTTTAGTTTGTTGAGCCCTTATCACAATACCATCTACATGGCATATAATCCAGCCAACGGACAAGCCCTTTGGAATTCCTATGAGATAGAAGGCGCCAGCAATCCTGTAAGCAGTTATGTATTGAAGCGTGATAATGATGGAACAGGCACATGGGCAATTGTAGGCGGTGTAACAGGGACCCAAAACACGGTTGCTGACCCCGCTTTTGCCACTTATCCAAATGGAAGATGGCGCATTGAAACCCAATGGAGCATTAGCTGTACTCCAACACGGGGAACCATAGTTACCACTCGTTCAAATATTAAAAGTTCAGCAGCACCTATTGGCATTATGGAAAATCCAGCGGAACAATTGTTTATCCATCCAAATCCTGCAACAGAATCGGTGACAATTCAATATCATGCAGTAAATAAAAATTGTCAGTTACAAGTATTTGACGCAATAGGCCAATTAGTTTATAATGAAACATTAGCAGCCGGCAGACACACGAAACAAATTAATGTAAGCACATTTAAAAAAGGGTTTTATATTATCAGTATTCAATCTGAATCAGGGAATACATTTAAACGATTAACAATTCAATAAAAGCTTTTTTATACGTAATCACATAAGCTGAAAGTTTCAGTTTGTGCGGCCTTTATTTTCTCTTAATATACTTATTTATATATCAAATTATTTTATTTTAGCCTTTGAAATTTTAATCCGAACCCATGAAAAAAATTACTCTTCAAATCGCCATTGCTGCATTTTTATTTTTAATCGGCAATCTGACATCAGTCGCGCAACTTAGTTTCACAGCCAGCCCTACTAGTGGATGTGCGCCGCTCAACGTAACATTTACCAATACAAGCACCAATCCGTCTATTCATTATATCAAATGGAGTTTTCAAGATGGAAGTCCCTCGATCTATGATACAGTACCCCTATCACCTGTAAGTCATACATATACGACATCCTCCTTTTATAATCCATCGATGGAAGC
Organism: Bacteroidota bacterium; assembly: GCA_052389695.1. Lineage (GTDB taxonomy): Bacteria > Bacteroidota > Bacteroidia > 2-12-FULL-35-15 > 2-12-FULL-35-15 > 2-12-FULL-35-15. The sequence continues at coordinate 184 of JBQTHQ010000076.1, read as the reverse complement.
ATATAGCATTACTAATGCGTATCTGGGTTATACCAGTGGAACCGGAGGAGGTATCCAGGTGAATGGTGCCGGGTTTAATTCCCCTGATTCGGCTTGTGCAAACGATATGGTTAATTTCTGTATGAATGATCAGGGAGCAAATTCGTATTCATGGAATTTTGGCGATGGAGGCACTTCTACTAAC